>NZ_JBHFNS010000093.1:0-264144 GCF_041929135.1 Floridaenema fluviatile BLCC-F154 | reverse complement strand
CCCCGGCGCCCCCCCCGCGCCCGCCCGCCGCCCCCCCCCCCCCCGCCCCCCCCCCGCCCCCGCCGCCCCCCCCCCCCCCCCCCCCGCCCGCCCCCCCCCCCCCCGCCCCCGCGCCCCCCGGCCCCCCGCCCCCGCGCCCCCGCGCGCCGGGGGGCGGCGCGGCGGGGCCCCGCCGCCGGGGGCCCAGCGCCGTTGCCCGTCCCCAATCCCCAGCCCCCAGTCCCCAGTCCCCACTCCCCAGTCCCCAGTCCCCAATCCCCAGTCCCCAGTCCCCAGTCCCCAATCCCCAGTCCCCTTAATCTTCAATCAAACTCGGGCAAGTTAATACAAATACATCTCTTGTCCCAATACCTTCAGTTAGGGGTTTAATCGGAGTGGTGTAGTGGAAGAATTCTCGATCGTTTACTAGTAGTAACTCACCTGGATTTAAAACTTGTTTGAAAACCGGATCTTGTTTGCGATTTCTATATAGATGAGTTTCGCCACCTTCAACATTTTCTCGATCGACTGCGAAAATTCCAATTAAGTCAGTGCCATCTCTGTGAATCCCTTCCGGTGCTGGGTTGCCAAAATTATCCGGCGAACAACTTGTCCGAATTTGATGCACTCCTACTTCTAAAGCTACTGAGTTTAATTTGCAAAAATCACTAAAGGCAAATAGCAGTTTTTTAAATTCAACTAACTGGATTAATCCATCATCTAATTCGGCATATTCTCGCTTCATATCGCCGACTAAAGGGTTATAGTTTTTACTTTGAAATAAATGACCATGAGGTAGTTTCACTACTTCATCAGATGAAACTTTAAACCGCGACAATCTTCTTTGGCGATATTTACCTTTGATGTAAGGATCTACAGGTAAGTCGTTAAAGAATGGTTTGAAATCTTCTAAACGGATGCGATCGATCTTTTGCAATGTAAACATCATTGCATATTGCAATTCCGTTGAACCTAATAACGTTTGCATAGTATTTTCCCTTGCTATAGTTGATCCCCTATATTTTTCGGGGTCATTTGTTCCTATTATAAAAGCTGCTCAAAAAAATGTTGTGCAATAGACAACAAAAAATCACAATTTATGGTATGGAGAAATTCCAGTAAGCAAACATACTCAATCTAACTAACTTCTGACTGCTTTCACCAAAGCCTGACAAGCCCGAAGAAAAATTGCCACATCCACACCCAAAGCAATGTATTGCACCCCAGCATCAATCCATAACTTAGCCATTTCTGGGCGATCGGCAAATGTTCCTACAGCTTTTTTAGCTTGCTTAATCTTGGTGACACACTGTTTCATTAATTCGATTACACGATCGTCACCTACCTGTCCGGGAATTCCTAACGACTGAGACAAATCATAAGGGCCAAGAAAAACAACATCAATGTGAGGAACGCGGACAATTTCTTCTAAGTTTTCTACGCCTCGTATTCCTTCCACATGAACCACTACTAAAGATTCTGCATTCAATTTTTCGATAATTTCTGTACCTGCGGCAGTATACATTCCCGCACGGGTATTCAACGAAAGACCACGAGTACCCAAAGGGTAATATTTGGCACTACGTACCACTGCCGCGGCATCTGTGTTAGTTTCAATTTGTGGGACTTGGACACCTGCGCTGCCAATATCGAGAGCACGTTGAATTTGTGGGGGGTCATTTTTGCGAACTCGGACGATCGCATCTAACCCCACACAATCAGCCGCCCGACAAAGATCTTCTGCTGCTAAAGTGTGTAAAGGCCCATGTTCCAGGTCAATAATCGCAAAGTCAAACCCAGCGTGTCCACAAATTTCGATGAACGCCGGATAAGCACAATTCATAAATGGCCCAATTACAACTTCGCCCTGTTGAAGTTTCTGTTTAACTTGGTTTTTGCCCATTGGTCAGTAGTAAGCAACATCTTTCATTAGAATGTTAGTAGTTATAAAAGCTATCTCGTTAACTTTTGCCTAAGCATTTTTCGTAAAGGAGAATATGATAGCCATAACCTTTGATTTAGACTTAGCCTATTCTATTGGTTAAGTGTCCTAGCCACCTTTACCCTCATGTCCTTGATAATCGTAGTTGCAGATGACGATCTGCCGATGCGTCTTTTTGTAAGTGAATATTTAGAGATGTGTGGCTACTCAGTAATAGCAGCTGAGGATGGTCAAGCTGCGTTGGAGTTAGTTGAAAAGTATCATCCTCATTTACTGGTTACAGACATCATGATGCCGCGAATGGACGGCTATGAATTAGTGCGGCAAGTTCGTCAACGTCCCGAATTTCGTTTACTCCCAGTGGTATTTTTAACGGAAAAGAATTCTACTGAAGAACGAATTCGGGGCTATAAGTTAGGGTGTGATTCCTATCTACCCAAACCGTTTGAAATTCACGAATTAGGAGCGATTATTCGTAATTTACTCGAGCGATCGCAAATTATGCAAACCGAGTGGCATTTACGAACCCAGACACCCACATTATCAGGAAATGCTAACACAACTGCCCAAACAACTGTAACCATTGGGAGTTTGAGCGAACGAGAAAGACAAGTCCTAGAATTAATTACTCGTGGTTTATCGAATATAGAAATTGGCGATCAACTACATTTGAGTCCTAGAACAATTGAAAAATACGTCAGTAATTTGCTCAGAAAAACCGCAACTAGCAACCGAGCGGAGCTAGTAAGGATTGCCATTGAACAGCGTTTAGTTGATTAGGAAATAATTAACTGTTCCTGAGTAACAATGTAGTCAAGCAAACCTTCACAGGCATCTAACAAAAGATCGATTACCTGATTAAATCCTTCTGGACCACCATAGTAAGGATCGGGGACTTCTTTGAGATTATGCCTGGTACAAAAATCACACATCAGTTTTACTTTATCTTGGTATTGGCGAGAGCGATCGAGCATTAAAATATCCCGATAATTTTCTCGATCCATTGCCAAAATTAAATCAAATTTTTCCAAATCTGACCTCTGAAACTGACGCGCTTCCCCTACTAATTCAATTCCTCTTAGTTTAGCTGCGGTAGTCATTCTGCGATCGGGAGGACTACCAATATGATAACTAGAAGTTCCCGCCGAATCACAAATAATTTCTTTACTTAAACCTGCTTGATTAATCAGGTGTTTCATAATGTTTTCTGCCGAAGGAGAACGACAGATATTACCTAAACAGACAAACAGTAACTTGTAAGGCATCAGTCAAGAGAGTTTCAATTTTGGATTTTCGATTTTCGATTTTCTACTTTACACCTTTAGTTGCGATTTAGCCAGATCGCCCTTAAACCAGCAGCTTTTGCACCTTGATAATCTTCCTTAAAACTATCACCAATATGCCAAGCTGCATCAGCAGAACAATCATGTTTTGCTAACCCAGCATAAAAAATTTCCGCTTCCGGTTTTGCCGCACCAACTTCCGTAGAAATCGTGACAGAAGAGAAAAACTTTGTCAACTCTAAAGCATCTAAAACTGGGTAAAGACGAGAATCAAAATTAGACAACACGCCTAAAGTTATGCCCAGATTTTGCCAATGTTCCAAAACCGGAATTACATCATTATAAATAAACCAAGGTTCAGCCGTAGCAAAATAATCGTAAAGTTCCGCAAAAAAACTCGCAAAATCAGTAAACTTTTCCCAAACTCCTGCTTCTTGAAAAGTGTTAATTGCCACAGCTTCCCACCATTCAAATTCCCGCAAAGGAATCTCTTCCAAGGGAACTCCGGGAAAAGCCATTTTCTCACTCTTTTTAAAGCTGTTGTAGAAAGCTTGATCTAACTCTTCGAGAGAAACTTCTACACCAAACCTTTGAGCAATGCTACCGTAGACTTCTCCTACGCTACCTTTAATGCCAAACAGAGTGCCAACGGCATCTAAAAAAATTACCTTCGGTTGTTCCGCCATTTAAACTAATTCTTCTTTAACTTTCAAACCATCTCTTTTAATAATATAAGCAGGGATACCAACAACCACGCAATTATCAGGAACATTTTTCGTAACAACTGCATTTGCCCCTACAGTGACATTATTCCCCAAAGTGAGATTTCCTAAAACTTTTGCTCCCGCAGTGATTCTAACGTTATTTCCGATTTTCGGACGACCTGTTTTATCTTTATAACCAATAGAAACTTGTTGATTTACCCAACAATCTTCGCCCATATCTGCCATAATAATAGTGCTGAAACCATGTTGAATGAATAATCCTCCCCCAATATTACAAGAAGGATCAATAAACAACGAGGAACATTCTGGATAAAATGGTTTAACTATTTTCATGAATATTCTAGCTAGTAGATTACCTTTACTAATTCGATAATAATAAAGATTGCGAAACTCTTTATTTCGGGAATTTAGAGTTAATAAATTTACTAAATCAGACGATTCTTTCCATTCAAATACACTCACCCATTTTTGTACATCATTGATAATAATTTCCTTTTGATTTGTTAAGTAAAATAACAGTAATTGTGGCAAGAAAAAAGTTAATTCTAAAACAGTAATAACTTGATTTAAAATACCTTTCATCATCTCAACTCCAATACTTGTTGTGGGTAAAACTCCAAATTGTATTTATATATAGCAACTGGTTTTTCAGCAGCTATAAAATAATTAGGATCTTGAGGAGATAGATAAATAGCGGTGATTTGTTCGGCTGTAATTGGTACATTTGAGGCTTTTTGCCTTTGATAAAAAGTAGTTGTTTCTACTTCATTTAAATAAACTTGTGAGGCACTCCGAAATATTTGTTGAGAGATTTCTGTAGCGATAAACTGTTCAGAATTAGGCTGTTCAGTGGTGCGATTAGTAACTAAAGAAATTAGTTGGTTTTCTCCTGCTAAATAAGTAATTTGTTGATTTGGATTATCCCGATCGACCTTTACCGCAACAATAGATCGATCGCCCAAAACCGCCCTACCTATATTTAAGCTGTTAAAAGTGCGATCGGCAACCACCTTTAAAGACTTGAGTTTTGAATTTTGAGTTTTGAGTTGAGAAAAAGGATAACCTTTTACTTCTCTTTCCTGTTCATTCACCCCAACGAAACGCACTAAAAAATTGATAGGTTGATTTAAAAACTGTCGATTTCCCTCAAAACCCGGACTAACAAAATCAGGAGCCAAAGGTGCTATCATTTCCACCAAAGTACTACTAACATTCCAAGTTCCCATCATCCAATCTGGATAAACCAAATCCTCACTTCCTTTCACCGCTGAAAGAATAGGTTTAGCATCCCAATTAGGAAGATGAGAAAAGCGATCGTTCAGCGTACCCGCCTTAACCTCAGCACACCAAAAACCACACAACAAAACCAAACAAAAAACCCAAAAACCTCTCAAAAATCTTCTTCGTTTCCTTCGTGTCTTCGTGGTTAAAAAAATCAATTATCCCCTCCGCAAAAACTCCATACTCCTTTCCCCAAAAAACTAAATTGCCTCCACCGGAACAGGTTCCCAAACCTCCCCATACTTCTCTTGCAAACCCAACCAAGCTTCCACCTGTCCCGGTTCATATTCACCCGGTTTTCCCCACTGCAAAAAAGCACTAAAAGTAACTTCTTGCTGTTCATCCAAAAACCGAATTGCATAAGTAGTAAAATTTCCCCGTTTCGACTCCCCAGTTTCAAACTTCACCTGTTTAATTTTGTCCATATTCAAGTGAAATTCAAAATCATCAGCGTGCATATTCGCATACTTACCTTTAGGAAGTTCCGCATAAAAAAGCTTTTTAATTGGGCTACGTACTTCCAAAACTCCCGCACTGCTAGTAACAATTAAACGCAGTGTACCTAAATTTTCGCAAGCTTCGAGAAATTCTTTGAGATTAGCAGACATAATGATTTTGGTAATTGGTAATTGGTGAGAATAAACATCAAGTTTGTAGTATCGACTTCAGTCGTTCTTTCTTGAAATTCAGAAACACTAAAGTGTTTACAACGAACCTGATGTTAACTATTTTCGTACTTTTCGTAAGCAGTAACGATTCTTTGTACTAAAGGATGGCGTACCACATCTGCTTGAGAAAGGTGACAAAAAGCAATTCCTTCTACATTTCGCAGAATTTTTTCAGCTAATCCTAAACCAGAGGTTTGATTAGATGGTAAATCAGTTTGGGTAATATCGCCAGTCACTACCATTTTTGAGCGAAAACCTAAGCGTGTCAACACCATTTTCATTTGTGCTGCTGTGGTATTTTGCGCTTCATCAACAATGACAAAAGAGTTATTGAGAGTGCGTCCCCGCATATAAGCTAAAGGAGCAACTTCAATCACGCCTCTTTCCATTAAATTGGCGATTTTTTCTGGTTCGATTAACTCATGTAATGCGTCATACAAAGGGCGCAAATAAGGGTTAACTTTTTGCTGTAAATCTCCAGGTAAAAAGCCTAACCTTTCCCCAGCTTCGACAGCGGGACGAGTTAAAATTAACCGTTCATATTCATTAGCTAAAAGTGCTTGAACTGCTAAAACAGCTGCTAAGAAAGTTTTACCAGTACCAGCAGGGCCAATGCAAATGGTTAAGTCGTGAGTGCGAACTGATTGGATATATTGACGTTGACGAAAAGTTTTGGCGCGAATTTCTTCACCGCGACGAGTTCGGGCGAGGACATCTCGCTGTAAGTCTTGTAACTCTTCGGTACGTTGAGTGTCTAAAGCGTGACGGGCGGTGAGAATATCGACATTAGTGATAGTTTTACCATGTTTCCAGAAGTCTTCGAGCGATCGCACTAACCGCCCACAAAGATCCACCTGATTCGCCGTTCCCGAAATTAGTAAATCTTGTCCCCGCAATACCAGTGTCGCCCCAGTTTGTCGCGCCAAAGTCTTTAAATTTTCCTCTCTGACTCCGCTGAGTGCGATCGCACTTTCTCTTGTCGGTAACTGAATCGTCGTTGACTCCGGCATTGTGAAAAAATCTTCCCGCAGTTTAAAATCACCTTATCCTTATACAATACTTAATCCCCTGACAAAGCAAAAAGACGCTACACCCAAAAAGCCAGCCATCACAGATGTCAAATCTGAGATAACTAAAGATGTGGTTGAGCGTCATTTTTGCCTTTCCAGAAATTAAGAATTTATCGTTTTATTCCCGAATATTTCCGGCAAATAAATTAGTATCTGCGCTTGCGTGAAGCTTCAGCTTTCCGCTTGCGACGGAGGCTGGGCTTCTCGTACCGTTCACGGCGTTTAACTTCCGATAAAATTCCCGCTTTTTGAATCTTTTTTTTGAAGCGTCTCAACGCCGAGTCAATTGACTCATTTTCTCCCAAACGGACTTCTGCCACTGTTTAACTTTCACCTCCTTATGGCTTTGCAATTTACTACCACTAAGGCAATTGTATTCCTTTACTTCTGACAACGCCTCAATATTACATAGTAACTTTAGCGGGGTCGGAGTCTATGAGAAGACCTCGACGGACTAGGGTGACGGGGAGAAGGTCTTCGCCCCATCTCTCTAGTTGGTGGCCCACTATCATGTTCTGCTGGTGTCCCGCCATAAATATCCAGGTAAACCGATTGTCCGGCTAATTTCGCTGCTGCGGCAATTACCGCTCGGATTGCCTGAATATTGCGTCCACCGCGACCAAAAACCCGCCCTTTATCTTCCCCTTCAAAAGCCAATCGAATCCAGACTCTTGGTCTAGTCGAGGAAATTTCGCAGTCTACCTTTAAAGAATTAGGCGACTCCAAAAATGGCTCAAGGAGGAATTTCACAAGTCCGGGATAATCAGGGCTTGTGGCTGACAAGGACTGAGGAGAACCATTATTATTCGGTAACTGGGGCACGTAGCTGCTCGAAGACATTAGCTTTTTGGAGGATGCTGCGAACGGTATCGGTAGGTTGAGCGCCTTCTTTGAGTCGTTTGACGATCGCTTCTACATTCAGCTTAGTTTCGTCGGTACGAGGATTATAGAACCCTAATTCTTCAATGGGACGGCCATCACGACGAGATGTACTCAGTGCCGCTACTATCCGGTAGCTGGCTTCCCGCTTTTTGCCGTATCGCTTCAATCGCAATTTGATCATTTTGGAAAACTAATTTGCACAATTCTGACTAATCTACAATTGTACTTCTCTAAGTAGGTCAATTGGGTAAATCTTAATGAAGGAAATGGGGACTGGGGACTGGGGACTAGGGACTGGGTAAGTTTTGAGTTTTGAGTTAGGAAGAGTTGGAAAGTTTTAAGTTTTGAATTCTCCTCCCCTCTGCCCCTCTGCCCCTCTGCCCCCCAGTCCCCAGTCCCCAATCCCCAATCCCCAGTCCCCACTTATAATTGACCAAAACCTTTCTTCTTTTTATCCTTCTTCGGCTTCTTCTTACCACCGCCTCCGCCGTGACCACGCCAGCCCGGAGGTGGTTGCCGATTCCCAAAAGGACTCATTCCGCCGCCCATTCCTGGCATACCCATTCCCGGCATACCCAT
This sequence comes from Floridaenema fluviatile BLCC-F154, assembly GCF_041929135.1. Lineage (NCBI taxonomy): Bacteria > Bacillati > Cyanobacteriota > Cyanophyceae > Aerosakkonematales > Aerosakkonemataceae > Floridanema > Floridanema fluviatile. The sequence continues at coordinate 255,735 of NZ_JBHFNS010000093.1, read as the reverse complement.
TCCTGGCATTCCACCTTGTCCCATTTGCTGCATTAAAGCACGCATTTTTTGGAAATCAGCTACCAACTTAGAAACTTCGGTTTCTCGGTATCCTGAACCGCTAGCAATGCGTTTGCGCCGACTGGGAGAAGAAGCTAATAATTCCGGTTCCCGTCGTTCTTGGGGAGTCATGGAATTAATCATTGCCTCAGTTTGCTTGAGTTTCACCTCAGCTTCCCGCAACTGTTGATCGGAAATTTTCGGCATTCCGGGCAACATTTTTAATAGTCCCCCGAAAGATCCCATATTTTTCATCAATCGCATTTGCTTGAGGAAGTCGGTAAAGTCGAACTTAGCCGAGAGGATTTTTTCCTGCATCTTCTCAGCATCGGTGAAATCGATCGCCTCCTGCGCCTTCTCCACCAAAGTCAACACATCACCCATCCCCAAAATCCGGGAAGCCATCCGGTCAGGGTAAAAAGGCTGTAAAGCATCAACTTTTTCCCCAGTACCGACAAACTTAATCGGTTGACCAGAAACTCGCCTTACCGAAAGCGCCGCCCCACCTCTGGTGTCACCATCCAGTTTAGTGAGAATCGCACCCGTTACCCCAATTTGTTCGTGGAATGTCCGAGTCAGCGTCGCCGCCTCTTGTCCCGTCATCGCATCCACAACCAACAGCGTTTCATCAGGTTGCACGGTTTGTTTAATCCGGGCTAACTCTGCCATCATCTCTTGGTCAATTTGCAAGCGTCCGGCAGTATCGATAATTACCGTATCAAAACCTTCCGCTTTTGCCTTTTCCACCCCTTGACGGGCAATTTCTACTGGGTCGGCATCTTTCCCCAATTCAAAAACGGGTACTTCAATTTGTTGACCTAATGTTACCAACTGATCGATCGCCGCTGGACGATATACGTCAGTAGCTACCAACAAGGTAGAACGATTCTCTTTCTTTAAATATAAAGCCAACTTAGCCGTAGCCGTGGTTTTACCCGTTCCCTGCAAACCCGCCATTAACACAACAGTGGGTTTGGTTTTCGCCTCTGCTAAAGGAACATTGCTTTCCCCCATCACAGCTACCAATTCGTCATGAACGATTTTGATAAACTGTTGGTCAGGGCGTACCCCAGCAATTACTTCTGCGCCTTGGGCTTTGGTTTTCACCTCAGCCACAAAATCTTTGACTACTTGCAGGTTGACATCTGCTTCTAGCAAGGCGCGGCGCACTTCCTGCAAAGCTTCTTGAACATTACTTTCGGAAATGCGGTCTTGTCCCCGTAACTTTTTCCAGGCACTTTCTAAACGATCGGCAAGCGCATCAAACATAAATCTCTTAATTCTCGGTTACTTATTACCTTATCAATTGGTGATTGTTGATGGGAATTTGGGCAGTCTTAATTAAGGACTGTTATTTAGCAATGGCTTGACTGGTCGAGTCTTGTCCTGAGTGCTATAACAGTATCCGCAGGTGCATTCATCAATCTAAAGGAAGTATTTAACTATTTTGCGATCTTTTGGCAAAGCGATCGCACTCCTAACTCAAAAATCAAACAGCAGTCTATTTCACTGCCATCATGCCTAAGCCCAAATCTAAGTCAAAATCCAAACTAAAATCTCAGCGAAAATCTAAACAACAGACTGCTACTCCCGAAACTCCTCAACTTAGTTTAAAGGAGCAACTAGCACTTAAGCGCCAAGCAGCCAAAGCCAGACAGGAATTTATTAGCTTGGCTAGTTCTACCTTTTTTGGTTCCCTATTTTTAGGATTATTACTTTTTCCGATCGGTGGCCCAAAAGCTACTGCGGGAGTCACTCTCGGCATTACTTCTCTGGTTCTTTCCTCGAAATACCCCCGCCAAGCACTTTGGGCTTTCCTAATCTATATGCCCTTTGGCGGTACTGTGGTCTATGCGCTAGCAGGTGGTAATGCCATCTTTCAATTAGCCAAAGATGCTTTCTTTATTCCGGCAGCATTTAGCATTTATCAAGAATATAGTCGCAAAAAACAACTATTCATAATTCCTAAAGCTATCAGAACCCCATTTTTTATTATTTTAGGTTTATCTATTCTGACTCTTTTAGCAGTCAACCTGCCGCAGCAATTTGCCCCCCTATGTGCTAGTTTGCCACGAGGAGTAAAAGTAACCTGTAGAAATGGTCAACCTATCATTATGGGCTTATTGGGTCTGAAAGCACTATTGGGTTATCTTCCTCTGATTACCTGTGGTTACTATCTGATCCGAACTAAAAAAGAATTACTATTTTTGACTCGCCTCAACGTAGTTCTAGCTCTGATCTGTTGTATCTTAGGCTTGATTCAATACCAGTTTCTCAGCAGCGGTAGATGTGAAGGAACTAGGGGACTATCTGGAGAAGATTTGTTTAAGGCTACTCTAGATGCTAGGTGTTTAGTCGGTGGGGCGCTAGTCTTTAGCCCAGATGTCGGTATGATTCGCTTACCTGGGACTTTTGTCTCTCCTTGGCACTGGGCTTGGTTCTTGATTTCTAATGCTTTTTTAACTTATGCCACTGCTTTTAGCGATCCTTCTCCTCTTTGGCGAATGGCGGGTTTAGCTGGTATGGGGGTGGTGATTATCAATTCTTTCATCTCTGGTCAAAGAATTGCTCTGGCTCTTGTTCCTGTAGTATTTATAATTTTGTTAATTCTCACTGGACAAGTAGCCAATCTGAAACGTTTTATACCTATTGCGATCGGCATAGGTGTCTTAGCAGCTATTGGCTCGGCTATGTTCCCTGATGTAGTCCAAGAAAGAATTGATAGCTTTGTTGGGCGTTGGAATGCTTCTCCTCCCACTGAGTTTATCGCTCATCAAGCTGAGTTTACTTCTAAGGGACAAAGCGGCATTTTCGGTTCAGGAATAGGTAGGGCAACTAACTCGGCGCGTGCTTATGGTGCGGATGCTTTGATTGAAACTTATTATCCTAAGTTGCTCTTTGAACTTGGGCCTTTGGGAGTAATGGGATTTTTGGGCTTAGTTACTGCTATTACCTATGTCACTTTCAAAACTTATCGATCGGTAAAGGAACCGAATTTACGCAGTTTTGCCGCCAGTTTTTGGGTCTTCATTTTGGTAATTAGTTATAACACCTATTGGTATCCATTAGATACAGACCCAGTGGCAGTTTATTACTGGTTTATTATTGGTGTACTTGTAAGATTGCCGGAAATTGAACGTCAAGAAAAGGAAAAATTGTTACCGGAAATACCAATTAAAGATAAGCAGAAAAAACGTCGTAAAGTATAAAATTTTATGTCTACTAATAATTTAGCAAAAAAACGTTGGGATTGGATAGATTATACGAAAGGGTTAGCGATTTTAGGCATCCTTTTGTTTCATTTTTTTCAAAACTATCCCGATCGCATCCCTTTAGTTTCCCTGTTAGATAGCCTTGGCGCTAAAGTAGGCTATGCCGCTGTGGATATCTTTTTTGTTATGGCTGGCTTTAATACTAGTTATGCTTTAGCTGCGATCGCGAAAAAGAATCAACTAAGTGAAATTACTACTAATTGGATTCCTTGGTTACAAAAGCGATTAGTCCGACTTTACCCAACCTATATTTTGGCAGTACTAGTTACTTTATTACTTTATTCTTTATTCAAAGACATCGAAATCAAATCAATTACAGATGGGATATTAATTTTCTTTGGAGTAGCAAGCTATAAAACATTTCGTGTATTTAATCCGGGCTTCTGGTTTTTCTTTGTAATTTTGCAAGCTTATTTAGTTACACCGCTAATCTTTAAAGTCTGCCAAAATAACCCAACTAAAATTTTACTGCTAGGCATCGCGTTAGGCACATTCAATAAACTGCTCTGTCTAATCTTTATCCAAGATTCCGACACTTTTATGGTTTTCCTGCAAAATAACTTTCTAGGTAGTTATTTTTTCCAGCTTTGTTTAGGCTTGTATTGGGGATTTATTTACAATAACCATAACTCTTTTAGGAAGGTAGATTTTACAGTAACAAGCATTATTTTTGTCCTTGGCTTAGGTCTTTACGCCGCTTTAGCTGTTGCCGGAGTAGATATAATATATATGCTGGGCTTTGATATGTTATTTACTCCCTTTTTCTTCATAGCTTGCTATTGGTTGTTTGACAAGGGAAGCCAATCAAAGTTGTTAACAAAAGGTTTATCTTTACTCTCTTTGATGGGAATCTATTCCTACCAAATTTATCTGGTACATCAACCTTTGTATTTTGTCTTACTGCCCTATTTAACTAAACAAATTAATCTCAACTCTTACTTGAAAATTCTTCCCGTACTGCTGATTACGATAGCTGTATTAACAGTTTATGTAATCGCCTTTATCTATTTGGATAATTTCTTAAGCAAAATTTTCGGTAAATTGCTGAAAAAACAAGCTTAAACTAATTATAAAACTGTAAAAGGAAAATAAAAACATGAATTTCCCTCCAATCTCAGTAGTTATTCCTACATATCAACGTGAAGAAGCTTTGCGGGCAACGATCGCAGATGTCTTAAAACAAGACTACCCCAATTTTGAAATCATTGTAGTCGATCAAACTAAAACCCATCAACCAGAAACTCAAACTTATTTAGAAGAGTTAGCTAATAACGGTAAAATTCACTGGTATCGTCTAGATTGGGCAAGTTTACCAGGGGCGAGAAATTATGCAGTTCGGCGGGCAACTGGAGATATTATTTACTTTATTGATGATGATGTGGAAATGCCAGTTGATTGTTTAAAAAATCATGCCCGTAACTATATGGAAAAACCCGAAATTGGGGCAGTAGCGGGGAGAGTTTTCGATCGCATGAAATTGGCAGACTCCCAACGAGAAAAACCAGATGAAGCTTATACAATTGAATATTTACCACCGCAAGCAATGGACCCTGGAATTGCTTGGTATTACATTGATTTAGTGCATACAACAAAACCGCAACAAGTGATTACGGCAAGAGGTTGTAATATGTCTTTTCGGCGGGAAATTTTCAGCAAACATGGGTTGTATTTTGATGAAAGATTTCGCGGTAGTGCGGTGCGAGAAGAGTCGGATTTTTGTTTAAGATTGCGAAGAACAGGTTATAAAATTTGGTATGACCCAGAGGCTTATTTGGTACATTTGGGAGAAGAAACTGGTGGATGTCATGATATTAGTACGCGATCGCTAAAATATCAACTCACTTTCTACCACAATCATTTCTTAATGGGCATGAAAAATCTCACAATTGACCAACAATTAAGACTATTTTACCGTTTATTTGATTGTCACGTACTAGGTCGCCCACCTTGTCATAAAAGCGGTTCAGCATTAAAAATTATTACTCGTGCCGGATTTTACAGTTTAGGCTTTTTTAAAGCTTTAGGTACAGTAATTCAATCTACTTGGAATAAAGGACAAATCTACACCAAACAAGATTTGGTTAAAGAGTAATAGGTTCTTCTATTAAGACAAAAAACAACAATAAATTATCCAAAAAATATGAGAATTCTAGTTGCTAGCCATACTTATATTGTTGACCTGAATCGCGAGAAATTAAGAGAATTATCTCGATTAGAATCAGGAATCGAAGTCACAGTAGTTACTCCTAAAATTTGGCAACCTGGAGGAGTGCAAAATAAAACAATTGAAACTCAGCCTTTACAAGAAGGTTCTTTCCGGGTAGTACCAATTTCTAATTTTAGCAAAAACAACCAAGGTTTGTTAACTTTTGGCGCAGATTTGATTCCTTTGTTACGCGAATTTAAACCAGACATTATTCAAGTTGAACAAGGTTCCAAAGCTTTAGCTTATGCTGAATTTATTACTTTGAATAAACTGCTGGGTTTAAAGGCAAAAAATGTCTTTTTTACTTGGTGGAATCTTCCTTACAACTTAAAATTTCCCATTTCATTACTAGAGTCTTACAATCTTAAAAATACTCATGGCATAGTTGTTGGTAACAAAGATGGGGTAGACATTCTACGAGAAAGAGGCTACAAAGGGCCAATGGTAATTATGCCGCAACTGGGTGTTGATGAAAGTTTATTTAAGCCGCAAACTCAACCGGAATTAGCCAAGGAACTAGGAATTCAAGAAGGTGATTTCGTCGTCGGTTTTGTCGGTAGATTTGTGGAAGAAAAAGGTTTACTTACATTAGTGGAAGCTTTAGCAAATTTAGCGGAGAAATCTTGGAAATTGTTATTATTAGGACGTGGGCCTTTGCAGTCAAATTTGTTGGAAATAGCGGCGGAAAAAGGAATTAAAGGAAAGTTGATTTTGGTGGAAAGTGTGCCGCACGATCGCGTTTACCAATACATCAATTTAATGCACACTTTAGTATTACCATCTCAAACAACTTATCAATTCAAAACCTTAACTGCTGCTGGTTGGAAAGAACAATTTGGTCATGTTTTAATTGAAGCAATGGCTTGCCAAGTTCCGGTAATTGGTTCTGATTCGGGAGAAATTCCTAATGTAATTGGTGAGGCGGGGTTAGTATTTCCTGAAGGCAATGTTGGGGAATTGCAAAAATGTTTAATCAACCTAATGGACAAGCCAGAATTAAAAGAGAAATTGGCGAACTTGGGTTATGAAAAAGCTATGAATCAATACACCAATAAAGCTTTAGCTAAGCGAATATTAGATTTTTACAAACAAATAACTGATAACAATTAAATGCGAATCCTCCAAATTATTCCCTCTATTTCTCTAGTTTATGGCGGCCCTAGTCAGATGGTTTTGGGTCTTTCTAATGCTTTAGCAAAAGCTGGAATTGAAGTCACGATTCTGACTACAAATAGTAACGGAGATACTGGACAACCGCCTTTAGATGTGCCTTTAAATTGTCCGGTAGAACAAGATGGTTATCAAATTCGTTACTTTCGTTGTTCTCCATTTCGCAGATACAAATTCTCTTTAGATTTGCTGCAATGGTTAAATGAAAATGCCAAAAATTATGATTTAGCGCATATTCATGCTTTATTTTCTCCAGTGTGTTCTGTGGCAGCAACTATTGCCAGAAACCAAAAATTGCCTTATATTTTGCGACCTTTGGGAACTCTCGATCCGGCGGATTTACAGAAGAAAAAGTTTCTCAAACAAATTTATGCTGCTTTCTTAGAAAAACCTAATCTAGCTGGGGCTTCTGCGATTCATTTTACTAGTTTGGAAGAAGCTAAGGTTTCCGAAAGATTTGGGGTGAAAACTAAAGATTTAGTGATTCCTTTAGGGGTGAATTTGCCAATTCTGGAAAAGTCAGAAACCGAATTTGCTAATTTGCCGTCTCCGGTAATTTTATTCATGTCCAGAGTCGATCCGAAAAAGGGTTTGGATTTACTAATTCCAGCTTTGCAAAATTTGGCAAATTCCGGGATTGATTTTCATTTTGTGTTGGCGGGATCGAATCCGCAAGATCCAGAATATGAGGCGAAAATTCGATCGCAAATTTCCACTGCCTTAGCAAACAAAGTAACGATAACAGGTTTTGTCACGGGCGATCGCAAAGTTTCCCTCTTACAAAATGCCGACTTATTCGTATTGCCATCTTATTACGAAAATTTCGGCATTGCTGTAGTCGAAGCAATGGCAGCAGGAACACCTGTTTGTATTTCTCGCGGAGTTTACATTTGGTCGGATATTTTGGCTGCGGAAGCTGGCTGGGTGTGCGATCGAACTGTAGAATCTCTAACAGAAACATTGCATTTAGCACTTCAAAATCCAGCAGAAATTCAGCGAAGAGGACTAAAAGCAAAAGAATTAACCATGAAAAATTATAGTTGGCAAGCAATAGCCCAACAAACAATTCAAGCTTACCAAAATATTATCTCTATTCCAGCCCAATTCTGATAAAAATCTATCCCTAGCAAGAAGTCAAACTAGCAGATTTAACATTAAGTAACCAACACGCAATTTAGATTGTAAATTCGATCGCAATGTGATTACCAATCAAACAAATAAAAATTTTTTGGCAAACATTGCTCAAATAAAGTGCTAAACCCTGATATCCTATTGGGCAACAATGTTAATCTCAATCAAGTCTAGGCTTATACTGACTACCAAGCCGATTGGTTACAAACATGAAACTCATTCACCAATCAATCACAATTTTAGGTATTGTTACTTTTCTGGGTAGCATCTCCTGTTTAGATGTCAATGCACAAACAAAACCTACCCAGAGAGAATCCAATCCAACTCAGGAAGAGTTAGAGAAACCAACTTCTGGAGAGTCGGAAAAGCCTTCCCTTTCTCCTAGTTCTACCCCTAGAGAAACCCAAGTGGTTCCCGCAACACCAGAAGTTCCCGCAGGTTCCTCTACAAATACGCCAACTCCAACTACGGAAACTACTCCTGCGCCCGGTCAAGCAACTCCAACTACGGAAACTACTCCTGCGCCCGGTCAAGCAACTCCGACTACGGAAACTACTCCTGCGCCCGGTCAAGCAACTCCAACTACGGAAACTACTCCCAAGCCAGGGGAATCGCAGATCTCAGCGGAGGAATATTACCGTCAAGGTGCAATTAAAGCCGAACAACGGCAGTACAAAGAGGCGATCGAAGATTATACTCAGGCAATTAAGTTAAAGCCTGATTATGCTGAGGCTTATATCAAGCGTGGTATTGCCCGTTATTTTTTAAAAGATTACCAAGGGGCGATCGATGATAGTACCGCAGCATTGAAGATAGATCCCAATAATGCCAGGGCTTTGACTAATCGGGGCAATGCTTACGATGATTTAGGTCAACATGAAAAAGCCCTTGCTGATTACAATGAAGCGGCACGCATTGACCCAAAAGATGCCAAAGTCTTTTACAACCGCGGCATTGCTCATAATAGAATGAAAAACGATCGAGCAGCGATTCAAGATTATACTCAGGCAATTGAACTGAGAGCAGATTTTGCGGAAGCATTCTTTAATCGCGGTGTGACTTATTACAATTTGAAAAATAATCAAGCCGCAATTAAGGATTTCCAACAAGCAGCAGAACTGTTTAAACAACAGGGAAATACTAAATCTGCTACTCAAGCACAAGAGGCAGCGCAATCGCTTCAATAACGGTATCGGCAAACCCGTACCTAAAGAAACATGAAAAATCAAAATGAAAAGTTAAAAATTGAGGTGCAAATCTCTTTTTTTAATTTTTCATTTTGTATGTTTGATTTAGGTAATATTTCATCTAGAGGTCAATATGGCTAAATTTTTATTTGTTACTGACTTGGATAATACTCTAGTGGGCGATGACCAATCTTTAGCAGAACTTAACCAAAAGTTAAAACAACATCGTCAAGAGTATGATACCAAGATTGTTTACACTACGGGGCGATCGCTAACCCTCTACCAACAACTAACAGAAGAAAAAAATTTGCTAGTCCCAGATGCTTTAGTCACTGCTGTTGGTACAGAAATTTATTACCATGTCGATAATGACCCAGACCCCTCTTGGTCAGAAAAAATGATGGTCGGCTGGGATCGGGAATTAGTAATTAACACCGCTTCTCATTTCGCTGATTTGACTCCGCAACCAGAAACCGAACAACGCCCTTTCAAAGTTAGTTATTTTCTCGCAGAAATTGTAGCAGCAGATGTCCTTTCTGAGCTAGAAGATTTATTACAAAAACGCGGCTTAAATGTAAGATTAATTTACAGTGGCAGCAAAGATTTAGACATTATTCCCCGACGCGGTAATAAAGGCGCAGCAATGCAATTTCTCCGTCAACATTGGGATATTTCGCCTACTCAAACCGTAGTTTGTGGTGATTCAGGGAATGATATAGCTTTGTTTAGTATGGATCGAGAAAGGGGCATAATTGTTGGTAATGCCCAACCGGAATTATTACGCTGGTGTGAAATTAATCCGGCAGATTACCGTTACCAAGCTAAATCATATTACGCTGCCGGAATTTTGGAAGGTTTATATTACTTTGGTTTCTTTAAATGATTGCCTATCTGAAAGGATCGATCGCAGGCATTTTTAAAGTTAGTGGCAATCGCTGGACGCTAATTTTAGAGGTGAATTCTATAGGTTACGAGTTACAAATTCCCTCATATTTCGCTCAGCAATTGCCCGAAGTTGGCGCAACAATTCAAGTTTTTACTCATTATCAAGTTAAAGAAGAACAAGCGGTTTTATATGGCTTTAGTTCCCCAGCGGAAAGAGACTTATTTCGTCAGTTAATTAGTGTTAGTGGCATTGGGGCGGCGCTGGCGATCGCACTTTTAGACACACTAGGATTACCAGATTTAGTCCAAGCAATTGTTACCGGAAACATTCGCGCCTTAACTAAAACTCCCGGAGTTGGCAATAAAACCGCGGAACGCATGGCTTTAGAATTAAGAACTAAACTATCTCAATGGCGTACAGAAACCGGACTCTCTAAAGCTATTCCCTCCGGCCCTGACGCAGCAATCATCGAAGATGTAGAAATGACTTTGTTAGCTTTAGGGTACACTCACAACGAAGTAGCAAAAGCCATAAAAGCTGTCAGTGAAGATGGTTTAATCGCTAAAAGTAAAAACGCCGAAGATTGGATTAGAAGTGCGATATCTTGGTTAAGTCAAGCAATTGAATAATAATTAGTTCTCTCTTTAGAAGGATACGCAACAAGTCAACTTATTTCTTGCGGCTGATTTTAGAAATGAGATTTAAATTGGAGAATACCCTTGTAAGCATTTTCTAACCAAATAATTACTATGACTAGTTTAATTGAATTTAAACTATTTGCTCCTTATAACCAAGGTGCAGCCTTAATCGGTTCTTTTTCCAACTGGAAAGAAATCCCAATGGAAAAAGGCAAAGATGGTTTCTTTCGCACCAAAGTAGAACTGAAAGATGGAAGTTATCATTATAAATTTCGGGTTCAATCTCAATCATGGTTTTTAGAACCAGACCAATGGGTAGATATTGTCGATCCTTATGCCACAGACATAGATAATTCTACTCAAAACGGCATAGTTCAGATTAAAGACGGCGAAAAAATTGTTGATACTTATGTTTGGAAACATGATGACAAACCTTTACCACCAGATCATGCTTTAGTAATTTATGAAATGCACATAGCAGACTTTTCTGGGGGAGAACCCGATCGATATGTCAGAGGTAAATATAAAGACGTAATTGATAAATTGGATTACCTTTGTGATTTGGGAATTAATGCGATCGAACTAATGCCAGTTAAAGAATATCCCGGCGATTATAGCTGGGGATATAACCCCCGTTACTTCTTCGCCACCGAATCCAGCTATGGCACAACCGCAGAATTAAAATCCCTAATAGATGAATGCCATGCTAGAGGAATTAGAGTATTGATGGACGGGATTTATAATCATTCCGAAGCATCAAGTCCCCTAACCCAAATTGACCACGATTATTGGTACCATCACTCACCCCGCGACCCCGATAATAACTGGGGCCCAGAATTTAATTACGAACACTATGACGAAAATTACCAATGCTATCCCGCCCGTTGGTTCATGGGTGATGTCGTGCGATATTGGGTAAGAGAATATCATCTTGACGGCATTCGTTACGACGCAGCAAGACAAATTGCCAACTACGATTTTATGCACTGGATTACCCAAGAAGCCAAAAAAACCGCTGGTGCAAAACCATTTATTAACATAGCCGAACACATCCCTGAAACTACCAGTATTACCAACATAGATGGCCCAATGGACTCTTGTTGGCATGACAGTTTTCGCGCTTGTATTGTCGAACATATTTGCGGCGACACTTTCGATTTAGAACGTCTCAAAGATGCCTTAGACTGCAAACGCCAAGGTTTTATGGGTGCAACAAACGTCGTTAATTATTTAACCAATCATGACCACAATCATGTAATGGCAGAATTAGCAGACAGAGAAATATTTGATGAGGCAGCATTTAAACGCAGAAAATTAGGCGCAGTTTTAGTAATGTCTGCTGTCGGAATTCCTATGTTGTGGATGGGAGAAGAATTTGGTGAATACAAATATAAAACTATTGAACCCGCAAAAATTGAATGGAGTTTATTAGGTAATGAGTTAAACCAAGACTTATTTAATTACATCAAGGGATTGATTAATCTACGCAAAAACAATCATGCCCTTTACACAGAAAACATCGACTTTTTCTATGAAAATGCCGACGATCGAGTATTAGCTTTCTGCCGTTGGAATGGCGAAGGTTCTCGCATAGTTGTTGTCGCCAATTTCTCTGACAATTTCCTTGGCGAGTACCAAATTCCTAATTTTCCAGCTAACGGAACTTGGCACGAATGGACTTACGACTACGACACAGAAGTTAACGAAGATACTTTAATTACCGACTTAGGTGAATACGAAGCCAAAATCTTCGTGTGGCATTAAGGTTCGTTGTAAGCACTTCAGTGCGATAACGCTGAAGCGTTTACAACAAACTGATTAACCATCAGTCAGCTGTGATAATATAGTAGACTGCTGAATTAATTAAAATACATTTCATTCATGGCCCTGACTCAAGAGCGTAAACACCAACTAATTACTGATTACCAAGTCCACGAAACCGATACAGGTTCTGCTGAAGTGCAAATTGCCATGCTAACCGAACGGATTAACCGCCTCAGCGAACACCTGAAGTCTAATCAGAAAGACCACTCCTCCAGAAGAGGATTGTTAAAACTGATTGGTCAAAGGAAACGCCTGTTGTCGTACATTAATAAACAGGATAAAGAACGCTATCAAGCTTTAATTGGTCGCTTGGGCATTCGTGGTTAAAAAATATGTCCGGGGAATCTAAATCCAATCAAGAATCTGGTCGTAATCCGCAGGATGCTTCATCAGGTAAGGAACGCTTACCTTTTGAGCCAAAAAAGAATCGGAAAAAAACGCCAAAAAAAACACCTGAAAAGGTGGTGGAGGCGAAAAGCCAAGCTGCAACGAAAACTAGTGCTAAAGAGCAAACAGAAATCCCAGCTGTTGTCAGCCAAAGAATGCTGCGGCGGATGGGATTATTTTCTGGTATTCCTACAGTTTTTGGCATTTCCACATTCATTATTAGTTATTTTGTGGTAATTCATGCTTGGTTCAAACTGCCGAATATTGCAGTCGTGCTAGTCAGCATGGGCTTTTTCGGTTTAAGTGTTTTGGGGTTAAGCTATGGCGCAATCTCAGCATCTTGGGACGAAGAGAGACCAGGAAGTATTCTGGGTTGGCGAGAGTTTACCACCAATTTTGGACGTTTGACGGAAGCATGGCGATCGGCAAAGCAGAAAAACTAATCTGAGATTAGCCCTGCTAAACCGAAAATTTCCTTAAAATCGAGTAATTGCCAGGATTATAAATGATCGGCCGTACTTAAGGATGAAGTGTACTGGCACTGCTTAGTGAGTTAAAATTTGATTTTTCTCTGAAAACTTTAGCCTTTCACCTTCATCCAGAACTAGCGGCTACCTAAGTTTAAGTAAAACCCAAGTGAGTTAACAGGAAATTCTCCCATGATTGTAGTAATGAAAGTCGGCTCACCAGAAGGCGAAATTGCCCGCATTAGCGAAGAATTACGCAACTCGGGACTGACACCAGAACCAATTTTCGGTAAGCACAAAGTAGTAATCGGTTTAGTTGGCGATACAGCTGAGCTAGATCCTTTACAGTTGCAGGAACTTAGCCCTTGGATTGAACAAGTCCTGCGGGTAGAACAGCCTTTCAAACGGGCGAGTTTGGAGTACCGTCACGGAGAAGCCAGCGAAGTACCAGTTTCTACTCCTAATGGCACGGTTTACTTTGGTTTACAGCATCCTTTGGTAGTAGTGGCTGGCCCTTGTTCCGTGGAAAATGAGGAAATGATTATTGAAACTGCACGGCGAGTTAAAGCTGCCGGGGCGCAGTTTCTCCGGGGTGGGGCCTATAAACCGCGGACTTCTCCTTATGCTTTCCAAGGTCACGGGGAAAGTGCTTTAGAATTATTGGCAGCTGCTAGACAAGAAACTGGTTTAGGGATCATTACGGAAGTCATGGACGCTGCTGAACTGGAAATAATTGCAGAAGTCGCTGATGTGGTGCAAATTGGTGCCCGCAATATGCAAAACTTCTCTTTATTGAAGAAGGTGGGCGCTCAAGAAAAACCTGTATTGTTGAAACGGGGAATGTCCGCTACCGTTGAAGATTGGTTAATGGCGGCAGAGTATATCTTAGCTTCTGGCAATCCGAATGTAATTCTTTGCGAACGGGGAATTCGGACTTTTGACCGTCAATACACCCGCAATACTTTAGATTTGGCAGTTGTGCCTGTTTTGCGAAAGTTAACTCACTTACCGATTATGATTGACCCCAGTCACGGTACTGGATGGGCGACTTATGTCCCGGATACGGCGAAAGCGGCGATCGCGATCGGTGCTGATTCCTTAATGATCGAAGTTCACCCCAACCCCGCTAAGGCGCTATCCGATGGGCCACAGTCTCTTACGCCCGATCGCTTTGACTCCTTAATGCAAGAATTGGCGATCGTCGGCAAAGCAATGGGTCGTTGGCCCCAAGCTATTGCCGCAGTTGCTTAAAGGCGCTAAAGCGTAACAACGTACCTGAACGAGAAAGGCCAGTCTTTAGACTGGCCTTTTTAATCCACAATATAATTCCATCTATCTGATCTGCTGTTGAGTAGAGAAACGGGCTAACATCAGCCGTTAACCCGTGAGCTTGGGAACGCGCAGAGCAATTATTTTTGCACTACTAGTTTGACATTGGCGTTTTGCAAACCACGTTGCTTAACTTCAGCCAAAGTCTTGTTCACAGCATACTTTTGATTGATAGAATTGATCAGTTCGGTTTGGTTGTGCTTCTTAGCAACGCCCCACAGGTCAGCGATCAAATCAAAGGTACCATCGCTGTTGCGAGACCAACCCAAATCATATTCGCCTTCGAGAACTGCAACCAAGTCAGCACGAACCCGCTGTCCATTGTAACCACGAACATCTGCATTGTTCTTCACAGAGATGCCCAGGTCGCGCAAAGAAGTTTTCAGGATTTCAGCGTCGGTGATTTTGGTACGCAGTGTGCTAAAGTGAGACATTGGGATTCCTCCTAGAGAAACTAGAAAACAAACAACAACATTTTGTTTTTTTTGGTCAGAAATTGCTAGCTTAAGCTAGCCTTTCATCCTGTTGGGAGCAGGAGAAAGCTTTTTAAAACTCCATTCGCTGATATTCAGCAACGGAGGCGGCAGCTGGTCTGGCACGCTGTCTCGCCCAATCTCGCAAGGCTGTAACTTGCTCAGTCATAGTGCGAGATAGAGGTTGCGTAGCCTTAATTGCAGCGATAATGTCCAACTGCGTGAATTCTCTTTCTTGGGCAAACGCTTCATACATTGCAGCGACTAGCGCCTGCTCAATTTCCGCACCAGAAAACCCATCAGAGACTTTTGCCAATTGATCGAGGTCAAAGCGGGCGACATCTCGACGGCGTTTGGTGAGGTGAATTTTGAAAATTTCTTGACGTTCTTCGGCGTTCGGCAAATCTACAAAGAAAATCTCGTCAAAACGACCCTTTCTTAAAAACTCTCCCGGTAAACGTTCTACTCGGTTCGCTGTCGCCATCACAAACACTGGAGAAGTTTTTTCTTGCATCCAAGTTAGGAAGGAACCAAAAATCCGACTAGAAGTACCACCATCCGAATCAGCAGAACCCGCACTTCCGGCGAAAGCTTTGTCTAATTCATCAATAAATAGAATGGCTGGAGAAATCGATTCTGCGGTCTTTAATGCGTTTCTAAGATTGGCTTCCGATCGCCCTACCATTGAGCCGTCATACACTCTACCCATATCGAGGCGCAACAACGGCAAACCCCAAAGACGCGAGGTAGTTTTGGCAATCAGTGACTTACCGCAACCAGGTACTCCGAGAATTAACATCCCTTTTGGTTGGGGTAAACCATACTCTCTTGCTCTCTCGGTGAAAGCATTCGAGCGTTGCATCAGCCATTTTTTCAGTTCTTCTAAACCACCTACCGCATCGATCGTTTCATCTTCTTCGATATACTCCAGAATCCCGTTGCGGCGGATAATTTGCTTTTTCTCAGAAAGTACGATGTCAACTTCTGCTTCGGTCAGGCGACCAGCTGTCACTTGAGCTTTGCGGTAAACTTTTTCCGCTTCATCTTTGGTTAGACCCAAGGCAGCACGTAATAGCTTTTCTCTAGCTTCCGTACTTACCTTTCTGCCTCGTCCACCTTGCTCTAGCTGCTGTGTCAATACCTGGTTCAGTTCTGCCATGTCCGGTAGCGGGAAGTCTAGAACCACAACTTCCTTTTCCAGCTCGATCGGAATGGTCTGCACCGGGGACATCAGGATAATGGATTTCTGAGTTCCCTTGAAGCTGGCGATCGCATCCCGCAGCCATCTTGTTGTCTGTGGATCGTTGAAAAACGGATGCAGATCTTTGAAGATGAAAATACTAGAATCTCGCTGGGGGTCTCGCTGCTGCCGATTCATTGCCCACTCGATCGCCGCTTGCGGTGAAACTGTGTTGTGCTGCACGCTGCGTGGTTGTCCAAATTCCACCATGCCTTGCGTTACTGTCCACACAAACACCCTTCTTTGGGGTCTCATCTGCGCGATGGTTGCGATCGCCTGCTCTGCCCGCTCTTCCTCGGAGGTTACGAGGTAGATCAGAGGATATTGAGCTTGTACTAGGATGCTGAGCTCTTCTTTCATTTCGCCACGACCTACTTATATCAACCGAATTAAAGAGACGATACAGACAGTACCAGAGTAATTATTTCCTGCTCTTATTGCTTGGGGCAATAATGTCATTATTTATTTATCGACTTTAGCAAGGAACTAATTCTTCAGCTTCTCCCTGTTGAGTAGATTCCTCTGTCACCGTTACCTTCTCAACTGAGGAAAGCTCCTCTTCTGGCAATATACCTGGCTGCTTTTTCAGGGAAGCTAACTCCCCTTGCTTCATAACTAGCGAACCCGTACACTCCGGACAACTGTAAACCCGATGCGTTTGCCCCTGAGCAGCTTCTATTTCTCCCACAATTTCTGGATTGTCTAAGTAGAAGATGATGGCTCTTTCAGCAATCGCTGACATCGGTTCTGAGTCAATAGCGGCTTTTATTTTGAGTTGACGATGCAGCTCTGGTGAAAGATACAACGTAACCTTTTGTTTGTCTTGCATAATTGACTCATTTCAGTTGTTCTACCCGGGTATGTGTATCAGACTATCGTTTGATTTTTGTGGTGTCAAGACATCAAGCCGCTATGACGGCAATATTGTTACATTTGTTTACAAATACTCGATTAACGGGGATGTCTACGAGGTAGTTCAACAGCCAGAAGACAGATCTAATCTACTTCTTAAGTAATATAGAGAATGAGCAGGATAATTTTTTAGAATTCTGATTGCGAAAAAAATGCTTTTTTGTCCCGTTTGAGATGGTAGCCAAATTCAGTCATAATTGAGTTGCTAAAGAAGTATTAGTTTGATACACTAGGAATTCCAAAAGATGGCGGCATAGCCAAGTGGTAAGGCAGAGGTCTGCAAAACCTTCACCCCCAGTTCGAATCTGGGTGCCGCCTTTGAATAGGAATAGGAGCGATCGCAATGACTAAGCAAGCGGATTTCCAGAAGCGATCGCTTGAGCAACCTACCGTAAAATTTGAGTTCGATCGTTTGCTTGGCTGAGAACCGCAAAGGGAACTAATCCAGGCGATCGGATTCAACTTCAGGAAGTGTAATAAAATAATTTCGCAGTTTTAGCACTTAGCGACTTAGTTGTGTTCTGATAGCGATCGCATTAACGAAGAATTCCGAAAATTTTGATGTCTTCCTTTCCTCGAATTAAAAGCATATACACCGATGGAGCCTGTAGCGGCAATCCTGGCCCTGGCGGTTGGGGCGTGGTAGTTTATTTTGCAGATGACTCCGTTTATGAAATGGGGGGCGCAGAAGCTCTCACTACTAACAATCGCATGGAATTACAAGCTGCGATCGCCGCCTTAGAATTCCTCAGCCAAACCGAGCAAAAACAACCCGTAACTCTTTATACTGATAGCGAATATGTAAAAAAAGGCATTACTCAATGGGTAAACGGTTGGAAAAACAAAGGCTGGAAAACCGCGCAAGGGAAAGCTGTACTCAATCAAGACCTCTGGGAAACGCTCGATCGACTAAACACGGCAAAAATTAACTGGCAGTACGTTCGCGGTCATGCTGGTAACATCGGGAATGAACGCTGCGACGAAATTGCCCGGAACTTTTCCTTGGGAGGCACTCCAACACTTAAACAACCGCCAACATTAGAAACATTTAGTTCGGCAACAACAGTCCAATCTGGTTACATAACGTTACAATCCAGTGAAGTACCCCCTGACCTTTCTACATTCAAATTAACTATGACCGATGCGACTATTTCTTCTACGGCTGAGACACTAGAAAGTTTGTCTGGTGAAGCTAGGGTCACGCAACTACGTAATTTAGTAGAAGTTCTGCATATTGCTGATGAAATTGCCACCAAAGGCTACCTAATCACCAGTTCCGAATTAGCAGACTTAATGGATATTCACACCAGCGCCGTTACTAGTCGAGGCGACAACTGGGTGTGGCGTAACTGGGTAGTATCAAGAGTGCGGCGAGAGGGTAATCAAATTCTCTGGCAATTAGAAAGAGTAGATTAATGTAAGAAGGCAGAAGGAAAGAAGCTTTTATAGTTAGCTTTTTATCTTTTTTTCAGCTGATTCAACTGATAAGTTATTTCTGCCTTACTGCATTATATAAAGATGTAAGATTGCTGAAGAAATCTGCAATCTTACATCTTTATATTTAGGCTGGTAATGCAACAGATGTTGAACCTGCGATCGAGCGATCTAATTGTTCTGTGGAACGAAGACCAATAATTTCTGCGATCGCTTGTGAATAAACTTGGTAAGCTTGTTCATCTAAGCAAACAAATTTAACCTGTTCAACATTGAAGTAGTTATTCAAAAACCTTTGAACTTCAGTAACGGCAATTCTGGCTGCTTGCTCAAGGGGAAATTTACCTGTGCCAGTAGCTAATGCGGGAAAGACAATTGTCTGAAGATAATCGCTGGGTAATCATGGCTACAGTATCGTTTTCTTTTGTACGACTACTTATCAATTTTAGGAAGTAGAATTAATGGAAAACTCAAAGGCCGGAACTATCTGGTAACTCATCTTCGAGTAGACGTAGACGGGGATACAAGTAGGAAATGAAGGTGAAAAAGATGCTAAATAGACCCATGATGACAAACATTAAACCAATGCCGCGACCATGCCCAATACCAATTATTTGTCCTATAGTATTTGCTGCTAATCCATCAGCTTGCATGAATGGTTCAAATAGTCGATCGGCTAGTGGTCCTGCCAGCAGAAAAGAAAGGGGCAGAAAACCTTGAGTAACCGCTATGCGAAAGGCAAAGACTTTTCCTTGTACTTCTGGAGCAACTTTCTTTTGATAAATTACTTGGATTGCACCATTAACAATGGGGACGATAAAAAATATAAAGAAATCAGAGATAGTAAACAGAATGGGGTTAGGACGTAAGCCAGCTAGGACATAGAATATACCGAAAAAAAACATTGAGTTAAATATAAGATTCATCTGGCGTTGTGGTCCCCCCCATAAGCTCATAATGAAACTACTAACTAACATTCCAGAACTAGCAATGGAAGAGATTGTACCTAGTGTTTGTGTAGAAGCAAAGGAAAGCACTAAAGGTGTGGTGAGAGCTTCAACACCGCCAATGAGAAAGTTGGTGATGGCGACAAAAAGGACTAAGCCAATTAGTCCAGGGCGATCGATAAAATAATGCCATCCAAAGGATAATTCTTGCCAAAATGAAGAGAATAAACCAACTTCCTCTGTTTTAGCTTCTTTGGTTTTAACTTCGGGGAATTTCACCACTAATAAACAAACCAAAGCAAAGCATAAAGTTGCCAAATCAATGACAACAATTCCGGGAATTTGCACAGTTACTAACAGTGCCGCTGCCAGTGCAGGTGAGAGAATTTCTGCAATAGCTAGCCTAATCTGCGTCATGGAACTAGCACGACTAAGTTGTTCTTTAGGTACTAATAATGTAGTGGCTGAAGAATAGGCAAGGGCTTGAAATGCACTGAAGCTAGAGCTAAGAGCACTAATTAAGCACAGACTCCAAACTTCTAGGTGATTATTGATAAATAACCAGGCAATAGTTAAGGTACACAAACCAGCGCAGAAGTCACTAATAATCATAATCCAGCGCCGAGGAAAGCGATCGACAATTACTCCAGCAATGGGAGAGATAATAATTGTAGGTAAAGTTGTGGAGAGAATTAGGAGGGTAAATTGGGTGGCTGAATTAGTATGCTGATAAAGCCAAATACTTAAAGCAAAATTGGTCATGCGAGAACCAACCAGAGATAACACCTGACCAACCCAGATTAAGATAAAAACGTTCATACTTTGAGTTATCTCTCTTTCCTGATGGGAGAAATACTCAGTCCACTTAAATAAAGGTGATGCAAAGCTGGGTTTTTGTTTTAATTCTGGTGAGTTGTGATCTAACATAGCAACCGTGATTATTAATTAATTAGATCCTTTTCAAATTCAGAAATCTGGATAGTTGGATCTTGGACGAGTTTTTGCAGAATTTCCTGGTAATAGTTAAACATAAACTCGATCGTTTCATGTGTAAATAACTCGGTGCTGTACAAGACTTTAATTTCAATAGTGGGATTATTTGCAGAAGGTGAAGAAACAAAAAGTTCTAAAGGAACTGCCTCTTCCCACAAGTTGCGATCGCGCTCAATAGATACAAAGCCTACATCTAACATCCAATCTTGCCAATTCTCTGGAGGTAACATAGTAAGTGAAGCTGAGATATTAAGCGGTTGTTTGGTTTTTAGAGTATCAATAACTGTTTGACAAGCAATTTCTTTATTGTTAATTGCTTCTATAAAAGTTTCTTGCACTTGTTCTAAAAAAATCAATCCAGTTTCCTCAGATGAAAGATGGGATCTTAAAATTATCTCATTGATAAAGCAACCGAGCATTTTTTCGGTTTCAACTCCATTACGATTACCAACTGTTGCACTCACTAAAATATCTTTTTTCCCACTGTACTTGAAAAACAGTATTTTTAAAGCAGTCATAATAATGATAAATAGAGTCACTTTTCGAGAACGGCTGAAAGTTTCCATTGATGCCACAAGACTGGCAGATAAAACTATAGAATAAACAGATGCACTTATACTGTTACTCACCTGTGGCGGAATGTTAGAAAAACCATTAGATATTTGTGAGGTATTGGTCAATTTTTCTAGCCAATAAGCCAACTGCTTTTCTATTACTTTTTCATTAAAGTATTGACGTTGCCAGAGGGTAAAATCTGCATACTGAACAGGTAATTCAGGTAGAGGAGAAGGTAAACCATTGGCAAAAGCTGTGTAGATTATTCGTAACTCCTCCAATAGTAGCCCTAATGACCATCCATCTGTGATGATATGGTGCATATTTATTGTTAACCAATATTCCTCTTGAGTTAGTTGCAATAACTTTGTCTTAATCAGAGGAACTGAAGCTAGATCAAAATGATGATCGTATTCTAATGCCGCGAGTCTCTGAGCTTCAGATATTCTTTCTGTATGAGGTAGGTTTTGTAAGTCTATAATCTCCAAAGATATAGTTAGGGATGGGCTAATAATTTGTACAGGTTGACCATCAATGATAGTAAAAGCTGTGCGTAATATTTCATGACGACGAATAATTTCATTGAAGCTAGATTCTAAAAAATTTGCAGAAAGAGAGCCTGTAAAACGTAAAGTAACAAAGCTGTTGTAGGCGCAACTTTCAGGAGTTAAGTGTTGTAAATACCAGATAGATTCTTGTGCAAAAGATAGGGGAACATAAGTGTTTCGTACTTGAGGAACAAGAGGTGGCAAAATGTCAAATGTCATACAGCTTGCACTCTCGTTTTCTGTCTCCAATTGAATAGCGGTGATTACTTGACTAAGTTCAGCTATAGTAGGGGCTGCCAATAAAGAACGCAGAGGAATTTCTATAGACAACTTTTCTCGAATGCGAGAAATGATAGATGTTAACAGGAGAGAATGTCCCCCCAACTCAAAGAAATTATCATAAATCCCTACTTGCTGGCAATGTAATACTGTACACCAAATTTCTGCTAGTTGTTCTTCCAGCCAAGTACGAGGTGCAACAAAAGTGGCTTCTAGTTCTGAATTTGTTGTCTCTGGTTTTGGTAAGGCTTTCCGGTCTACTTTACCATTAGGAGTTAGGGGTAAAGTTTTGACGATCGCAAAAGCAGAGGGTATCATATATTCAGGCAGTTGTTCTTTGAGAAACTGACGTAATTCATTACTAGTAAGTGTCAAATTTTCATTAACAATATAAGCTGTTAAATATTTATTTCCTGGCTCATCTTCTCGAACAATAACTACTACTTGCTGAACTTGGGGATGTTGACTCAGTACGGTTTCAATTTCGCCTAGTTCAATGCGAAAACCACGAATTTTTACTTGGTGGTCAATGCGTCCGAGAAATTGAATATTTCCATCTGGTAAATAACGAGCTAAATCTCCAGTTTTATACAGTCGTTCATTTTCCACAAAAGGATGAGAAATAAATCGCTCAGATGTTAAGTCAGGACGATTCAAATATCCTCTAGCTAATCCTGTTCCACCAAGATATAGTTCTCCAGTAACACCAATAGGAACTGGTTGTAGATAGCGATCGAGTATATAACTTTGTGTATTAGCGATCGATCGACCAATAGGAACTGTTTCTGCTTTTGGTTTTATCTGCTGGATATGATACCAGGTAGAAAAGGTGGTATTTTCAGTAGGCCCGTAAACGTGCAACAATTTTTGGGGTTCATCTACTGCTAACAACTGTCTTACTCGCCGAGTGTCAACAGCTTCACCGCCAAATAATAAGTAGCGTAAATGTCGAAATGCTGACGGTACTTCTTGAACAATTTTGTTAAATAGTGCCGTAGTAATAAACAGGATGGTAATTCCCTCGGTTTGTAAGCTGCTGGCAAAATCTCGCGGTGATAGAATGATTTCTCTGTTCAGAATTGCTACTTTTGCACCATTGAGTAATGCTCCCCAAATTTCAAAGGTAGCAGCGTCAAAGGAAGTATTAGAAACTTGTGCAATTACATCTGTTGGTTGCAGCTTTACATAGTCAGTATTGACTGCTAATCGCACAACTCCTTGATGTGTAACCATTACCCCTTTAGGTTGACCTGTTGACCCGGATGTGTAGATGATATAAGCCAAATTATTAGCGGTGGTATAACAATTTAAATTCTGTTGGTTCTCTTGACAAATTACAGACCAATCTCTATCTAAACAAATCTGTTTAACGTTGGTGAGTTTTCCTGATAGTTGCTGTTCTGTCAACAACAAAAAGACTTGTGCATCTTCGAGCATAAACGTTAAACGATCGCTAGGATAGGTAGGATCTAGAGGTAAATAAGCACCACCTGCTTTGAGAATTCCTAACATAGCTATGATGATTTTAGGCGATCGTTCTAAACAAATTCCCACTAAAGTTTCTGCACCAACACCCAATTTTTGCAAATAATTTGCTAGTTGATTAGCTCGATTATTTAACTCTTGGTAGGTAAATTGTTGATTTTCCCATTGTATAGCGATCGCATCTGGTGTTCTTTCTACTTGCTGCTCAAATAATTGATGAATACACAAATGAGAATAACTAGTGTGAGTTTGATTCCATTCCACAAGTAATTGCTCTTGTTGCGCTGCGGTGAGTAATGGTATTTGTCCTACTCGCTCATCTGGATTATTAACAATAGCTTCTACCAAAATTTGAAAATGCTCTACCATCCGAGCAATAGTATCATCATCAAATAAGTTGGCATTATATTCAAATGCTCCCCTCAGTTCTGAGTCTATTTCTTGCATGGACAAAGTTAAATCAAAAGTTGCTCCTGCTGTCGGTTTATCTAATTCGATCTGCGTTACATCCAAACCTGCCAGATTCAGTTTTTCTATTGGTGAATTTTGCAATACAAACATCACCTGGAATAGCGGAGTATGGCTGAGATGGCGTTGTGGTTGAAGAACTTCAACTAATCGATCGAAAGGTAAATCTTGATGAACATAAGCATCAAGAGCAACCTGTCTTACCTGTGCTAGTAAATCTTTAAATGTGGGATTATTTTTTAACTGAGTCCGTAAAACTAAAGTGTTGACAAAAAACCCAATTAATGACTCAAGGGCGGGACGGTTGCGGTTGGTAATGGGAGAGCCAATAACGATATCTTCTTGACCAGTGTAACGATAAAGAAAGGTCACAAAAGCCGCTTGCAGAGTCATAAATAGAGAAGTACCAGACTTCTGACTTAATTTTTTCAGTTTGTTTGTTAGGTTATTACCCAACTTAAACCTCTGGATACTACCGCGAAATGTTTGAACAGCAGAACGGGGATAATCTGTTAGTAATTCTATAATTGGTGGAGCATCTGCTAACTGTTTTAGCCAATAGTTTAGCTGAGTATTAATAATATCATTTTGCAGCCATTGACGTTGCCAGTAAGCGTAATCTGCATACTGAATTGGCAAATCTTGTAAGGGAGAATCTACATACAAACTCGACAATTCTTTAAGAAAAATTCCCATAGACCAAGCATCGGAGATGATGTGGTGCATTGTCACTAGCAGAACGTGGGAATCTGACTCTAAGCGAATCAGTTTAACTCTTAATAAAGGTGCTTGGCTTAAATTAAAAGGTTCTGTATATTCGGTGGTAATTAATCTTTCTAATTCTGCTTGTCGTTTAACTTTTGGTAGTGGTTCTAAGTCTTCTAATACTAAGGTGAATGGCAAAGTTTCTGCAATAAATTGCACGGGTTTTCCTTCTCTGATGCCAAAGGAAGTACGTAGAGTTTCGTGACGTTGAATAATTGACTGTATTGCTTGTTGAAGTGCGGTTAAATTCAGGGAACCAACTAAACTTAAAGCTCTAGTAATATTGTAAGCTGCGTTGGCTCCTTCCATTTGGTCAAGAATCCAAAATCGCTGTTGAATCAAAGATAAAGGTAATTCAACAGAACGCTGTATAGATTCTAATATTGGTAAGGTTCGATCGGGCTGATTTTGCTGGGATAAATTTTCTATCTTTTCACTTAAACTGGCTACGGTTGGCGATTCAAATAAAACGCTAACTGGTAATTCTACGGCTAAAGCTTCGCGCAATCTTGATATAACTAAACTGGCAAGTAAAGAATGTCCTCCCAGTTCTAAAAAGTTGTCATAAATCCCTACTTTTTCTAATCTTAAAACTTCCGCCCAGATATTAGCTATCAGTTCTTCTTGTGGGTTACGGGGTGCGACAAATTTACGAATATCAGCAGAGATATTTGGTGCAGGTAAATTATTTCGGTCTAATTTGCCATTGGGTAATACTGGCAGTTTCTCCATTAGCACAAAGGCATTAGGAACCATATAATCTGGTACTTTATGCTCGATAAAACTGCGGATTTTTGTTAAATCTAAGGCTTGATTGTTAGGGACAATATAGGCGACAAGGCGCTGATCTCCGGGGATATCTTCTCTGAGGCTAACTACACTTTCCCGAACAGATGGATGAAGTTTCAATACAGCTTCGATTTCTTCTAGTTCAACGCGCATTCCGCGAATATTTACCTGAAAGTCGATGCGACCAAGAATTTCTAAATTGCCGTCTGGGGAGTAGCGAGCTACATCTCCAGTTTTGAAAAGTTTTTGTTGTGGATTAAAAGGATTAGTAATAAATTTTTCGGCATTCGCTTGAGTTCGATTTAAATAACCACGAGCTAAGGTAGAACCTGCAATATGTAATTCTCCAGTCTCGCCAATTTTTACTGGTTCAAGTTGCGAATTGAGTACATAAACCTGCTGAATGTCTTTGAGAGGATGACCAACGGGGACATATCCTTCTTCAATATTGCAGTCTTCTGGAATGAGATAAAAACCATTTCCAATACTTTCGGTTTGACCGAGAATATTAAAAAAGCGGGGGTTGTTTTTCAAGAGATTACGTAGCTTTTTAATTAGTTGATAGGGTAGTAATTCCCCACCAAAAATTATTAATCTTAGTTTTGATTGGCTAATTGCTTTTGTGTATTTTGGATCTAAGCTTTCTAAAGCCATTAATCCGTAACGCCACAGGGAAGGTACACCATCAGAGATAGTTACCTCTTGGTTTTGGATTAATTCAAATAGACTCAGAGGAGTTCTGGTTTGTTCGCGGGTAGCAATAACAGTTGTAGCACCTTGGGATAAAGGCAAAAATAATTGTCTGACTGAAGCAGTAAATGAGAAAGATGCTATATGAAGATAAATATCTTTGTTGTTAACTGGGATAATTTTGGCGATCGCCTCAAGATAATTACAAACACTAGCATGAGGCATTTGTACTCCTTTCGGTTTGCCAGTAGAACCAGAAGTATATATTAAATAAGCGAGATTTTCTGATGTCACATCACATACTGGATTCTCTTGGCTTTGTTTCCCAATTTTCTGCCACTCTGCATCTAGACAAATCACTGAAGCGGGAATAACAGGTAGTATTTCTAGCCATTGTGTTTTAGTTAAAACTACTTTTAAATGCGTATCTTCTAATATAAATGCTAGTCGTTCTTGGGGATAAGCAGGATCTAAAGGAACATAAGCTCCACCAGCTTTGAGAATACCTAAGATTCCTATAACTAGTTCGATCGATCGCTCTACACATAGACCCACCATTACCTCTGGAATTACCCCCATCGCTTGCAAATAATGTGCCAGTTGATTAGCTTTTGTGTTCAACTCGCGGTAGGTCAATTGCTGGTTTTCAAATAATATTGCTACTGCATCAGGTGTTTTTTCCACCTGCTCTACAAATATCTGATGAATACACTTGTTTTGAGCATAAACACTTTCTATTCTAGTATCTAAATGTTCAAGAAAACCAACGCTTTCATAGTTTGAATTTAATGCTTTTTTGCTCATAATAACTCCTTTGAAACAATCAGTATTCCTGCAAATCGAACTAAATTAAATTGGATAAAATTCCAAAAGCTTGAAATTGATTTGAATTGGCAATTTAATCAAGCTGACTTTTTACTGATTCGCTGCCAAATTGCTCTTAATGGATGTAACAAGAGATTGGCGACACTATTAAAAAATTTTGATTCTTCATCTGCTAAACCAAAATTTAGTTTTTCATAATTGGTTGGCACGTATAAACTACCAAATATCCAATCCCAAAATCCAAAAATATAACCAAAATTTTTATCATAATGTTTGGGGTCTACACTATGATGTATTTGATGTTGCGCTGGACTGATGAATATATGACTAATCCACTGAGGATAAGCTAACCAGATATGAGAATGACGTAAATTATAGCCAGCTAAATAAAAGATAAAAATCTCAAAACTCACCCCATAAATTAATATCTCTTTCATCTCAGTTCCAAACAAATACATCCAGATACCTGTTCCTAAACTGGTGATTATAACTATTGTTATGTTACCTAACAACATCTCAACTGGGTGAATTCGATATACAGTCAATGGTGTAATAACTTCGGCTGAATGATGTACTTTATGAAATTCCCACAATATAGGAATTTTGTGGGCTAGATAATGATATAAAAAATTAGCAAAGTCACCTAATAATGCTACAAAAATGCTAAAGATTATATTCTGTTCTAGTAAGTGATTTGTGACCAAGAGAGGTGTATTAGTGCCTGTAAATTGTATCAAAATTTGGCAAGTTATATTGGCAAACTTTTCTAAAAATATTATAGTTGGTACTACAAAAAATATCTCAAAAACAGCAATCAAAAAAAAGTATTTGTATTGAGTAATAGATGTTGGATGTAAGTAAATGCTTTTCGGAAAAAGGTATTCTAGAAAACTTTTCTCTTTGTCTTGATGTCCTAATCTAAATGTATATATTATTGTTGCTACTAAAATAGTTGAAAGTACATATAACCAATAAATTTGAGATGATGCCAAGAATGGTATTTTAAAAGGGTACAAAAGACTATTAAATATAGTTTCTAGTGTTTCCATGATTTTTGCGGTATTGTTCAATATTTAGAATGAAAAAGTAGATTCTCCCGTACTTGTGGTGATGATATAATAACAATTTATGGTTGGATGGCGATCGCCTTTTCATCATTTAGTTTTTTTCAAGATTCTACGGAGGTGGCGTTCACTCAGTTGGATTCTTCTGGAAGTGGCTAAGATTTGACACAACTGACAAATACTATAAGTTCGCGGTTCTGTCTCTAAATTGTCGCTCAATTTCAGCTAAATCCTCCGGCTGCCATTTTCTTCTTCTTCCTGGTTTTGGAGTATCTTCTAACCCACTAAATTCTCTTTCTTGCCAGCAAGGTGGTGATGACATTGAATTATTACCTTCCGGTTACACTAATCTTTATTATCGAGCAAATCGGTTCATAAGTAGCATCTAAATAGATTAGATTAACTAATCTATTTATGAGGTTTAAGAATTAGACTAATTGAGAGTTTGAAGTTAACTCAAAGCCCAATTTTGCAACATTTTTCACAATCAAACTTACTTTCACTTCATCAACCTAAGATTACATCTAAAAGCATCATTAATATAAAACCTAACATTAAGCCGATCGTCCCCTGTTTTTCATAACCTAAACGGTGAGATTCGGGAATGATTTCATCACTAATTACAAATAACATAGCTCCGGCGGCGAAAGCCATTCCCCAAGGAATTAAGGGTTCAGCTAAAGAAACTACACCAGCACCAATTAAACCGCCGAAAGGTTCAACTAAACCAGTAATTAATACAATCCATAAAGCATATAATTTTGAATATTTTTCAGCGACTAAGGATAGGGCAACTACCATACCTTCAGGGATATTTTGTAAACCTATTCCAGCAGCTAAAGTTAGTCCTTGTGTGACTTCGCCGCTAGCGAAACCTACTCCTACAGCTAATCCTTCAGGGAAGTTGTGGAGGGCGATCGCCAAAATAAATAACCAAACTCGCGCCAAATTACTCGGATTATTTCCTTCGGAACCTTTAATAAAATGTTCGTGAGGAAAGTTGCGATGAGTAAACCACAAAAATACGCCACCTAACAAAATACCCGCTGCCACAATTAAAGCCGCAATTACCTTATTTCCCGTGGCAGAAGTAGCAGCTTCAATTCCCGGAATAATCAAGGAAAAAGAGGTAGCAGCTAACATTACTCCTGCCCCAAATCCTAACATTGCCCCTTGAATTTTATCAGTAATGCGCTTAATAAAAAAAATGGGCATTGCGCCGATTGTTGTTGCTAAACCTGCGCCTAAACTGCCCAAAAGTCCGTATACAACTGAAGGATTGTTTAGCATATAGCTGAAGTAATTAAAAGATTTTCAATTACTGAAAGCATTAATTTTTTGGCTCTCTTCCTTCTGAATTTTTCCATAAATCCTTCCTCGCCATTGAGTAGGCGTATACAGTGAGGATAGCAAAATTCGCAGGAAAGCTAAGGGATCTGCTAGAGGGGAAAGCCAAAAAGTCCAATTAGTTTTGCTTTGGGTGAAATCGTAGGAGGGGGCGATCGCCAACAACAAAGCAAACCTAATCGCCAACAAAAATAAATTCAATCCCAACAATAGCCGAAAGGGAAAAGCAGAAAGAGAGAAAAAGGGAGAAATCAAAAAGTAAGTGAGTGCTATTAGTAAAGGTAAAGCTTGAACGCTCAGCAACACCCATAAATCACCTAATATTTGTGAAAAAGAAGCAGCATCTTTTAAATCTAAACTTCTCCCCCATTCTGTCCAAGTTTGTGCCATCCCTTCATACATTCGGACTTTAATCACTTTTGCGCCGTCTAAAAAGCCGACTTTGTAACCTTGAAAAGCAGCATAACGGGCTAAAGTCACATCATCACAAAAAGAACTGCGGGCGCTAGTGTAACCTTCTAAAGCGGCTAAAACCGATCGCTTACACAAAAAACATTGCCCATTTGCCATTACTCTTTCCGGGCTTTGATTCGCCGTTCCAGCCGGATCGAATCGATACAATAATGTCATTAAAAGAGCAGGTTGTAACCACCACTCCCCCAGATCTTGCAGAATAAATTTGGGGGAGAGAGAGACTAAATCATAACCTTGTTTTTGGGCAGTTTTAACTAAACCTGCTACTAATCCAGGTTGAGGTTGAGTATCTGCATCAATGCCTAAAATCCACTCACTTTGCTCAGAACTGTAGAGAAAACCATTGTGTAAAGCCCAAGGTCTTCCTACCCAATCTTTGGGTAAAGGATCGTCATTAATTAACCGAAATCTTGGGTCTTTCTCCTGAGTTGCTTTGACTAAATCAGGGGTAGCATCCTGAGAGTAACTATCGACAACAATAACTTCTCTAACTTCGTAGCTTTGCTGACTTAATCCAGCTAAACAGGGAGAAATTCGCTTTGCTTCGTTGAGGGTGGGAACTACCACGCTGACTGCGCCGACAAGATCGGGAGTTGGCGAAAGGGGAGAAACGGGAGGTTGACGAAAAGGCCCTTTGAAGAGGCGGGAAAGCAGAATTAATGTTGCTGGTACTTGTAACAGTAACAACCCAAAACAAACAGCACCCGCCACTATGAAAAAATCTTGATTCACTTGATTCCTACTTTTACCGCCGCCACTGGAATTTCGGTTTTGATGGTAGCTGATTCTTCAGTAGCAAATTTAGTTTTGGCGTTAGGTGCTAGCTGATAAAGTGCCAATGTGGGAATCACTCCTACCAATACGCCCAGTAAAACTGGAATTCCGAAACCCGAACCTAAGCTTAACACGGCAGCATATCCGAAGTTACTTAAATAAATAACTAGGGGGAAATTTAATTGATTTTGAGTGAAATTGCTGGTTAAGTTTTGCTTTCCTGCGCCCAGCTTGAGGTTCCAGAAAATTGCAGCTACGCTCATGAATAAAAAGCTGGTGCCATACCATCCGGCGTAGTTTTGGTAAGGTGTACCGAAGAATGCTCCGGCTTGTTCCCAATACCAGAATGGTACGATCGTTTGACTCATTGCTGGTTCGAGGGCAAAATCCCAGGAGGTGAACATTAAGGCTCCAAGAGCGATCGCACCAAGTTGACGAAGAAAGCTGGGTTTTTCTGCTAATCTGATTCCGGCACGAGCGATCGCATAACAAACAATCCCCATGTAAAACCAAGAAATCGGAATTGTAAACGGTACTAAATCCCCAATTTTATACCCTAATCCATTCAGGTAATGATAATCACCAAAAGGAAATCCAGTACTGGTGCCTAGCAATTCACTGCTAACGGAAATCAGCATGGCAGGAAACATGAAGCTTAACCAAGGCCAAATTCCCCAGGTACGATAAGCAAAAATTGATACGGCGATCGCCCCCAGAATAATATTGATTACCCCACCCCAAGCCATACTTAGCCCAAAGAAGGTTTGTCCTAAACTTGGTAAACTGGCAATCAGTTCTGGACGCGGTAAAACATACAGCAGCCCTGCCCATCCGAAAATCATCGATAAAATATGTCCAGCTAGACAGAAGCGTTCCACGATAAGAAGTTGCCTCATTAATGACTCCTCTAAATAGGTGACGATCGGAAAGCACTTCTTAATAGTTTACAAATGTTTACCAAAATTTACTCATAAGTTTATCGGTTTCTGCAACAGCAGAAGGCAGAAGGCAGAAGACAGAAGGCAGAAAGCAATTGCAGAGGACACGACAAAGTTGGTCATTTTCGCCGGACAATAGTGTTAAAGGAAGTGTTAGCCCTCAGAGCTAAGCTTTGTTAAACTCAGCTGGAAGAAACTTTATATTATATGCAGAAGATCCGAAGTTCTCCTTTGCTATCCCTAATAATGCTTTTTATTACATACATTATCTTAGGCTGGAGTTTGTATACCAATACGCTGGGATGGGGTTTGTGTAATGGTCAACTATTTGGGGTAGTGTTTTATTTTAAATGTAAATGGTGGGCAATGATCTTAGCGATCGCTTTAATTCTGCTGTTAGCTGAAACTCTTGCTTCACCCCTTTCCAACTTGAGAAAATTTATATCTTTGGCTTTTCAGTCTGATACCAGAGCTTTTATTACATTAATTAGCATGGCTTTTTTTACAGCTTTAATCATAATTTGGATTCATTTTGTTGCTTATATAGTTCTTTTAGTCGCTACTGCCCTAAGAGCTAGACTAGATATGGTAATGACTGAATTTAGAGGTTGGCAAGCTTTTTTTATTTTAGCTGGTGTTTCTTTATTAGGCTTTATCGTCGGGTGGATTTCTCCCAATTTAATTTTATCGTTATAATAATTGATTCTAGACTAGCGATCGCTACAGACACTAGATAAATCGTCACAAAGCCAACTTTCGCCAGCCTAGAATTTAGGGACACTAGAAGATAAGCGTTTAACTGTCCTGAAAGCCCTACCGCTATTTAGCCGTAGGGTTATTTTATCAGAAAAAAGCCAGGGGAGCAGAGGAACCAGAAAAGTTCTTAACTCAGAAGTTCCTTATTTTCCAGTCCCCAGTCCCTTCTACAATATGCGGAAAATAAACGGATAACGGTAGGCTTGTTCAGTATTACTCAAGCAATGAAGGATGGCTAAAATTGGCATCACCAAGTTGACAATTCCTAAAATTGGTAACAGTAAGAAACCGATCAAAATCACTTGGAGAACCCAGAAGATCGCCCCATATAGCCAAAGATTCAGGTGAAAATTCAGGGCTTCTTTAGCGTTATCTTTGACAACTGGGTCATCGGCTACTAACAAAATTGCGATCGGAATACCAATCGAAACTCCTATAATGCTGAAGAAAATCGAACCATGACACAGTGCAGATAGTAACTTGCGTTTGTCAGTATCGTATGTTTGATCGTACATTTAAGTAACCCCTGATCTAATCAGGTCTATGCTTAATTTGAAGTTATCATATCTAATCAATTAGCCAACAGAAGAAATTCCCGTACCAAATTTGCGGGATCTCTGCCATCGCACTTGTCAGAAATGAAGGAAAATATTTCTGATTCTCTCGCTATCCTAGTATTGGTAATTTGCTAAACTTTAGGTTTGCCCAACTGTAATTTCTGACTACCAGCCAGCATGACCACAGAACTTCAAACAGAACTCCAAACAGCAGTAGAACAGCGTCGCAACTTTGCGATTATTTCTCACCCAGACGCAGGTAAAACTACATTAACAGAAAAACTCTTACTTTACGGAGGTGCGATTCACGAAGCGGGGGCGGTAAAGGCGCGACGAGCACAACGTAAGGCGACTTCTGACTGGATGGAAATGGAACAGCAACGGGGTATTTCGATTACTTCGACAGTGTTGCAGTTTGCTTATCACGGTTGTCAGATTAATTTGTTGGATACTCCCGGACACCAAGATTTTAGTGAGGATACTTATCGGACTTTAGCAGCAGCGGATAATGCAGTAATGTTAATTGATGCGGCTAAAGGTTTGGAACCACAAACTCGTAAACTTTTTGAAGTTTGTCGGATGCGGAGTTTGCCGATTTTTACTTTTGTGAATAAGTTAGACCGTCCGGGAAGAGAACCTTTAGAATTGCTGGATGAAATTGAACGGGAATTAGGTTTGCAGATTTATGCGGTAAATTGGCCTATTGGTATGGGCGATCGCTTTAAAGGGGTTTTCGATCGACAAAAACAGCAAATTCACCTCTTTGAACGTACCGCACATGGTAGCAGAGAAGCTAAAGATACTATTGTAGATTTGGGCGATCCGCGAATTGAGGAATTATTAGAAAAAGACCTTTACTATCAACTGAAAGAAGATTTAGAAGTTCTGCAAGAGTTAGGGCCGGATTTAGATTTAGACGCAGTTCACGCAGGTCAAATGAGCCCCATATTTTTTGGGAGTGCGATGACTAATTTTGGCGTAGAACTGTTTTTAAATAACTTTTTGCATTATGCTTTAAAACCTGGTTCTCGTAATAGTACGAATGGTGAAATTCCCCCAACTTATCCAGAGTTTTCGGGATTTGTGTTTAAGCTACAAGCTAATATGGACCCGAAACACCGAGATAGAGTTGCTTTTATTCGGGTTTGTACGGGAAAATTTGAAAAAGATATGGTCGTTAGTCATGCGCGTAGTGGTAAAACTGTACGCCTTTCTCGACCACAAAAATTATTTGCTCAAGATCGAGAATCAATTGAAGAAGCTTATCCGGGTGATGTGATTGGCTTGAATAATCCGGGGGTGTTTGCGATCGGAGATACCATTTACACAGGTCAAAAATTAGAGTACGAAGGTATCCCTTGTTTTTCTCCCGAATTATTTGCTTATTTAAGAAATCCCAACCCTTCTAAATTTAAACAGTTCCGCAAAGGTGTTTCCGAACTACGGGAAGAAGGCGCAGTCCAAATTATGTACTCCGCTGATGAAGCAAAACGCGACCCAATTTTAGCCGCAGTCGGTCAATTACAATTGGAAGTTGTCCAATTCCGGTTATTAAATGAATATGGCGTAGAAACTAGCCTAGATTATTTACCTTACAGCCTCGCTCGTTGGGTAGCTGGTGGCTGGGAAGCTTTAGAAAAAGTGGGGCGTTTATTTAACACCATTACGGTGAAAGATAGTTGGGGAAGACCAGTATTGTTGTTTAAAAATGAGTGGAATTTACAACAAGTACTCGGCGATCATCCAGAACTAAAGTTAAATAATACTGCGCCAGTAGTTGCCGGACAAGAACCGGAATCGTTGTAAAAAATATCACTCAAAACCTCTATTTGTAAAACCCGGTTTCTGGATGTAAGTACCCAGTTTGGGAGACAATCTCCGCAGAAACCGGATTTTTGAATTTGAGAATAGGTCAATTTTTCTAACTATTTCTGCTTAGTTGATAGCTGAGGGTTAAAATCTGGGTATCTTGGGAAAAGCCGAGTCAACGAGAAAAGTTAAACTATGGCATTTGTTCCTGAATCTACCTTAGAAGCTGGATTAGCTGCTTTAAAGCAAAAGGATTACCTATCTGCGATCGCGCATTTAGAAAACGTCTGCCAAATTGAACTCAGCGAACCCATTCTCATTAAAGCAAAGATGGGTTTGGTTGCCGCATATCAAGGCGTTAATGAGATAGAAAAAGCAATTAATTTAACTCAAGAGTTAAGTGAAAACACTAACTCTAAAGTTAAAGAATGGGCTGTGAACAAACTGGATTATTTCACGAAAAATTATCCCCAACCAACTAAAGGAAAAACAACTTCTATTCCCCAAACTTCTGACAGTGGTTTTGTTCCTTTAGAACAATTACCACCGCCAAGTACTACCCAAAGAATACCTGTAAAGTTACCAAATAAAACTCCTAAATCAACGCCTAATAATTTGACTGGTTTTACGCCGATTAATCAACCGATCAAACCAACTAAAAAAATAGAATCGCCCTCAAATAGAGAATCTGCGGTACAACCAAAAACTTCGGTAAATCCAGTTTCTCAAAAGAGTATCTTAAAACCTCAATCAGCTAGTAATAATCAACCAGAAGCCGCAAATATTCCTGCCTATAAACCAGAATGGAAGCAAGCAGAAAGGGCGAAAAAGTGGCAAAAATTGCCAGTAAATCTAGGTTTTAGGTTTGATTTAAC
Source organism: Floridaenema fluviatile BLCC-F154 (assembly GCF_041929135.1). Taxonomy (NCBI): domain Bacteria; kingdom Bacillati; phylum Cyanobacteriota; class Cyanophyceae; order Aerosakkonematales; family Aerosakkonemataceae; genus Floridanema; species Floridanema fluviatile. The sequence goes on along the minus strand of NZ_JBHFNS010000093.1, from coordinate 220,202 downwards.
TCAGCTTTGGGGAGTGGAGGGATTAAGCACGATCGCGATCGTCATTTCCTTATTTTGGGTAATCAGTAACACGGCAGGATTTCTCATCAGTAACATTAATCAAATTTCTCTCAAACTCAGCTTTTCTTATAACTATGACTATGATTATTATGGCCCTCTTCGCTACGTAACACCAATCACAGTAAGTATTATTGTAGGGCTGATTGTAGCAACTCCTTGGCTGATGGATATTCTCTTAAAATTCTTCAGCCGTTTAGAACCATTACCTTTAACAACTCTAGCTGAAAAAAGCCCGGAAGCTTCAAGAGTTTTGCAACGAGTTTGCCGAGAAAAAAAATTACCAATGCCTAAATTATTGGTTGTATCTGATAATGCACCAATAGTTTTGACTTATGGAAATTTGCGCCGAACGGCGCGAATAGTTGTTAGTCGAGGATTACTCGAACAACTAACAGATGAGGAAATTGCTGTAGTTTATACGACTCAATTAGGGCAGATCCTTTATTGGGATTTCGCCTTTTTATCTTGGGGAGTGTTAGTTAGTTTACTACCTTACGCTGTTTATTATCAATTTAGCCAATCTGCTGACGATCATGAAAATTCTTACGTGCGGTTTATTGCAGGTGCGATCGCTGCTTTAGCTTACGGCTTATATTGGTGCTTTCGGTGGCCGATATTATGGTTATCTAGAGCTAGAATTAACTTTAGCGATCGTCTAGCCTGCGAAATTACAGGCAATCCCAACGCACTAACTCGCGCTTTAATAAAAACCTGCATTGGCATTGCCGAAAACATTCAAAAACAAAGAGAAACCAGTTATTTATTAGAAGGTTTTTCCCCGTTAAATTTAGTAGGAACTCCACAAGCAATAATGCTGGGTAGTCTTTATCCTGTGACTCCCTTAGAACCGATTTTAACTTGGGATTACCTCAATCCTTATCGGCGTTGGCTAGCAATTAACCACTCCCATCTTCTCTTAGGAGAAAGATTGCGAATCTTAGCTCGTTATGCTCAATATTGGAAGTTAGAAACTGAACTCAACTTGCTGACAGAACCAGCACCAAAAGGCAAATTTTCTAAATTTATCTTACAAGGTTCACCTTATTTTGGCATCTTGTTAGGGTTAGCTTTAGGCGGTACACTTTGGCTAATTGGTGCAATTAGTCATCGACTCAAACTAACACAAATATTACTAGATTGGATGTGGGGAGATTGGTCACTAATTTACGGTTGTCTTTTAATTGGTATTAGTTTGGGGATTTTATTCCGAATTAATGCCTTTTTTCCCGATCGCAAAATCCCATCCCAACCCCAAGAAACCAACTTACCTCAAATACTAGCCAATCCTGCAACTCTCCCAACAGACACTCAACAAATTATTTGGCAAGGAAAACTTTTAGGTCGTTACGGCGTAAGTAACTGGCTTTGTCAAGACCTAATTTTACAAACCGCGACAGGTTTAATTAAACTACACTATTTCTCTTGGTTTGGCCCTGTAGGAAACCTTTTTCCCCGATCGTCCAATCCTAGCGAAATGGTAAACCGCAACATCACCATTACAGGTTGGTTTCATCGTGGCGCTACCCCTTGGCTAGATGTCAGAACTTTAACTACCCAAACTGGCGCAACCATTCACAGCAGCCACCCAATATGGTCTTTTATTTTGGCATTAGCAACTGCCCTCTGGGGTGCTTACATAATTTATCAAGGCGGCTAGTTGAAGAAAGCAGAAGGCTTCAAGGCTCCCAGGCAATTTGATATCAAGCCTAACTTGGCTCAATTGTAAAGAAAAGTTGCGGAATACTGGAGTAAATGTTACATTTATTTACAGGAACTTCTTAACCAAAGACTTGACTCAAGCAACCTTCTTAATTGAATTAATATCGCTTGAAAGCCTTGGTATCAGGATTTCCTCCTCCCAACACAGCAAGCTGAACCAGCCGAAAAGCACAGGCTGGTTTTTGTTTGTACATTTTTCCGCAGCATTGCTCAGGATACAGGTACAATTTGAAACGGTGCTTATCAAAAGGACGAGAGTTCTGGGTAACGGTGTTTCACCTGTGAGAGATCCCAAGTTAAAATCGGAAATCTGTCCACAGAACTGGTTACTGATCGTTGGTCGTGATACCTTAATGAATGGCGTTAACATCTTAGAAAAGCAACATCCGAGCCAAACATCTGATTATCAGATGGGTGATGTCGAATTCTATGCTGCAAAGTTAGGTGTAAAATTTTGGGCACCGAATGGGAAACCCAGCGTTTTTTCAACGTGGTGAGTTGTTTAATGGTAATTGACCACAAGGACACAGAAGTAGTTTTGTGTGAGCATTTGTCAATCCAGTTTCTCCTCAACCAGCAAGATAGGAGCGCTGATAAGCAAGTTTGTTTGAACCAAAGTCTGGAGGGATTTTTAATATGTCAATTCGTTTGTATGTAGGTAATTTGCCGAAAGAAGAAATCGATCGCCAAGAATTACAAGCTGTTTTTGCCGAAGCTGGTAGCAATATTTCTACCAAAGTGATTAAAGACCGGAAAACCGGGAAATGCCGCGGTTTCGGTTTCGTCACTGTCCAAAATGACGAACAAGCTGATGAAATCATTGGCAAGTTTAACGGTTTTGTTTTTAAAGACAGTGCTTTGAAAATCGAAAAAGCATTACCTCGCACTAAAGGTCAAAGTGACGAGGAAGCAGCACCCCAACAACAAACAGCTACCACCACTCCCAAACCCAATACTGGTAATGTTGGTGCTGGTGGTTCTGGTGAAGGTAAACGTCGGAATAAAAAGTCGCGTCGTTCCTCTGGTGGTGGAAATACGCAGACTTATACTTCTAACAATGATGCAGTTCAACCCGATCCACGTTGGGCTTCTGCGTTGGAAGAACTTAAGCAGCGTTTGGCTGCACAAACCACAAATCCTTAAATTTACTCCCGACTCCGCAAGGAGTCGGTTAACGTTAAATCGCTCTAAGGACTTGTTGGTTAAACAAGCTGGCTTGTGAAAAATTGCTCCGTAACTGGTTACTGGATATATTTTTCTTTAGCCCTTGTTTCGAGTGCCCGAATTTATCAATATAACTGTGATTAGATGAACAGATTTAGTCTGCTCATCTATTTCTTACTGTGGTGCTTCTCTAGTTTTATGCTTTCAACTAACAATTAAATGGCTAACAACTTAACTTATGCTCTGGTTCATGAATGGTTGACACCCAAAGCTACTGGGGGTTCAGAACTAGTTGTTAGAGAAATTTTAAAGTGCATTGATGCTGAGGTTTATGCTTTAATTGATTTTGAATCTACTAACCCAGAAAGTTATTTATTTGGCCGTTCTATAGGTACGACTTTTTTACAGTATTTCCCTTTGGCGAGAAATGGGGTGCAAAAATATTTGCCTTTTTTACCTTTGGCGATCGAACAATTAGATTTACGCCACTACGATATTATTCTTTCTTCTTCCCATACTGTCGCCAAAGGAGTAATTACCACTCCCCAACAATTACATATTTGCTACTGTCATGCCACCATGCGCTTTGCTTGGGATTTGACTTTTGATTATCTGGCTCATAGTTTTATGGGTAAAGGTATTCCGGGAATAATCACCAGATATTTGTTGCATAGATTACGCCAGTGGGACGTTTTAACTGCTAATCGCGTTGATTATTTTATTGCTAATTCCCAGCATACTGCTAGTCGAATTTGGCGCTATTATCGCCGCAAAGCAGAAGTGATTTATCCGCCTGTGAATATCGATCGCTTTTCCTACCAAACAAACAAAGAAGATTATTACTTAATTGTTTCCCGCTTAGTCAGTTACAAAAAAGTCAGTTTAATCGTTCAAGCTTTCAATCAACTAAAACTACCTTTAATCGTTATCGGTACGGGCCCAGAATTACCAAAAATTCGCCAACTAGCACAGCCTAATGTCCAAATTTTAGGTTTTCAACCAGATGCCGTAGTCGAAAAGTATATGGCTAATGCTAAAGCCTTTTTATACGCCGCTTACGAAGATTTTGGCATCGCACCTGTGGAAGCACAAGCTTGCGGTACACCAGTGATTGCTTTTGGCGCAGGAGGTACTTTAGAAACGGTGCGGGATATTCGCCAACATCCTGAAAGTGGAACTGGGATCTTATTTGCCGAGCAATCAGTCACAGCGATAACAGATGCCGTTAAGACCTTTGTAACTTATGAAATGAAATTTAGTCCTGAAGTGGCTCGATCGCACGCCGCTAACTTCTCTCCAGACATCTTTCAACAGCGTTATTTGGAATATATCGATCGTTGTTATCACCAAAAGCAAAACAAGCTCCCAGAAAGTTTTCCGTTTTGAGTTAACTAGCTTTCCCTTCTCCCTTTCCTCACTAAGATTGCCCATCTCCTCGTCTTAATGTATGTTAAGGCTTTATGATGTGGACTGTGTGTGGTGTGAAGTAGTGTAAGGAGTACAATGACTGCCGAAAGCCCTTTTGTCTCCCCCAAGTTATTTCGGGGGTTGAGGAAGCTTAGTTTCCAGCCACTCCTGCTCAAAGGCAACAACCGAAAAAAATCTGTAAAAATGGTTTATCGGGATCTTGCCAAGCGCAGCTTTGATATCGTCTTTTCTCTAGCTGTCCTGATTTTATTTTCCCCGATCTACCTGGTTTTGGCTTTATTGATCGCCATTAGTTCCCCTGGGCCAATTTTCTATCTTCAGAAACGCATTGGTAAAAATCATCGACCTTTTAAGTGTATTAAGTTCCGCACTATGGTGACAAATGCCGATGAAATTTTGCAGGATATGTTGGCTAGACACCCAGAACTGCGCCAAGAATATGCAGATAATTTCAAACTAAAAAACGATCCCAGAATTACCCGAATTGGTAAGTTTTTGCGGGTAACAAGTTTGGATGAATTTCCTCAATTCTTGAACGTTTTAAAAGGAGAAATGAGCGTTGTCGGCCCAAGACCTCTAGTACCTGATGAACTGTTTATGTACGGGAGATATATCGATAAGGTATTGACTATCAAACCAGGAATTACAGGGATTTGGCAAGTTTCGGGACGTAATGATATTCCTTACGATCGCCGAGTGAAAATTGATGTTTACTATGTCAATAATCGCCATCTACTGTTAGATTTCTGGGTAGTCTTCAAGACTATTGGTGTAGTGCTGTTTCCGACGAATAACGGTGCTTACTGAAAAATTTGTTGAACTTATTCTCGATCGAGAGGAGAAAAGATTAACAGTCTAAGGGGAAAAGTCCCAATCTTTCCTTTTCCCCTTTCAGCAATCCTTACCAACAGTAGGGGCAAAATGAGTAACTATTCTCTCCGCCTTCTATGTAAAAACTCTGAGATTTAATCCTTAAGCTGAGAAAAATTAAGAACTACACCAAAGTTTTGCAAATTTTACATATTTATTTGTTAATTTACCCGAACAGTTTGGGTTAACTTAGTGAAGGAGTAAAACACCTTCAAAGAAAGAGAAAGGAAATTGAGAAGATGACTAACAGAAAGCGGGCGCTACTCACTGGTATTACTGGTCAAGATGGTTCTTATTTAAGTGAATTTTTACTGGAACAAGGTTATGAAGTTCACGGGATCATTCGCCGGACTTCGACCTTTAATACCGATCGGATCGATCATATCTATGTCGATCCACATAATGAGTCAGCCCGGTTATTTCTGCACTACGGCGACTTAACTGATGGAGTTACACTGCGCCGCATTTTGGAAGAAGTTCAACCAGTAGAAATTTTTAACTTGGGAGCCCAATCTCACGTCAGAGTTAGCTTTGACTCTCCTGAATATACAGTTGATAGCGTGGCAATGGGAACCTTACGCTTGTTAGAAGCAATTCGGGACTACCAACATCGTACCGGGATAGAAGTTCGGTTTTATCAAGCAGGTTCTTCAGAAATGTTTGGTAAAGTACAGGAAATTCCCCAAAAGGAAACTACGCCTTTTTATCCTAGAAGTCCTTACGCTTGCGCTAAAGTTTATGGTCACTGGCAAACTGTGAATTATCGCGAGTCTTACAATTTATTTGCTTGTAATGGAATTCTGTTTAATCACGAAAGTCCCCGTCGTGGCGAAACTTTTGTGACCCGGAAAATTACCAGGGCAGTTGCTCGGATTGTCGCCGGAAAACAAAAGAAAATCTATTTAGGCAATCTCGATTCTAAACGTGACTGGGGCTATGCTAAGGATTATGTCAGAGCTATGTGGTTAATGCTGCAACAAGACCAACCTGATGATTATGTAATTGCTACTGGAGAAACTCACTCAATCAGAGAGTTTTTAGATTTAGCATTTGGCTATGTCAATTTAGATTGGCAAAATTATGTAGAGTTTGACGAACGTTATCTGCGTCCTGCGGAAGTGGATATCTTAATTGGCGACCCCACTAAAGCTCAACAAAAATTAGGCTGGAAACCTTCCGTAACTTTCCCAGAATTAGTAGAGTTAATGGTAGAAGCAGATCTGCAAGCTTTAGGTTTGGAATTACCCAATGGTCATAAACACAATGCGGCACCAGATATTGCTACCATTCGCCAAGATGCAGCTGCTTTGATTGAGTAAGCAATTTTAGCCCCGACAGCAGAGGGTCAACATTATGACAGGATTAGATTTGCAAGATAAACGAATTTTGGTCACTGGCGGGGCGGGCTTTTTGGGCCGCCAAGTGGTGCAAAAATTGTGTGCATCTGGTGCAGATTTGCAAAAGATTACAGTGCCAAGATCTCGTGATTACGATTTGCGATCGCTAGAAGCTTGTCAAAAAGCAGTCGATCAACAAGATATCGTAATTCACTTAGCAGCGCACGTCGGCGGAATCGGTTTAAATTTAATTAAACCAGCCGAATTGTTTTACGACAACTTAATGATGGGCACGCAATTAATTCATGCTGCCTATCAAGCAGGAGTGGAAAAATTTGTCTGTGTCGGCACAATTTGCGCCTATCCAAAATTCACTCCCGTACCATTCAAAGAAGACGACCTTTGGAATGGTTATCCTGAAGAAACTAATGCACCTTATGGGATTGCCAAAAAAGCTTTATTAGTGCAACTTCAGTCTTATCGCCAACAGTATGGTTTTAACGGCATCTACTTATTACCAGTAAATTTGTATGGCCCGGAAGACAATTTCGATCCGGTAAGTTCTCACGTAATTCCGGCTTTAATTCGTAAGGTTTACGAAGCCCAACAACGGGGAGATAAACAACTGCCTGTTTGGGGTGATGGTAGTCCTAGTCGAGAATTTCTTTACTCGGAAGATGCGGCACAAGGAATTGTGATGGGAACTCAATTTTATAACGAATCTGAACCCGTAAACTTGGGAACTGGTTATGAAATTACCATTCGTGATTTAGTAGAATTAATCTGCGAATTGATGGGTTTTGAAGGCGAAATTGTCTGGCAAACTGATAAACCAAACGGTCAACCTCGCCGTTGTTTAGATGTGGAACGGGCAAAGCAATCTTTTGGTTTTGTCGCCCAAACAGACTTCCGCGAAGGTTTGGAAAAGACGATCTATTGGTATCGTCAACACGCTGAATAATTCTAGGTGAATTTGAGAAGAGCGATCGCATTTTTTCCCAGAGTGCGATCGCTCTTTTGTACGTTGTTGCGCTTGGGCGCTAAAGTGTTTTTGGGCGATCGCACTTGCAATTTTTATTCCTTTATCAAATACGGTAGGACATACCGAATTTAAAGCTTGTGGAGAGCAAGTAAGACTCTTTAGCAATCATGCTAAAAAGCGTTGCTCTAAGAAACAAGAATCTCCCGTCACAGCGCCAGCTTGACGGGAGAGTGTCAAGTATATGTGGGAAAATATGCGCTCATATATACAGAGATTTTCAAACAAAAAGTTTTGTTCCAAGGCATGAATTGGCGATGTGTTAAAACTCTGGAAGATCATTCTGGCTCAGTTGTTTCTGTCGCCTTTAGCCCGGATGGACAGATTCTTGCTAGTGGTAGCGATGACAATACTATCAAAATTTGGCAGCGGGACTGAAACGGATGTTCCTAAAGCTAAAGTTATTAGGACTCCAGAAAATAGGTTAATCTAAATTAGACAATTTATTAGAAAAATTGAGTGAATTTTGAAATCATTGGAGAAATCATCGATATTGAAATAATTGCAGTTGGTAATTCAATTCGTGAGGTTGAACGCTTGCGAAAAGCTTATGGTTCTGGACGTTGGAGGAAATTAAAAGGAATTGCTACCATTAGCCTTGAGGATGGCACAATCTGTGAAGCTGAAATACATTGGTATGAAGCTCATGGGATTGGAAAAAAAGAAATGAAAATAAAATATATTTTAGGTGAATCAAGATGAATCCGAACGAGAGTGAAATTCAATTTGTCCTTTGCATCAAAAATGAAAATTACTCCGCTTCATTAGAAGTCCGAAAGATATATCAGATAATCCCAGATTCCCATGCCGCTAAACATAACCTAGTCCGAATTATTGACGAATCAGGTGAAGATTATCTATATCCAGCAGCTTACTTTGTGGCTATTGAGTTACCCAAAGAAGCGGAAACAGCTTTTACCGCAACTACATAATTAAATTTGTCCCAGAAACAGAGGTAGCTATCTGATGGATAAAGAGCAAAAGTTAAAGGCTAATTCTTCCTGTTTTATTCGCAAAAATAATAGGTAAAGCTATTGACTAGGTTAATTTTTTTATGTTATTATGATTTCGACGAGGAAGAACTATCGCACAATATTTATTTGGCAAACATTTCTATTATTTAAATGTTACAACAAAAAGGGAAGGAAGTAAAGAGCGATCGTCGAGGGAGTGCGATTTACCAATCCTTTTAGTGATAATTTTGAGTTGCCTTAAATGTGAAAATTAGAGAAGAGAAGATCTCTACGATTTTTTTAAGCGCAAAGGACGGAAAGCAGGCGAAGAAAGAGAAGAAAAAACGATCGCACCTTCCACACAAAAAAGCGCGATCGCAACAACTCATTCACCTGAATCTAAAACTCAAAAAACCAGCAAATTTAAGGATACAAACCCCTATCTGCCAAAGCTTGAGCCACACGACCCACACCCAAAGTATAAGCCGCAACTCGCAAAGGAACTTGCCGTTCTTTGGACTCTTGAATAACTCGATGGTAAGCATGAACCATCAAATTTTCCATTTCTTTATTCACCCTTTCTTCATCCCAAAAAACGTAAGAAAGTCCCTGTACCCATTCCAAATAACTAACTACCACACCACCAGCATTAGCTAAAATATCTGGAAGCACAGTTACACCACGATTTTCTAAAGCTCGATCGGCAACTAAAGTAACAGGACCATTAGCAGCTTCCACCACAATTTGTGCTTGCACTTCATGAACATTTTCCTCAGTAATTTGATTTTCCAAAGCCGCTGGAATTAACACATCACAAGGTAACGCTAATAATTCAGCATTAGTAACCGCTTTTGCACCCGGAAAACCAACTACACTGCGATGATTTTGTAGAGAATAAGCTTTTAAAGCTGGAATATCCAAACCTTCAGGATCGAAAACTCCGCCAGTAGCATCAGAAACAGCAACTACTTTCGCGCCCGCTTCATGCAGCAACACCGCTGCTGCACCACCAACATTACCAAAACCCTGAATAACTACCTTTGCACCCGCCAAGCTTCTCCCCCGTTCCGCCATAGCTTCCCGGACAATAATCATTACACCCCGTCCGGTTGCCATTTCCCGGCCTCTAGAACCACCAATGGAAATAGGTTTACCTGTAACTACTCCGGGGACTGCATGACCGACATTCATCGAGTAAGTGTCCATCATCCACGCCATTTCCCTGGCAGATGTACCTACGTCTGGTGCAGGAATATCAATAGCAGGGCCAATATCTTTAATTAATTCGGTAGTATAACGCCTGGTAATCCTTTCTAATTCAACCACTGTATAGCGTGCGGGGTCAAGGGCAATTCCGCCTTTAGCACCACCGTAAGGAATACCTACTAAAGCGCACTTCCAAGTCATCAGCATTGCCAAAGCTGAGACTTCCCGCAAGGTAACATCTGGGTGGTAGCGAGTTCCACCTTTGTATGGGCCTAAAACATCGCAGTGTTGCACCCGATGTCCGGCTAAAACTTCCACTTCACCGTTATCCAGTTTTACAGGAATGGAAACTGTGACTACTTTGCGGGGGTGGCTTAAAACTGCTAACAAACCTCGATCTAAATGTAACTCTTTTGCTGCTTGATCTAAGTAGCTGCAAGCTTGGTCAAAGGGACAGATATGAGCAGGAGAGGGAGCTTCTAAAGGTCGTAATGATGAGGAAACCATAAGTATTTATCCTTAGTACGGTATCGGTGCGAACTATGTATCTATCCGTAGACTAACTTGAGATTTTGGAAAAAAAAGTAAAACTGTAGTTTTTGTTACAAAATTTTAGAGTGATTAGTGGTAGGTAACATGGGGGAAGAAATTTTCTAGGGAAAATTAGTTGATTTTGGCTGTGAGCTTGGAAAAGGAGGCGTAGCAGTGTCAAAATCTAAACTACTGGCTGATGATGGTACTGAGCCAAGGTAGGGGTATTGTTTGCGTCAGTATTGAAGAAGGTGCTACGCCCTGCTTTGTTCAAATCCACTTCAAACTGGTGTAAAAAAGTAATTAATAATTGTGTGTTTTGGTGTTACCCTGCACAACAGCAAAAGCAAAAGGTAAAAGAAATTAGTAAACAATCGCTCTGAGGATTTAAACTTCTGCCTAATGACTTTTGAATTGTGACTTTTTGAGGATATCTGTCATAGTTATGGCAAAACGCTACGTTCGGGTTCAAACTTCCAAAGGACAGATTTACTACGGTTTATTGCAACTAAACCGCAGTGTGATTGTTCTGGATGCACCGCCTTGGTTACAAGGTCAACCAACTGAGACTGAGTTAAGTCCAGACGGTTATCAGCTTTTGGCTCCTTGTGCGCCTTCAAAGGTGGTAGCTGTGGGAAAAAATTATGTGAAACACGCAGCTGAAATGGAGTCAGAGGTTCCGAAAGAACCGCTGATCTTTCTGAAGCCATCAACTGCGGTGATTCCGACGGAAACGGAAATTTGGTATCCGCCGCAAACAGAAAGGATGGATTATGAAGGGGAGTTAGCTTTAATTATTGGCGATCGCACCATCGATTGCACACCACAACAAGCACAGGCGAAAATTTGGGGCTACACCATTGCTAACGATGTCACGGCAAGGGATTTACAAAAGCGAGACAATCAATGGACAAGAGCCAAAGGATTTGATACCTTCTGTCCTTTAGGCCCTTGGATTGTGCGAGAATTGACTCCTGGCGCTCGATTGCAGACTTTTGTTAATGACGATCCACAGCCCGTACAATCGGCTTCTGTGGAGGAAATGGTTTTTAGTCCCGACCAATTAGTATCTTATATTTCCCAAGTGATGACTTTATTACCTGGGGATGTGGTTTTAACTGGTACTCCTTCGGGAATTGGGCCTTTACAAATAGGCGATCGCGTCCGTGTGGAAATTGAAGGAATTGGTTACTTAACTAACACAGTAATTCAAAGACCAATCATAAGTTCCATCAATGTTTCTCAAAGCAACGAAAACGATTAACGGACTTGCATATAAACAGCTTCCGAAATGGTGGGAATCTCAGCATAGCGTCCCATCAGGGATTGAATTACTGAGTAGAAAAATGCGACAACAACTCCTAAAAAGATCGTAGTCATGAGAGTTTCCATCACGAAGGGAGCATTGCTTAAAATCGGAGCTAAAACGTACTGTAAAATCAAACCGCATAGAGACAAGACAATTCCAATCAGAATTGCTTGCATGGTGTTAAACCGAATAAAATGAGCAATTCTTTCGTTCCTCACCACCAAAAAGAACAAAAGTAAAAACACAATTAGCGAACCGAACCCGAAGAAAGAACTAGCAATGATGCTATAAACAATCAATACTGGTTGGAGTACAACCAGCAAAATTTGCAAAACTGGAAATTGTTGAAACAAAGCTCGACCAAATACTAATCCTTCGATTAAGGGTAAAAGATAGGGTAAGCTAGCAAAAATGCGATCGGCAACCGTTGTCGTCCCCCGCCAAGCCATTAGTGCGTTCTCCTGTAAACGTGAACATAAGTTCAGCATAACGCAGTTGCTTACATCCAAACTGAAATGACCTGCGAACCAGGCAGGGGAGCAAAGGGGAAAACGCAAAACTCTCTCCAGGGTGGGTTTTGTAGTTAACTCTTCTGTTGTGAGTCCAAATTTCTCTGCTAAACCCGCCCCTACAACGTAAAACTCTCCCAGTCCCTACTGAATATTAGCGATCCGAAAGCCCATTTGACACTCGTACTGATCGGGTTGATTCTCGGACAGTTTACGAACTGCATGACCGCAAGAGAGACGATCGCCTCTCCAGCGAGGTTGACCACTGCGATCGGCTAGTAAACAGCTTTGGCAGACTGTTTGTGGAGCAATAACTTGATCTTCCATTAATATAACTAGCATTTTACAACTCCAGCGATCCCCACTGCACTGAATTTATTTTATGTCAAGCTTTTTGCCAGAAAGTGTAGAAACATACAGAGCTTAACAACTTGCAGCATAAATTTAACTATTAACCAAACGGCGTTATGATCGAATACGCCTTGCATTCAATATGGAAATTTTCTGGGAATTTGCTTCGTGACACAAACTAACTTAGAATTTTTAGCCCAAACCGATCCTTTGGTTGCAGAATTAATTCAAAAAGAACTCCAGCGCCAACGCGATCACTTAGAATTAATTGCCAGTGAAAACTTTACCTCGGCTGCTGTTTTAGCGGCGCAAGGTTCAGTTTTAACCAATAAATACGCTGAAGGTCTACCTGGGAAACGTTACTACGGTGGGTGTGAATATATTGACCAAATTGAGCAGATCGCGATCGATCGAGCCAAACAAATGTTTGGTGCGGCTCATGCTAACGTTCAACCTCATTCTGGCGCTCAAGCTAATTTTGCGGTATTCCTGTCTTTACTGCAACCAGGTGACACAATTATGGGGATGGACTTGTCTCACGGGGGACACCTGACTCATGGTTCGCCAGTCAACGTTTCTGGAAAATGGTTTAAAGTTTTTCACTATGGCGTAAGTCAGGAAACTGAGCAGTTAGACTATGACCAAATTTTAGACTTAGCCAAACAACATCGTCCAAAATTAATCATTTGCGGTTATTCAGCTTATCCGAGAATTATTGAATTTGACAAATTCCGGGAAATTGCGGATGCGGTAGGAGCTTATTTACTCGCAGATATTGCTCACATTGCCGGATTGGTCGTGACCGGACATCATCCTAACCCGATCGCTTATTGTGATGTGGTAACAACCACGACTCACAAAACCTTACGGGGGCCAAGAGGTGGTTTAATTATGACTCGTGACCCAGAACTAGGTAAACAGTTGGATAAAGCGGTTTTTCCGGGGACGCAAGGTGGGCCATTGGAGCACGTAATTTCGGCGAAGGCAGTGGCTTTCGGAGAAGCTTTGAAACCGGAATTTAAGACTTATTCGGGTCAAGTGATTGAAAATGCCAAGGCGATGGCTAATCAATTAATAAATCGGGGCTTTAAGATTGTTTCTGGTGGGACAGATAACCACTTGATGTTAGTAGATTTACGCTGCATTAACATGACTGGCAAAGTTGCCGATCAATTAGTTAGTGGGGTAAATATTACGGCTAACAAAAATACAGTCCCATTTGATACCCAATCGCCTTTTGTTACCAGCGGTTTAAGGTTAGGTTCACCTGCGATGACCACAAGAGGAATGGGAACCGCTGAATTTACAGAAATTGCCGATATAATTGCCGATCGATTGCTAAATCCAGAAGATGAAGCAATCGCTCAGGATTGTCGCTTGCGGGTAGCATCGTTATGCGATCGCTTCCCCTTGTACCCTCATCTCTCGATTCCAGTACCAGCAATGGTTTAACAGCAGATAAGTTATTCTGATTCTGCTTGAGGTAGACAAACCCTGGAACCGTGAAGCTCTGAAATGTAGTAGACTCTGCCTGACGCTTATTTGTCGAACTCCTACTGATTTCAGATGCCTTACTTGTATCATCTGATTGCCTTTCTAGTCTCCGCTTTTGTCGTCCTCTGGAGTACGCCAATTGTCAGAAAATTTGGCCTGCAAAGCGGATTATTTGACATACCAGATAAACGTAAAGTTCACCAACGTCCAATGGTGCGCTTAGGCGGCGTTTCCATTTTTCTGGGTACCTTAGCGGCGCTTCTAGTCGTTTGGTGGTTTGGAGGTTTTGTAGACGCTAAAGGCGCAATTCTACCTCCTAGCGAAGAATATGAAATCTGGGGAGTCACTATCGGGGGTCTAGCTTTCTTCCTGATCGGTTTGGCAGATGACTTATTTGGTTTATCTGCTTTTACTCGACTACTTGTGGAAGTAATTGTGGCTAGTTTAGCTTGGAAAGCTGGTGTTCAAATCGCTTTCCTTTCTATGCCCTTGATCGGGTTAGTGAATTTGCCGCCTTGGATTAGCTTAATCATCACTGTAATTTGGTTGGTGGGCATGGTAAATGCAACCAATTGGATTGATGGGTTAGATGGATTGGCGGCTGGGGTTTCGGCAATTGCAGCGGTAGTAATGCTGATTGTGTGTCTATTTATGGGACAACCAGCCGCAGCGTTAATTGCCGCTGCCCTCGCAGGTGGATTAATCGGCTTTTTACGTTATAACTTTAACCCCGCCCAAATTTTTATGGGTGATGGGGGGGCTTATTTTGTCGGCTTTACTTTGGCTGGTGTTGGGGTAATTGGCTTAGTGAAAACTACGGCTGTGACTTCTGTGGTGTTACCTTATTTGATTTTGGCGGTGCCAATTTTGGATATGTCAGCGGTAATTCTCGATCGCTTACGTCGCGGTAAGTCGCCTTTTAAACCGGATAAACGCCATTTACACCATCGGTTACTCGAAGTTGGTTTGTCTCACCGAATGACGGTGATATTTATCTATTCTCTGACTATTTGGGCGGGTAGTCTGGCGCTGGCTTTTGCTGGCATACCTTTTGGCAAAATTTATTTGCTGGGCGCGACTTTGCTGCTAATCTATCCAGCTGGGAAAGTCTGGCAACAGGTCGTCAGAATGAAGAAGGAAGGATGAAACAAAAAGCATGGCTGCGGAAATTATTTGTGTGGGAACTGAGTTATTGCTGGGAGATATTTTAAATACGAATGCCCAGTTTTTGGCGCAGCAGTTGGCTGATTTGGGAATTCCTCATTATTACCAAACGGTGGTGGGTGATAATCCCGAACGGTTAAAACAAGTAATAGCTGTTGCTAGTGAGCGATCGCAAATCCTCATCTTCACTGGCGGCTTGGGCCCAACTCCTGATGATTTGACGACGGAAACGATCGCCCAATTTTTCGGCAGTTCTCTAGAAGAAAAACCAGAAATAATTGCCGATATTACCGAAAAATACGCCCGTCGGGGTCGCGAAATGACTCCCAGCAACCGCAAGCAAGCTTTGATTCCCCAAGGTGCGGATATTCTACCGAACCGTTTGGGTACTGCACCCGGTATGATTTGGCAACCTCGCCCAAATCTGACTATTTTCACTTTTCCCGGAGTGCCTTTGGAAATGCGGCAAATGTGGCAGGATACTGCGGTTCCTTTTCTCAAAAGCCAAGGTTGGGGAAAGGAAATTATTTACAGTCGCCATCTCAAATTTTGGGGAATTGCTGAATCTGCTTTGGCGGAAAAGGTTTACCATTTACTTAACCTGTCTAACCCAACGGTGGCTCCTTATGCCAGCAAGGGAGAAGTAAAGTTGCGCGTTTCGGCAAAAGCGCCATCTGCCCAAGAAGCCGATCGCTTAATTCAACCCGTAGAAGCGGAAATTCGCCAAATCGCTGGGTTAAATTATTTTGGTGCTGACGAGGATTCTTTGGCTTCTGTAGTTGGTCAGTTGTTACAGGAAAAGGGGGAAACTCTTTCTGTGGCTGAATCCTGCACTGGGGGCGGTTTGGGAAGTATGCTGACTTCTGTGGCTGGTAGTTCGGCTTATTTTCTGGGCGGGGTGATTTCCTACGATAATCAAGTGAAAATCTCGCTGTTGGGTGTTAGTCCAGAGGTTTTGACTCAGTTGGGGGCGGTGAGCGATCTGGTAGCTCAACAAATGGCTCAAGGTGTGCGATCGCGTCTGAATACCACTTGGGGACTGAGTATCACAGGTATCGCTGGCCCAGGTGGGGGAACGGAAACTAAGCCCGTTGGTTTAGTTTATATCGGGTTGGCTGGGCCAAATAATTTAGTGCAGAGCTTTGAATATCGCTTTAATTCCCTGCAAGACCGGGCTTTGATTCGTCATGTTAGTGCTTGTACGGCTCTCGATCGCCTGCGACGACAACTTTTGTCGCCAAAATTGAGAAATTATTAATAAAGCTTAATCTATTTGAATTTTTGGTTATCATGAAGGAAACAGCTTAAAACAGATTTTACCTATTTTTTACTAGGTAAAGAGTATTTAGTATAGCTGTATACTGAAAACTGTCTGGGTTTGAGCAAGATAAAAACAAAGTTAACACCGGGTCTTCCCTGGCATAGAGCCAAAGACTAAATAGTATTGAAGGAGTCATCGGTTCAATGGACTTTATAGAACAACTACTGGAAACATTGAAAGAATGGGCACGCAAAATTATGGATTTGGTTCTAGGCCCAGAAGCAGAACCAGAACCGGAACCGATTCCCATACCAGTAGAAGAACCATATCGTCGTCGTTAATCCTGATAAAAATCTAGACATTTGCAAAAGCTTAGTATATTGGTACTGCACGGGCCCAATCTGAATCTCTTGGGAAAACGCGAACCGGGAGTTTATGGGACTGTAAGTTTGGATGAAATTAACCAGCTGTTAGAACGGGAAGCGGAAGCATTACAAGTGAAAGTTTCGCCTTTGCAGTCTAATCATGAAGGGGCGTTGGTTGATGCGATTCATGCTGCAATGGGATTGCATCAAGGGTTGTTAATTAATGCTGGTGCTTACACTCACACTAGTGTGGCGATTCGAGATGCGATCGCTGCTGTAGCCATTCCCACGGTGGAAGTTCACTTAAGTAACATTTACAAACGGGAAGAATTTCGCCATCATTCTTATATTGCGCCAGTTTCAGTTGGACAAATTAGCGGTTTTGGTGCCCAAAGTTATTGGCTGGGATTAATTGCGTTAGTCAACCATTTAAAAGGATCGTAATTAACTTAAGTTAAATAGGTAGGTTGTTGCGATTTATCGCTCTTATTGAGAGTGCTGAAGCACAACAAGATACTTCTATATTTTCCAGGGAAAGGTGATTGTAAAGGTTGAGCCAACACCTAATTGAGAGACAACCTTGATTTCTCCTTGCAAAAGTTTGATTAGTCGAGCAACAATTGCTAATCCTAAACCTGTACTTTCTTCATCTCGACGATGAGTATTAGAACTGGCTCGGATAAAAGGTTCAAAGATTCGAGTTAGATCTTCTTCAGCCATACCAATTCCTGTATCAGCGATCGCGATCGACCAATAGTTATTAGAATGGGTGAAACATTCTAATTTAATGAAACCTTCATTGGTGTAGCGCACGGCATTACTGAGAAGATTAGTTAAGATTTGCTGGAGACGAAAGATATCTGTTACTACTTGGGTGGGAGCGCGATCGTAATCTATTTTTAATTGTAAATTCTTCGCTTGAACAAGTGGTTCAATGGTAGCAACTACATCTTTAATTACTTGTTTAACATCAACACAAGCGAGATTTAATTGAATTTTACCAGCCTCAGAGCTAGACAATTCTAAAGCATCATTAATTAAGCGTAATAATAATCTACCAGCTTGCAGCACTCGCTCAATGTTCCGCAGATTTGGCACTGTTGCTTGTACATCTACGGGTTTTTGTTGTTGGCGAAGAAACAAGTCTGAATAACCAATAATTGAAGTTAAAGGTGTTTTTAATTCATGAGCCATGTAAGCTAAACTATCTTTACTAGTACGTAGCAATCGAGTTAGTTCTTGATTCGTCATAATCAGCTGACTTCTTAACTGTTCTAGCTCTTTAACTCGCTGCTGCACATAACTTGTATAACACTGAGAAATTGCTTCATCAATAACAGCATCCAGGGTACGAACTGTTCTTAAAATTTCTTTGGGAGAACCTTGGAGAAGCTGAGGTTCTAAAACTGAAAAAATAACTCGGCGCAGGATTTTGTATTCCCAGGCAATTTCTGCGGGATTGTATCCTTCTTTAGCACGAGTTTTACCATGTTCTAAGCTAGCAGATGCAACAGTTTCATAACTCTCTTTTCCCTGATGAGCTAGCGCCTTTGCCATTCCTCTTAACAAGATTGGCATAGAATTTTTTAGTGCGGTTGCTGATAACTCAGCTGAACTTTCTATGCGGGAGTCTTGGCGAACGGCAGTTTCCCAATGTTCTAAAATTGCATCAATTTGGGTATTGAGTATTTTGCTAGCATCAAACATTTTCCAGATATTGATCTCCAATTTTGGTCTAGTTTCAGGATAAACTGGAAAAATCAAGTTAAACTTCTGGCAAAAGATAGGTATTGTCGGGAGATAAATGAGTTAAAATCGGCTCATTGTCTTCCTAAGAGTTGCTAATTAAATATAAGATTGATGCGATACTCCCTCTTAAGCAGATTCCGAGGTGCTTTTTTAGGCACTGTTTTTGGAGAAATTGTTGGTGCTTATGGCGATCGTTGGCAACTAGGCACAAAACAACAAAGTCAGCAACCTTTTAGTACAGGACGTTTAGTGGTACGTGGTACGGAAGGTTTGATTAGACATGGGAAGTTAGATTTAGTTGATTGGTGTGAAGCTTCAGAATCAACTAATGAGAATCAGTTAGAAGAATGCCAGGAAATAGTTGTACAGGAAACTAATCTGTCAAAATTTAATACTCCTGTTTATCCGGGTATTAAAAGAGTTAGTGGTGATATTAGAGCAATTATTTCTACAGTACCAGTGGCGCTATTTTTCCATGAGGATGAGGCGAAGTTAAGGCAGAATTTGCAACAAGTAGCTGATGTTTGGCAAGATGATTCGGTGTTGAAAGATGGTACTTTAGCGATCGGATATGCGATCGCTAAAGCCTTAAAAGAAAAACTAAATTCAGCTACCTTAATTAGCGAAACTATTAATTACTTAGATGTGGAAACTTCCCTAGTTCAGCAACTTAGAGAAGTGGAAGATTTATTAGCCGCAGGTGCGGGATTAGCAACTACTTTAAAAACTTTAATTCCTCGCGGTACAACGACACCACCTAATACTCCGGTGGCGTTAGCTTTTTACTGCTTTTTAAGTACGATTGAAGATTTACAGCTTTCAGTAATGCGTGCTTCCAGATGTCCGCAAGCACAGGTGACAAGTGCGATCGCAGGTGCGTTATCTGGCACATTCAATAGTATAGCAGGCGTGCCTGTAGCATGGCGCTTAGCATTAGGAAAACAACCGACAGATAATTTACCTTTAAAGCAACTTTGGGGAGTTAATTCAGAAGCTGAATTGTTAAGATTAGCGGCACGTCTTTTAGCAGCTTGGTCAGGGGTTTATAATGCAGATAAGTTCCTGATCGATCCTACCCAAGTTCCTGCTATTGCTGCGCCAAAAGTAATTAAACCACGTTGAAGAAGGCAGAGAACAGAGAGCAGAAGGCAGAAGGAAACGAAGGGAAAATGTAGGGGCGGGTTTAGTAAATAAGTCTGTAATCATATCAAAAGAATGAACAACAAAACCCGCCCCTACTTAAGGCAGAAGGGTGGGAATTTAATTTTCGATTTACAATTTGATTGGAAGAGTGTTTTTTTAAGGAAAAGAGTTACTGTGTCAGAAGAAAGAAATCCCCAACTTCCTCCTACTACTGCTATTCAAAACTTGCTTCAGTTAACACCAGGCTATTGGTTTGAATATCCGGTAAGAGTGCAACCACATCATACTGATTATGGTGGGGTTGTTTGGCATGGTTCTTATCTTGCTTGGTTGGAAGAAGCTAGGGTAGAATGTTTGCGATCGATCGGCGTTGATTTTGCTGATTTAGTTGCTTTAGGTTGCGATTTACCAGTTGTCGAACTTTCGATTCGTTATCACCGACCATTAAGATTAGGAATGACCGCAGTTGTCAAAGCAAAAATGGCAGAAGTCGATGGTGTAAGGTTGAATTGGGATAACCAAATTCAGTCTTTAGATGGCGAAGAATTATATGTTACAGCCAGGGTGACTTTGGTAGCAGTTGACAGAGAAAAAGGTAAAATTCTGCGTCAATTGCCTCCAGCTGTACAAACTGCTTTTGCCAAGTTGACTGGAAAGGTTTAAATAAGAGAAATTAACCGCAGATGAACGCAGATAAACGCAGATGTTATTGTTTTATTTACTGTTTTCTGCGGTTAATTATTGATTTGGTTGCTGCCAAATTAGTTGAGGAAGTTCAATGATTTTTTGCCAAAGTTGAGTGGGGCCGATGCCAAATATTAGTTGTAAGATTAAAACAATTATGGCGATAGTAAGGGCAGTTTGAAGGGTGGCTTTGACAACTTTAATTAACCAGGTAAATACTAAGAATGTGACAATTAAGGCGGCGATTAATAGAATTACAGTTGTGGACATTTTGATTTTTCAAATACTTAGTATAAAGGTATGAAGGCGAAATTTGAAATGTTCAGAATTAGACTATATTTAATTTTAGCATATCAGTATTTTGGCTTAGTTTTTCTGCAATTTCAATTGCTTTTTTCTGTAGCTTTAAGAAGTTAAAAACTCCCGAAGAAGAATGACTGGACGATTCTTGATTGTTCCGTCAGCTTGAGGAATTGGGGTGAGAACGACATCAGCTTCCTGCATAGTCGGGATTTGCGATTTTAATTGCATCGAGTGGGTAATCGTCTTCCTGACTGTAGGCATTGTTTAGTTGATGCCTTGACAAGCATAACCAGGCTTCTCGTTCTGCTATTTGTTCCGGTAGGATTGTAACATCTGTGGCTTTTTTCACCTTATCTCTAAGTTGCGCTAGTACATCTTCTGCATTTAGTACTTCACCGCGTTGCGCCTGTTCTCTGGCGATGTCAATTTTTTTCCGAGTTTCTTCAACCCAAGCTAAATAGTTTGGATTGTTGTTGGTATCTGATTGAGTAAGATCGTCAATTAATAACAGTAAGGCTGTGTTAATTGCTTCTTCCAAGGATGAATATTGCCCTTGTTTTACCAAAGTTTCAAGAATTTGGGTTTGTTCTGGACTTAATGTAATTTGCATTGTTACCTTTGATTGTTGCTGCAAAAGTTTTGTGCAATTAGCGATCGCTTTTCCCCATTTTACTCTGGATAAAAGCGACCGCTAATATTATCCCATCAACTCAGTAGCTTCTTATAAGAGTTGAGTAATTTCAGGTTTAAAAGAAGCGATTATGTGATTTAGTGGTAAAGATCAATGATTAGGGACTTATTAGGAATGTGCAGGTATGGCAAAATTTCCGAACGAACTTGAGGAAACTATCTGGCAGTTAAAACGTCAGTTGTTAGATATCATTGATACAGCAACAGCAGCAGAATTGAGCCTCTTTGAACTACTGGGAGAAACGAGTGACACAATACAATTTTTGGATGAACTGAAAAGTGTAGCTGAACGTGCAACACCTTGGTTTTCTCGGTTGTCTAATTTTCAGTTACGCATTGCTGAGGCTCAACCAGCGATAACGGCTGATATGCTAAACTTAGTAAACCAATCAATTGAACGTATCCAAATGGAAATTCCAGCGATGACGCGGAGCATTCAAGAAGTAAAAACTGAGTGGAATTTGCCATGACTAACCAACCTCACATTCCTGATACTGAAACAGCTAAGAGATTATTAGCTAATTTGCGCCGCAGTCGGTTAGCGATGGAAGCAGCTACCCTGGAATTAGAAAACATTACGATGCAGTTAGAAAATGATAATAGACAAAGGCGTTTAGTACGACTAAAACAAGCGATTAAGGATGCTGATACTGAGTCGATTGTTTGACATTAATTTAGATATAGTTCCTGATGCAAAGCTAGGTAGTTGTAGAGACGTTGTATACAACGTCTCTACAACTCGAAGCTATTTATACAACAATCGGCTGATTTTGACTAACTAACTTACTCGCTGTCAAAACTTCTTGTCTTGCCCATTTATCTGCTGCTAAAATGTCATCTAAAGAGGGGTTTTGTTGATGATCTGTGCGATGGCGATCGCAAACCCACTCAATACACTTGGGAATATCTAAAAAGCCAATCTTTTCATCCAAAAATAAAGCTACAGCTTGTTCATTTGCCGCATTTAAAACCGCAGGCATCGAACCACCTTCACGACCAACCGCATAAGCTAACTGCATACAAGGATATTTTTTATGATCTGGTTCGCGGAAAGTTAAACTGCCAGCTTTTACCAAATCTAATCTTTCCCAATCTGTATAAATTCTCTCAGGCCAAGACATTGCATAAAGCAAAGGCAAACGCATATCAGGCCAACCTAATTGTGCTAAAACCGAAGTATCTTGTAGCTCAATTAATGAGTGAATAATACTTTGGGGATGGATGACAATTTCGATATCATCATAATCCAACCCAAACAAATAATGCGCTTCAATTACTTCTAAACCTTTGTTCATTAAGGTAGCAGAATCAATGGTAATTTTCCGACCCATTGACCAATTAGGATGTTTCAAAGCATCAGAAACTTTAGCTTCTGCTAATTTTTCAACAGGCCAATCTCGAAACGCACCACCGGAAGCTGTTAAAATAATTTTCTTTAAACCGCCTTTAGGAACTCCTTGCAAACATTGAAAAATTGCCGAATGTTCCGAGTCTGCTGGCAAAAGTTTTACCCCGTGTTTTTCCACCAAAGGATTAACAACTGGGCCCCCAGCAATTAAGGTTTCTTTATTAGCTAAAGCGATATCTTTCCCTGCTTCAATAGCAGCAATTGTCGGTAACAAGCCAGCACAGCCAACAATTCCGGTAACTACCGCTTCCGAGTCACCGTAACGCGCAACTTCAATTACTCCCGCATCCCCAGCTAACAAAATCGGTTGGGGGTCGAGGTCAGCAATTGCCGCTTTCAATTCTGGAAGTTTGTCTTCATCGCAAATTGCCACTATTTCCGGTCGAAATTGACGAATTTGCTGCGCCAACATTTCCACATTCCGTCCCGCAGCTAACCCAACAATGCGAAATTTGTCAGGATGCTGGGAGACGATATCGAGTGTTTGAGTACCAATTGAGCCAGTGGAGCCAAGAAGTGTAATCGCTTTCACAATATTTTAAGAATAACCCGACTTCAATCACTATAAATGTTCTTGTGTCCAGATCCACTTTAGATCCTTTAGATCCCCGACTTCTTCAAGAAGTCGGGGATCTAAAGCATAAAGTTGCTCGTTGGCAAGTGACGCTTGATACTAAAATCTTTAACTTATGTCAAGATTTAGTGAAATTTTTAATTTTTTCACATATCCTGACAAATATCTCTCATTTAATTTTTGCCAACTTTAAGGTAGGAAATAGTACCTAGACTAACAATTGAGTTGCTAGTAAGTAGCGATCGCAAGAAGATTTTTTGCTCCAAAATTTAACAAAGGCGAGGTAATTTATGTCACAAGAATGTGCAGCACGCTTTTTTAAAGCTATTCAAGAAGATGATGCTTTAAAAGCAAAACTCAGAGCTACAGACGATCCAGAAACCTTTGTAAATATTGCGTCTGAACAAGGTTACAATTTCACAGTTGAACAACTACACGCGCAAATTGAACAAATGTCTCCCGAAGAAATAGCAGCAGTAATTAATCCGGGTGTTGGCCCTCGGCGGCATTTAGTACCAAGATAAGCGTAAAAGTTTTTAGAGTTCAGAATCTAGAATCCAGAGTTTTTGCTATTCTGAATTTTAGATTCTGAATTCTTTAGTAAGTGACAGGAGTTACTTATGCCAGTGTTAACAAAAGAGGTGCAGGAAAATCTAAATTATCGGGTGGTTCACTCAATACCGGGACGGATTCGCATTCGCATTTCTCGACTAGTTAATGATTCCGAATATGGGAATAATCTTCAGCATTTAATCCAAGCTTTGGATTTTGTTAGTTATGTTAGGATTAATCCGGCAGCTAGTTCTTTAGTAGTGGAATACAATTTTAATAATCAAGGTTTTACGGAAACAATTGAAGAGCAAATTTTTCAAGCGATCGCTTCCGCGGAAAAATTACCTACTCAAGCAGAAGAGATTACCCAGGAAAAATTAGCTGCCATAACTAATCCTGGTATTGCGCCTAGACATCATTTGCAGCGAAGATAAACAAGAGTTCTAAGAATTTTTAACGATCAGATCAATTTCTCTAAACTTGTTTGTAAATCTTGCGTGAGATCGTTTACTGCTTTACGACGACTAGCTTTATAACTATCCCAGCGAGAGGAAACTGAAAGGGGATTTCCAATCTCGATTTCCACTCTTTGTTTACCTAATTTAGGACGTTTAAAAGGATTACCTTGTTTGATGCGAGTTAGCATATCCCACAGTAGTAAAGTTGTTTCGGCAAACCTTTCTACAGAAGGTTTTTCGTAAACATATTTACCTGTTACAGCGACAAAACTTTCGACTAATCTCATGTGCCACATTCGCAGAGATGCTTCTTCAGCGATGCGATCGGCTAAACCTTTTTCTAAAGGTGATAGTTTTTCTAAATTCTTGATATCTTCACGATAAATCCAATCCCATCCGGCTTGTTCTAATTTGCGACAGCGATCGATCACATTACCCTTAGTAGGAACATTAAAACTCTCTTCTGCTACTTTTAAAGCTGTATCTAATAATGCTTGTAATCTGACGCATAAAAGTTCACTTGAGTTAGTCACTGAAGAGGGGGAAATTTGGGGCAAATTTTTATGATAGAACCTAGTGTAGAAATTCTCCATTAACTCTAGTATGTGAAATCCTAAACCATACAACCTTTTATACAAAAGTGCTTCTCTGTCACTGATAAATTTCAGTTCATCTGGTGGGATAAATTCAAAACCAGAATTTCCCGATAAACCGCTATCAGTTTCTAATTGAGTTAGCAACTTTTCTAAAGATTCCCAAGGCGGATCTATATAGTAATATTGAATGCCGATCGGCACAATTAAAACTTCTTCAGAACGCTTTGCTGCTAACAAGTCTTCTACACACCAAAAACCCATTTGGGCAATTCCTGGTTCAATGGGACTAACTATTTCATTATGTCCATTCGTTGCGCCTTCTGGAGATGCCATCATGGGAAATTGTCCATCAACAAATAGTTGACGAATTGAACGTAAACCTACTCGATCTAACTTACCTCGATGGATGGGAGTTCCACCTAATTGAGAATAAAGCCAACCAATATAAGAACCTGCCCAAAGGGGAATTCCGCGATCGTAAATAAAATGTGCGTGAGTTGGTTTTTCTAATAATACATTTTGCTGTTTCGCTGCTTTTGGTAGTAGTTTATTTAACGTATACATTAAAGAGTAAGGATCGTCAACGCTAGGGTGACGAAATGCAATTAAAAAGCGAATTTTATTTGATTGAAATTGCTTGTATAAATCAATTAAAGTTTCTAAGTTTTCGGCTTTAATTTCAGCTATGGGAGTGCGCGATCGCAACCATATCGGCAACACAAACTTGCAAGCTTGAAAAACTAGAGGATTGAAGTTTGGTGGAATAAATTCTAATTTTGGTTGTACCTGAATATTGTTAGTCATTGGTAGATTTAATGTAAATTATTCCCAGTTCTGTAACTCAGTAATCCAGTTTCTTAATAAAGTGGTTAGCTGTTCGCGACGAGTTTCAAAGTTAGCAGCTATCCAAATAAAAACAATCCCAACTACTAAACCAATTAACCATTTGAAAAACGAGTAACGGAAGTTAAGAATTACTAACTGATTAAAGGCATTGATTAAAAAAGTAATAGTTCCAATATATAGAAAAGCGCGAACTCTGAGAGCTAATCCCGCGAAAATTACTACTATGCTTAAGATACCAGAACCTATTCCCGTCCATTCTTCTGTCCAGAGGGAAACTAAACAAATTGTCCCAATTCCTAAACAGCGTAGGTAATGACGATTTTCTCTTTGTTCTGGTCGATTTAAATCAGGATCGACTTGGGCAATATAGAGCAAAGTTAAACCTACAGGAATAACATACCATAAAGCATTTGTGAGTTGTAAATCTAAGAACCAACGCCACAAAGTCCAGTTAATTAATGCGACGCTAATGTAGCTAAAACGGATTTGGCGATCGAGCCAAGCAATGATAGTATAAAATCCAGCAGCAATTAGTAAACTAACAGGATGGACAACGGTGCTAGTTTCCCAAATAATTACTAAAGGCCAAACAATTGCTGCTATTAACCAAGGTCTTTTAGGCCAACCCCAATTTGACCAAGGTAAGATATAGAAAAAGTATGCCACAAGACAAGCGATCGCCACCCGAAAAGGTTTCAAAGGATCGGAAAATAACACTTCTACAGGCGTACCTTGCCAATAAAATCTAATCGCCGCCGCTTCTATAAGTCCCAAATAAACCCAACTTTCTGCTAATTTTAAGTTAGGATTATTCCGTCCTTGTAAAATGGCATATTGAACTAAAAATAAACCTACACCTAAGCCGATAAATCTGCCGCTTTGAATTGGATTGATAATCGCAAACATTAATAAAAAGCTACTCCAAACCCAATGCAAATGGGCAATTCTTTTTAACTCTTGGGTTGTAATTGGTAAATAGCGTAACAACCAAGGAGATAACACCCGATAAGCGTACATAATACCAGTACCAAGCGCCGCCATTGCAATTAAACCATCGCCAAAACCTCCTGTTTCTGATTGTGAAAGCTGATAAAGTAGTAGTTCGTAAGCTGACGCAGAAACACCGAATAAACCTAAATAAAGTAGAGGTTTAAATTCTGCTTTCCTTCTCCCAACCCCAATAGCTATTAAAGAAATTGCCATTGAACTTAAACCTGTCCAACTAGCAAAATTACCCCAACGTAAAACACCTGCTAAAATTCCATAAATTAACGGAACAAGATGCAAACTAACAGGGAATCTTTCTGCACCAACTTTGCGTCGCCACCAATCACCTAGAAGTTGAGTTGTTAAACCTAATGCAATATTAGCTATGCTTAAATTGATTAAAGAGCGATCGGTAAAACCAATAATTTCGGCAGTTAAAAGTTCCAAACTCCAAGCTAAAGCAAAGATTGCCAAATTAGTAGGTTGTTGCCAATTTCGATAAGCAATAGCAATAAAGGTAAGAATTATGGCGATTAAAACCGGAACTGAAGGAGTAAGAAATCCTGAATAAACACTTGCTGAATGGAAGGTTAGGAGTAATAATTCTAAAATACTAAGATTACTTGCCCAACCATCACTTGCTTGGGCGTAAAGTCCAGATAATTTATTGTTTTTACGAAGGAGAAAACCGCGACATAACCATAATAAATTAATAACTACTCCCAAAGCAATCAACCAAGCTGGTATCGAATTTCTGGGAAATCCTAAAAATCTATCCCAAAGCAATTGTCCTGAGAAACTTAAGCCAAAACCAATAGTAATTACTGCTGATAATAGGTTTTGTAAATAGCGGGTATTTACAAACATCAGCATTGTCGCTAAAGCTAAACCAAATAACCTGGTTTCAGGGAAAGGAAACAGCAAAACTTGCGCCAAAATATTCGCAGCTAGACTTAACCCAGCAGCTAATTCTCGGCGCGAACTTTCGCCCCAAGTTGCTACACCAGTCAACGCCAAAGGTGTAATTAACCATAGTAAACTAGGAATAGAATTACTCTGATAAACATTTAAGGGAATTACATAAGTTAAAGCTGCTAAACTTAAGCCTAAATGCCACGAACTGCGTTGCCAAATTTGTTGGGTGTTGGGGACTGGGAGATTGCTGATACTAAATATCCATTCTGTTACCATTAAACCTTGCAAAATTGCCATCCAAATATTGACATTTAAATTAGGTAGTAAATAGTCAACAAATGAGGTGATTGTTAGTAAAGCGAAAATGTGAGTTAGGTAAATTAAAAAAGTGCGGGGGCGTTTTTGGGTGACAACTGCTAGGGTGATGGTAGAGGAGATTAGGTTTAGCGATCGCAACAAAGGATTCAGTAAACTAATAATAGTCAAAGTCAAACCTAAAATTAAAGCTATTCCTTCCCCAAACTTAACCAACTCAGGTTTCTGACGTTTTTCTAACCAATTAGTCACTCCCACAATAAAAACTACGTAAGGGAATAACACCACACCCAACAAAGTGTAAGAGTAACTTTCCGCACCAGTTAATTGAAGTGCCGTATTAACTAAAACTTGTTGAATGCGATCGGGAACTAAACGCCAAACTAACCAAATTGACTGAAAACCAACTAATAGAAAAGCTGCTAAATCAAACTTGCGCCAAAATCGTTTTAAACGCCGATCGAAAAACCATAAACCAATGCCACTAACGGCTAAAGCTTGTCCGGGAAAATCAATTACCGAAACCGCCCAACCTACAAACAATAAAACTCCCCCAACTACTTCCCAATTTACCTGAGAAAAAGGTGGGGCAGAAGTCAAAGGATTTGGTCTTTGTTGCGATAGCCAAGCCAAAAGCCAGCCACAAATGCCTATTGCTAAACCTAATTGAGTAATTTCTACCGGAGGTCTAGTTAAGAAAATTGCCCGAATTAACAGAACTGCTATGCCATAAATTACCGCTGTCGTTACTCTTTGAGAATTAGCAATTGCTAACTGATTAGTCTCAGCTGATTCTTCTCGACTTACCCAATCACGATAAGTATAAACCGTTGCCAAACTAGTAAATGCTACTCCCAAATAAACCGCAATCAAGGGAAAGCCGGAAAATCCCCAACCCCAGTGCAAATAACTTAATCCTAAATAATTAATCAATCCCAAATAATTAGGAGAGTAACGCTGAGTTTTTAAAATTAAAATAGTAATTCCTGTAAGCGTAACCGAAGCAATTGCTACTGTTAGCCATTCCCAGATATTTCCCCACAAGCGAAAACCATCCATCGCCCAAAAATTCACAGGTACTAAACACAAAGTTACCGCTTGCAAAGTCTGGGCTGTTAATTGCAAATTACTTTGTTTACCCGCCCAAAAACTGACTAACCAAAAAATCAAAGTATAACTCAGTAAAATTCCGTACTGTCCAAAAGAGGGAAACTTTTCCCATTGGGTAGCCGCCAACAAGCCAGAGGAAACTACCACCATGAAAACACCTAAGAACAGCAGCCACCTAACGCTAAGTTCAGCCATGAGTGACTGTAAAATGCGGTTAACTCTGTTTGCTGGTTCCTGAGTAGTCGCTTTTGTGCTGCGAGTTGCTGTTTCCGCTGCCACAGGGATCGCAAAATCTGATTGATTGCGGCTTTTTGCGGCAGGAACGGTTGCTGTCTCTGTTACTTCTGGTAAAGGACAAGTCAGGTATTGCCGAGATATTTGTTTAACTTGGACATCAGTCAGCAAACCCAAGCTTAACCAAGCCTCCAAACCTGCCAAGAGTTCTGGATGAGAGGAATTGGCGGTAATTTCTATTTTTAGGAAGCGAGAATTTGAGGATGACATGAGATGGCTAGCACAGAGAAAAACCCAATCATGACCTTATATCAAATGATAAGCTGTTACGCATTTAAATCACTTATTAACGAGTAGGGTGCGTCAGACGGTAAAGCCTATGTAGAAAGGAAAATATCTAAATCTGACGCACCCTACAATATGACTTTTAAATGCGTAACAGCTTATTCGCTGCATTTTGGCTGAGCGCGAGATCTGATATGCCAGTTAAATAGCTGTCTGAAGTCTAGTTTCAGGATCAATGGCAGCAATACGTATAAACTTGGCATAATGGTAACGCTTTGTTCAATAAGTATTACCAATGTCTTGGCCAATTGCCACTATATTTACCCAGATTGGCGAATTTCCCGTTGAATAATTACCATAAATAACCGCGTAATTATCTAGATTGTTCTTAGCACAATCTTTACAAAAGTCCTGAATAAGGTAATAGTATTTAAAGTTTCTGTAAATTCTGACCTTTTAGTAATTGTGAAAACTTTTAGAATGTAGTACATCTCTAGTTATACTGTTGCACCTAAAGGTTGAAATAGCTTTACCTGTTGTGCAAAGGTGCATTTGTGTATTATTTCTGGCATATTTCGTTGAGAATTGGTATGCTTTCAAACTTAACTTATCCAACCCAAAATACAGATAAAGCTTTCAAGTTTTTGGAAAAGAATACTTCTTTTTTGCGTTCTTTAGTAGCCAATTGTCGGAATGATCTTGAGCAATTAACCACAGTTATTGAGCCAATTTTAAATGCTCCTAAACGTTGTGAAGTTGCGCCTTTTTATATTCAGGCTATCAATACAGAGAATTCAACTTTTTTAGTAACTAACCTTTTCCATGTAGAAACTGTTCAAATTGTCGATCATTCTGAAGAATGGATAATTGGACGTAGTAAATTAAATTGTTCTATCCCTATTGCGGAACTTTCAATTTCTCGTAGTCATGCTATTTTAGGTCATGAAGCTGGAAAGAGTTTTTTTATTAAAGATGTTGGTAGCAGAAATGGTACTAAAGTGAATTATAAACGGTTATCTAGTTTAGAACCTTGTTTGCTTCAAGATGGCGATTTAATAGAATTTGGATTAATTAAAGTAGAGTTTTTTATCACTAGTTTTATAGAAGAAAGTGAAGATGTTTGGTTGGAAAAGGAAGAAATAGCAAAGGTGGGATAATTTTGAATTATGTTTAATATAAAAACAAAACGCAGAAGGTTGCTGGGATAGCTTCTTTCTGCGTTTGCTTAGTAACTTTGTAAAACCAAAGCTTGTCTCATAAATTTTGTTAAGTAGCTGTTGCTTGTGCTGTTTGATCGCTGGTTTCTTCAAATTTAATCACATCTTGGCGGGGATCGACGTAGCTGACGCGAACATCTAAACGATCGCCTAACTGAACCGATCGCCTAAAGCCCATCGGCAACTCTAAACCCAAATCTTCCAACAAAATCAAACCCAAACCATCATCTTCCCTCAACCAGCGCA
This sequence comes from Floridaenema fluviatile BLCC-F154, assembly GCF_041929135.1. NCBI lineage: Bacteria > Bacillati > Cyanobacteriota > Cyanophyceae > Aerosakkonematales > Aerosakkonemataceae > Floridanema > Floridanema fluviatile. The sequence continues at coordinate 189,130 of NZ_JBHFNS010000093.1, read as the reverse complement.
GTAACAACGCTTGCCAAACTTGTCCGGGGTTACGCCGCAAATACTCCAACGCCCAATAACGATGAGTTTGCCGTTCCACCAAACTTGCTTCTTGCGTCACCATTGACACACTCATCATTACTTCCCTTAACTCATCTGCGGAAAAAGGCAAAGGATCGCCCCGCAAATGCGCTTTAATTTGGAAATGCGCCAACAAATCGCTGTAACGACGAATTGGAGAAGTTACCTGACTGTAGGTATCCAACCCCAAACTAGCGTGACGTGCCGGAGTAATGCTAATCTCACTGCGAGGCATACAACGCCGCATCGCACAAGCACGGGCGGGGCCAGCCGGAAGTACCAGTAACTCTTCTTCTGAAGGCAATTCTGGTTGTGGTTGACTGCGGAAAGGTAAAGCTAGCTGATGTTCTTGACCATAACGGGCGGCTACTTCCCCGGTCAAAATCATCATTTCCGCGACCATCACACGAGATTGAGAATCATCCAAAACGTGAATATGAATCTCGTCATCTTCCACCTTAATCAGTCCTTCGGGCAAATTAATCGTAATTGCGCCTTGGGACTGTCGCCAAGCTTGCCTAATTTGGGCTGATGAAGCGATCGCAGCTAACTCCGGTTCCGCTGGAACTGCCAAATCCAACATCTCATCCACATCTTCGTAAGTGAGACGATAGGTAGGCTTAATAATCGTCGGATGAATACTGTACTCTTGCACTTCCCCAGTTTCATTCAAAATTACCCCAAAACTGAGGGCGTGACAAATTTTCCCCTGTACCAAACTCATTGGCCCAGTTGCCAACTCAGTGGGAAACATGGGAATCATCCCAGTAGGCAAATATAACGTAGTGCTGCGCCGTCTTGCTTCCAGGTCTAACTCATCTCCCGGCATTACCCAGCGACTAGGGTCAGCAATATGTATCCACAAACGTTCCCTACCGTCGGGAAGTTTTTCCCAACTCAAACCATCATCAATTTCCTTGGTACTCTCGTCATCAACGGTATAAACCTTGAGATGGGTGAGATCCAAGCGATCGGCATCTGGGTCTGGGGGTGGAGTATCAATACGCTGCTGCGCCACTTCAAGCACCTTATTTGAAAAGTGAACAGGAATCTGGCTGCGCCGGAGAAACAGGTTTTCATGGTAACTCCACAATCCCAATTTCACCAACAAATCAAAAGCCGCTTGTGGGTTTGTTGGTAATTCTAGAGCAGCCAACGTTTCTTGGGCTAACGAGCGCCCAGTAGCTTCCTCTCCTAGTATGACGTACCTTTCTAACGCATCGATTCGATTACGATATCTAGGTTCGGAAAATGCCTCACGGACGCTACTGTACGATTCTAATTGATTGCCAGCGATTACTTGCTGAACCAAGGTCAAAAATTCTTCTGACTCCCGTTTCCGTTGTTCGCCAACTTCGATTTGGTGTTTGATTTCTCCCACCAAAGTTGCTGAACGTGGTTCGTAGCGATCGCCCTTTTGCTTAAAATAAATCTTGTCTTCCGAAAGCAGGTAATATGCTGCATAACACTGAGCTTGAGTTTGCTCAGAAAACAGCAACATTGCCATCCCTGGAATATTGACGCTTTCTCCGGTTTCTGCCAAAATCTCCCAAGCCACTTCTAAACTCGTTGGGTCGAGATAGGTTTCTACTTCTTGGCGAAACTGAGGAATTTCTTTCGGCTGGTATGTTGTACCGTTAATTTCGTAACTGACTTGCCGGGGATGAATATTGTAAGATTGACCGCGATCGTCAACTACAATCCAGTTAGTTTTGCCATCTGGACGTTCCGCAACGGCTAAACGCCGTTCTCCATGTAATCTAAATTCAACCAGCCTTCCCTTTTCCACAATTGCCAAAATCCCCAGACTGCAAATATTGGGAGTTTTGAGTTTTGAGTTGTAGGGGCAGGTTTAGCCATTATCCATGTTTGATAATCAACAAATTATCTACAAAACCTGCCCTTACAGCATTTTAATCTGCGAAACTCATCACTCATCACTCATTTATTTTCGGTTTACCCTTCTTGGTTAATGAATGGCAATAACGCCAGAATTCTTGCCCGCTTGATGGCAATAGTCAAATCTCTTTGCTGCTTAGCGGTTAAACCAGTAATTCGGCGGGGCAGAATTTTCCCCCGCTCAGTGATAAACTTGCGAAGCAAATCCACATCTTTGTAATCGATGGGTTCGCTAGGCTTAATCGGAGACAGGCGACGACGATAATATGTCATGGTCAATTTTCCTTGGCAATAGATCCTTGGGTCATTGGTCGCTAGTTAAAGGTAACTATGACTAATGACTATTTGATTTCCTTGTGAACGGTATGTTTGTTACAGTGGGGGCAAAACTTCTTCAGTTCTAGCCTCGCCGTCGTATTCCGACGGTTTTTTTCTGTGGTATACCGAGAAACACCGGGCGATCGCTTTTCCGGGTTAGTGCGACATTCGGTGCATTCCAATGTCACAATGATGCGAACACCTTTAGCCATAATTTTACAAACTCTAAGGTCTGGGCAGAATTAAACACAAATATCTATCATTTCATATTTCGGGTAAGTTCAGCAACTAGACGCTTCACTTTTAAATCTAAGGAATAACCTCTGCGGCTACCGACCACCAGAGTTTTCGCAACTCGATCGTGAAAAGCGCGACGGCTATCTTCAGTCCAAGCAAAACCGCAATCTACCACCAAAGGAATCACTAGCAGAATTCCAGCAGGATTGAGGCTAATTGCATTGAGACCGATCGCCGCCAAAGCAGCAGCCAAACCCAAAATACCTTCCCGCTTAGATAATATTAACAACTGTGGTACACTGTTGAACCTGCTATCCACCAAAGTCACATCCAAAGCATAACGACCCAGACTTTGACCATGATTCCGACTGACCAACACCACTCTGTAAGCTAACCAAAAAGCCAAAAACAGGATAAAAAACGGTAAAATCGGCAATATAGCAGCGAAAAGCCCACCAATCATCCAAATCACTAAAAAATCAATCAAAAAAGCCAAAGTCCTCCGCCAAAGCTTTACTCGCGGAAAACGCTCAGAGACAATTTGAGTCAGCATAATATTTAAGGTAGAGAAACAGTATTTTTAGTAACTATATCTAAAATCTTATCTGTGTTCATCTGTGTTCATCTGTGTTCATCTGTGGTAAAAAAAACTAAAACTTGAGCTTTTCCCAGTTAATCTAAAATCTCCAAATGCTACCAGTTCAACAAGCAGAAGAAATTATTTTCAATGCGGTGCATCCCTTCAACTCAGAAAGGGATAGAGAAATTGTCGATCTTTTAACAGCAACCGGGCGAATTCTTGCCCAAGAAATTACCAGTAAGTTAGACTTTCCCCATTGGGATAATTCCGCGATGGATGGTTATGCTGTTCGTTACACAGATGTAGCTGAAACTAATGCAGAAAAACCTGTAAAGTTAGAGATTATTGAAGAAATTTCTGCGGGAAAAACCCCACAAAAATCAATTCAATTCGGACAAGCGGCGCGAATATTTACAGGTGCAATGATGCCCGAAGGTGCGGATACGGTAATCATGCAGGAAGTAACTCAGCGAGAGGGTAATTTTGTCACTATTTTAAATTCCCCAAAACCTCAAGCTTTTGTGCGGAAAAAAGGTACTTTTTCCCAAGCGGGAACAGCTTTACTTTCTCCGGGAATTAGCATTGGTGGAACGGAAATTGCTGTTCTCGCTTCTGCCCAATGTACGCAAATCCCAGTTTATCGCCGTCCTGTAGTGGCAATTCTTTCTACAGGTGATGAATTGGTAACTCCTGAACAACCATTAAAACCCGGTCAATTGGTAGATTCAAATCAATATGCTTTGGCAAGTTTGGTAAGTCAAACTGGTGCAATTCCGCAAATGTTGGGGATTATTCCTGACGATCGAGAACTGCTAAAAAATGCCATTTCTCAAGCTTTAGAATCTGCTGATATAGTGATTTCTTCGGGTGGTGTTTCGGTAGGAGATTATGATTTTGTGGATCAAATTCTTTCTTCATTAGGTGGAGAAATTCAGATTCGTGCTGTTGCAGTTAAACCGGGGAAACCTTTGACTTTTGCTAGGTTTAATGATTCGAGTAAGCCATCATCAATTCTGTATTTTGGGTTGCCGGGAAATCCGGTTTCTTCTTTAGTAACTTTTTGGCGGTTTGTGCAACCAGCAATTAGGAAACTTTCGGGAATTTCTCAGGGTTGGCAACCCAGGTTTGTGTTAGCTAAAAGTCAACATAGTTTTAAATCTGATGGGAAAAGAGAGAGTTATTTTTGGGGACAATTACATTTGGTAAATGGGGAATATGAATTTAGTTTGGCTGGTGGGAGTCAGAATTCGGCAAATTTAATTAATTTGGCACAAACTAATGGGTTAGCTGTTTTACCTGTGGGGGAAACTTTGGTAAATGTGGGAGATTGGGTGCAGGTTTTACAGGTATGATAATGCGACTGAAGTCGTTACTACGAACTATGAATTTGGGGATTCGTTGTTTGTTAGGAAGTTGGCGATCGCATCTTTGACTAAAGGGCCGCGATCGTTTCTAGTATAATAGGTATGACCTTTTTCAATGTATGCTTTTGTTGCTTCTAGTGCATCTTTGATGTATTCATCGCTAGCATCATCAATTGCTTCACTGAGTTTCTTTTGGGTAAATCGATTAATTCGCCGATCTTTGCCGACTAATTCACGAGTATCTTTATAAGTTTCGTTTTCTTTAGCTTGGAATCTTTCATTTAATTCAAATTCCAACCTTAAATAACGTTTTGAGTCATATCCTCCTAAAAGTTGCCGACAAATTGTTGTAGCAATTTCCGCTGTAGGTTCCATAAATACATCAACAACTTTTTGCGCCCAATCTAAAGGTTTCCACTCTTTTGCTTCTTCATAAAGATATGGTTCTCCACTGCGCCCAGTACCTACAGAAAGGACAGTAATTTCTTCTAATTGCAGATCGTTCAGCTTATATTTTTGCTTAATTTCTAAGGGAACATTGGGGTTTTGGCTAATCCTTAAAACTAAACTAATTGCTGCTAAAGATGGGTTATTGGCAGAGACTCCCCCATCAATATGAGGAAAAGACCATTTACCAAATTTTTGTGTATTATGGGATTTTAACTGATAGGGAGGGAAGTAAGTTGGTGCGGAAGATGAGCCAACACAAATTTCCCAAAGGGGTGTATCATCGTACCAGCGATCGCCAAGATCGGGATGACAATTAGTAAAAAAAGTAGTGTTTCGATACAGCAAATCATAAGCAAGAATTAACAGGATTGGCTGTTCAAATTCACTAATTTTTCGGTTACTCAACTCTGCTTTTAAAACTTTAACCAGTCCTTCGTGGCTATATTTATAAGGCCAAAATAAATCAGATATTTCCTGTAAAAAAGGTGGGAGTAGTCGAGGAGGAAAAATTGTTTTTCCTGTAGTTTTATAAAGGTTAATCAATTGTTGACTGGTTTTGCCGCTAGCAATTCCAGCGGTTAAGATCGATCCGGTGGAAGTACCAGCGATCATGTCAAAATATTCGTGTAAAGCTAAGCCTTTACTTTCCTGAATTTGCCTTTCTACTTCTTGGAGAATACGAGCCGAAATAATTCCCCGCATTCCTCCGCCATCTAAACTGAGAATTTTAAAAGTCATGGTGATTTACTCCTAATAATCTCTGTCAGATTTTGTTAGTCGATCGATAACTTATTGAGACTAAACTTGTGGGTATTAAATTTGCTATTTGAGCAATTATTAGAAAAAAATCCCCCCCTGCACCCTTGCTGTCTCAATAACTAATTGAGATAATTGTCAGTTAAATCATGCTGCTTCAGCAGAAAACATTTCATGTTCCACAACAAAGACATTAGCGTAAAGATTTGCCAAAACTTGTTTACCTTCCTGGGTTAATTCTAAATACCTAAGTGCTTGATCGATGTAGGGATAAACTACATTCCAGTAGAACTTAGCGTAGTTATGGCGTAAATCTCCGGGATGACGATAACCGAGATTTTGGTTCATGCCTGTTTCTTCAAATTCGTAGTAAAGTGCGCCAATTTTTTTCAAATATCTAGGATCGCTTAATTGACCAATCAAATCAGCGGCGCGAACTAAACCGGGACAATTTCCTGTATCTTGATGATCTTCATCGTTGGGTACTGGAAAACGAGTTAATTCAATATTATGTTGTATGGTTGGAGCATCGATTAATTTGTGATAGCCAAAGCGTTCTTGAATGAATTGTTTACCTCGATCTACGTGATAAGGAGCTAAACTAGCATCGGAACATCCAGGGTTTAATTTGACCATTTCGCCAGCGATTCCAGTGGCGTATAAATTGTCTAGGGGTTTATCTTGACGACAAACACCTTTTACATAACCAATGTCATGACATAACAAAGAAATGATGCCATGTAGCCAATCTTCGCAGGATATTCCACCTTCGCGGATGTGCTTACCCCGCATGATTTCTTGTCCTACTAAAGTAACTAAAATGGTGTGTTCGACGTTGTGATAAAGAGCATCACTATTGGCAATATTTTCTAATGCCATGTTTCCCGCCCAAGCAATGATATCAGCGTAGTCTGGTTTCCAGCCTCCATAAGTTCGCCGATAACCTTCTCGTAGTTCTTGGACGAAGCGATCGATAATAAATTGAGTAGCATCAAACATGATCGAGTTTTCCCACTCACGAGACACGACAGGTGCTAGGACGAGTTGAGCATGGTTAGCTCGATCGTTCTAGATTATGTGAATATAATGTTTTTATCACTGATGTTGGGTGACAGTAAGCGTTAGTGGTTGTGACTTGAGTCTCAATGGTCTGAAATGGTGATGGTGATTGAGGTTTGAGTTTTAGTAAGGGCTGTTGAGTGCGAAAAAAATAGTTTTTTGGTTAAGATGCGATCGCAATTTGCCCCAAAAGTTTAAGAATCTGTAACACATCATATAATTGATTGCGCCGAGGAAGAAGCGAAAATACATTAGATAATTCGTATTGGGAAAATTCTTGGATTTGCAGTTTAACAAAGATAAAATTTCCGCCATTTGTTACCATGCCAAAAACAGGTTTTTCTGGATTGGGATTTGCTAGCATATAAGCTAACGTTTGTGGTAAAGCAAGTTCTAAAGAAAAACTGGTTTCTTTGGATTCTATAACTACAATCCAAAGCTTTTCTTGCAGAACGAGTGCATCGATACGCCCTCGATAAATTAGATCGTCGCTTTCTACGGTAATTTGAACTGTTGTTTCAGTTTTAAACCGAAAGGGAGGGTCAAAAAATCCAGCTAAATCTAACAAGGGAGAGAGAACAATTAGTTTAATGGTTTCTTCTCCAAGTTGATTATCTGAGAGTTGGTAAAAGTATTTTTGTTGAATGGCATCAAGTGTTTGTTGTTCCTTTTCTGTTAGTTCAGTGTCAATATTTAACCATTCAGTAAAAAATCGATCGTCTGTGCTACGTTGCAGATTGAATTGAGTTTGCAGTTGATTGAAAGTTTTTAGGGTGCGCTCGATCGGGAAAGTTTGGCTCATGATACATTTCTAACTATATTTTTCATTTTTGACTGTCAGGTTATGCGAATTTTTTGTTATTAGGATATTAATTTGGCAGAGGTAACTTTATTTACTTACTTATCATGATAATTTTTCTTTTGTTGATTCATAGGTATTTCCATAAAAAATTCTGTACCTTGTCCCAATTCCGATTCACAATTTAGCATACCTCCATGTTTTTCTACTACGATTTGATAACTAATAGATAAACCTAAACCTGTACCTTTTCCTACTGGTTTAGTGGTAAAAAATGGATCGAAGAGTCGCTTTTTCGCTTCGGAAGTCATACCTGGGCCATTATCAGCTATTTTGATTAAAACTCGCTGAGGATTTTCTGGTGTTTCTTCGCCAATAACAGCGGTAGAGATTTTAATAATACTAGGATTACTTTCAATTTCCTGGGTGGAACGCTGTTCGTTGTAAGTATCTATGGCATCGATCGCATTAGTAATAATATTCATAAATACTTGATTAAGTTGTCCGGCGTAACATTCGATTTTGGGCAAGTTTCCATATTCTTTAATTACTTCAATTTCGGGATGATTCGGTTTAGCTTTCAAGCGATTTTGTAAAATTAATAAAGTGTTATCTATGCCTTCATGAATATCTACGGCTTTCATTTCTGCTTCATCGAAGCGGGAAAAATTGCGAAGAGTCAAGACAATTTGCCTGATCCTTTCTGCGCCAATTTTCATAGAGGATAAGATTTTTGGTAAGTCTTCAATTAGAAAATCTATTTCACTGTTTTCATAATAATCCTGAATTTCTGATACTGGATTTGGATAATATCTCTGATAGAGATGTAGCAGTTCTAGTATTTCTTGAATATAATCATCCGTATGGGCTAAATTACCATAAATAAAGTTAACTGGATTATTAATTTCATGGGCTACTCCGGCGACTAGTTGACCTAAACTAGACATTTTTTCGGTTTGAATTAGTTGGGTTTGAGTTTTTTGTAATTCTTTTAATGTTTGCTTTAATTGTTTAGCTTTTTCCCGTTCTCTGGCTGCTAGTTGATGGATGGCTGCTTCGGCTTCTTTGCGCTGGGTAATATCGTTGTTAATTTCCAGCATGGCGATCGCATTTCCCCTGTCATCTCTTTGCAAAGTCCAACGACTTTCTACAGTAATTTGTGTGCCATCTCGCTTAGTATGAATTAACTCGCCTTCCCAATATCCTTGTGCTAAAAATTCGCGGAAAACTTCTTCACGAGATTGGGGAAAAATGGTTTGTAATAAAACATGAGTGTACTGCCCAATGCACTCAGATCTTTTCCAGCCATAAAGTCTTTCTGCACCTTGATTCCAATAATTAATTCGGTTCTCTAAGTCCCGAATAATAATGCTATCATTAGCTAAGTCCAGCATTTCCATATTTTGTTCTAAACTTTGCAAAGTTTCTCGAAGTTGCTTGGCTTGAACTGTGCGTTCAAAAACAAGTTTTTCCACTTCGGAAGTGTGATGTAATGAACTTAGTAAATAAGCAGTAACAATCGCAGTCAAAAGTAAGCCACTAAACAGTGTTACTCCGGCTCGCCAAAAAGATTGGATGCCAATATATTCTGCTTGGGGAATTAGGAAAATTGTCCATTGGCGATCGGCAACAATCAGGTTACGAGTACAGAAATTGTGGTAACAAAAAGACCCGGTATTAGTTTTGTCAGAAAATTCGTGATTAATATCAGCTATTACTCTTTTTTTGCTGGATTGATAAAAAGATAGAAAACGCTCTTGAGCAGGAGCAGAATTATCCAACAAATAAAAGTCAATATGATCTAACTGTAATCCGACTAAAGCAGCTTTGACAATATCAGAAATTTGAAAAACTGCTGTGGTAACTCCTTGGAAATTCTTCTGGGAAGATTCTAAAGTATTTAAATCAGTATCTCGGCGATAAATAGGCTGAAATGTTAAAAATCCTAGTTGTTTTGTCGTAAAAATTTTGATTCTTTCTGTAGCCGCCATTTTGCCTGTATCTCTGGCTTTTTCTAAAGGAATACGACGCGAATCTTCAGAATTTAAATCGTAGCCTAAAGCTCCGGCTTGGCTTTGTCTAGCTTTTATATAAGTTACGGGAAAATATTCTGGGCGCTCTTGGGCTCTCACCATTTGTCCTTGGGCTCCACGTTCGATAATTTCAAAGTTAGGAAAACCTTCGGCGCGAATTTGTTGCTCGTAACTTTGTCGCTCTGCTGCTGATACCCGACGCGACCAACTAAATGCTAAAATCCCCGGGTATCTAGTCAGAAAATTTTGTACAAAAGTAGCAAATTCTCGTCGATCGACCTTTTCCGATGCAACATAAAAACTTTCAGTAGCACGGAGCATTCCCAAGTTAGTATCAATACTTTGTTGTAGAGCAGTAGCTAATTTATCTGCTTGGTTTTTGAATTCGGCGCGGTGAGCTTCTTTCTCCCATTTGGCGACTGTGATGGCAGCAACAACTGATAGGAGAGTACCTAAAGCTAAAATTAACCATGCTGGAGTATAGCGGCGCTTTTCTAGTGAAGCCATATCGATTAGTCTATTATTTTATAATTACTATTTTGTATTAATATTTACTGATCTGGAATCAGTAAGATTGCTATTTTATTTTAAAGGCAAAGAGTAAAAAGCAAAACTTTAATGAAACTAAGCTAATTAAAACTACTATTAAAATCTGTAAGCGCCTGGGTAATTTGCCCACTGTCGATCGCCAATGTGTCAAGATGGGAAAAGTATTTACTCAGTTCGCTGCTAGATGACTTCAACTGATCCTTTGTTAAATTCAAGACTGCAACGCCTGCGTGAGTTACGACAAACTCTGTTGCGTCTTCACAAGGCATTACTCGATTCTGAACGAATTGAATATGAACAGTTCCACGGACGCATTAAGTCAAACAACGAGTTTTTTCAATTGGTGATTGGCGATGAGTGGTTTAGCTGGTTGCGTCCTATCTCTCAGTTTATTGTTCAGATTGATGAGTTTTTGGCTTCTAAGGAACCTGTGACTTTGAATGAAGCTAATCAACTTTTAGAACAAGCACGAGTTCTGATCCAACCATGCTCAGAAGGTACTAAATTGGAAAAGCAGTATTATCGAGCGATTCAACGCGATCCTGATATTGCTTTCATGAGTGCAGAAGTGACGAAAATGTTAGCAACTTAGTTGGTTAAGGGAACAGGGAACAGGGAGAATTTTTATCTTCTGCCTTTTGCTTTCTAAAATAAAAGAGCCTGGAGGCATGAACTCCAGGCTTTGTTCTGTTAGTGTGTGTGTGAGGAGCAATACGAAACTTATTTTTATATTGGCTGATTGAGTTGTCAAAATTGTGACGGTGGTACGTCAATTTGATGAACTTTTTTGGAAATTGCTGAGTTAGTTCTGCCAGAAATTCCCATTTTCGAGGTATCTTAAAGCAAGACCCCGATTGCACAAACTTATGTCCGACTCTCTTTCTCTGCGCGATCGCTATTTCGCTTTAATTGATGAGATTGTCCAAACTACCTTGAAGGGAAAAATTCGCTCGAAGCAACAAGTTTATCAGATGTTGCTGCGTGGTATTGCGGCGGGAACTGGGGAAATTTTCGAGCAATGTTTGACCGATCGCGTTAACGCTAACCAGTCGGAAATTGACAATCCTACGGATGAATTGAAGCAAGCAAAAGCGACTCGAATTTTGCGGGCACTGCAAACAATTGAAGGTGAATGGGAAAGGTATCAGCAGGAAAATCGGGTGGCTTCGGCGATCGCTACGGCGACAAATTCTATTATTAATACTGAAGCTGATAATCGATTAATTGCTGTGTTGCAGGCGATCGATCCCAATCAAGCCCAACCTTTAAATTTAGACCAAATTCAGCAGTTAGCAAGTTCTCTGCAAAAACCAGCGGAAAACGTTTCTAATCCTGAAACAAATGAACAACTTCAACAACTAGCTTTAGGGTTAAGTGAGGGTTTAAAATCTTGGAGCAAGTTACAAGAACATTTAGTTAGCTGGATTTACGATCGAGGTCGAGGTAAATTAGGTTTTGAAGGTGTTCCTGGGGAAAGTGGCCCTTGGAGTTTATGGGCATCTTTACTAGATAATCCTTTTCCCAAAGCGGTATTTCAAAGTTTAGCATTAAATCAGTCAATTACCGAATTTAGTTGGCAACAAACTGTAGAAGTTGCGGATTTTGTGGAATTAGCGGTAATTTTACAATGTTTACAAAGAGGTTTAGTTAACTGGTTTGAAAAACAGGTTTATGATGCTAAATTTGGGGCAAAGCTTTCGATTTCTACCTTTATAACTTTCGCGTTAATTTGGTCGCAATTGGCTAGTAGTTTTAGTGCAAGAAGTATTTTAAGTAATGGTTGTTTTCAAGTAACTTTGCAAATTCTGCGAACTTTCGCGCAACAGCAATACTTTCCTTTGTATGGCGGAATTTTTGCTTCTTTTAGTGGGGATTATTTGCGATCGGCAATTAGTTATTTAGATGAACCTTTGCGAAGGGTTGAGGGTACGCAGGAAAAGGCGCGAATTCTCACTTTGTTGGGCTATTCTTTAGGAGCAATTGGACAGTACGATCGGGCAATTTCTTTCCACGAACAAGCTTTAGTAATCGCTCGTTCTGCGGAGGATCGAGCTTGTGAAATTGCGAATTTTAATCACCTTAGCCGGATTTATGTAGCGCAAAAGAATTACCCGGAAGCTATTAGTTACAGTCAAAGGGCGTTGATTTTAAGTCGGCAAAGTGGCGATCGCTTGGGAGAAGCCAACGCTTTAGCAAATCTCGGTTACAGCGAAGTTTTTCAAGCTCAAGAATTGGATCGTTTAAACACTGAAGTTTATGAAGGAGCAATTAATTATTTACAGCAAGGTTTAGAGTTATTAGAAAGGTTAAGTGATAGCTATTTGGCTGGATATACCATCCAACAAAGTAAGGCTTTTTGTTATACTAGTTTGGGAATTGCTTATATTGTTTTATCTCAACCTCAAGCGGCTATTTCTTATTTGGAAACTGGCTATCAAGCATCGGGGATTTCGGGAGATTTGTATTTACAAGGATTGAACTTGGCTTATTTGGCTGAAGCTAATTATAGTTTACAAGAAACCGAAAAAGCGATTTACTTTGGTACAATAGGAATGTATCTTTTAGAGCGCATTTCTTCACCGCAATGGCGACAAGCAGCGGGGTTAGTTACAATTATTAAAGGGCAAATTGGTGCTGATGCTTTCCAAGGTGTGCTGGAAAAAAATCGATCGCAATTTCTCCGCCAAATCGGAGTAGATGGATATGATTACATACCGCAATTATTGACAGAATATCAAGATTCGTAGTCAAGGTGAGGTAAGATGGAAAATAGTTTTGCAGAGGCGATCGCTTTTTACCAAAAGTCTATTGACTTAAATCCTCAAGATTGGGAAGCTTATAAAAATTTGGCTAATCTTTGGGCAATGAATGGTAATTTAGAGCCAGCGATTACCTATTACCAAAAGGTTGTTTACTTAAATCCCAATTTAGCCGAAGTACATAATAATCTGGGTAATTGCTTTTTAGCAAAGAATCAGCTAGAAGATGCGATCGCAGCATATCAAAAAGCTGTCACCCTAAATCCAAAATACCCAGAAGCTTTCTATAATTTGGGTAATGCTTTTAAAGCTAAGGGGGATTTAGCAACAGCGAAAATCCATTACCAAAAAACCATCTCTTTAAAACCTAACTTTCCCGAAGTTCATAATAACTTAGGGTTAGTTTTGCAAGAAGAAGGTTATCTGGAAGCGGCGATTAGTTGTTATCAACAAGCAATTAAATTAAATCCCGAATATGCAGCAGCGCATAACAATTTAGGTAACGCTTTTGAGGAAGAGAAGAATTTAGAAAAAGCGATCGCTTGTTATCAGAAATCTTTAAGTTTAAATCCTAATTATATTGATGCTTATAATAACTTGGGTAATGTGTTGTTAACTCAGGGTAAAGCAGAAGAAGCGATCGCCTATTACGAAAAAGCTTTAGACTTAGATCCTAACTACGTGCAAGCACATTATAACTATGCTAACGCTCTTAAATATCAAGATAGGTTGGGGGAAGCGATCGCTAAATTACAGTATACCTTAACCTTAGATCCTAACTTCGCTGAAGCCCATAAAAACTTAGGAATTAGTTTATTGATCGAAGGAGAATTTGCCCAAGGATTCGCCGAATATGAATGGCGTTGGCACACTAAAGAATATCAGAAAATAGCCTCATTTCAACCAGTTTGGCACGGCGGAGATTTACAAGGTAAAAAAATTCTCCTCCTTTGCGAACAAGGTTTTGGTGATAACATTCATTTTATCCGGTATGCCCCTTTAATTGCTCAACAAGGCGCACATATCACATTAGCTTGCTACGAGGAATTATACCGATTATTTAGCACTGTTCCCGGCATTCAGCAAATAGTAACATCGGGAACAACAGTAGAATATGATTACTGTGCGCCAACCATGAGTTTACCCTATTTAATGGGTACTACTGCCGAAACAATCCCCACAAATATTCCCTATTTATTCCCGCCAAAAAACACCACGATTATTTTAGAATCACCCCCAGAAACTTACCTAAAAGTCGGCATAGTTTGGGCGGGAAATCCAGGTAATACGAACGATCGCAATCGTTCCTGTAGCTTAATAGATTTTCTACCACTTTTAGACATTCCCGGAATTGCTTTTTATAGTTTACAAAAAGGTGCGAAAGCGCAGGATTTAACCGCCTTAAATTTAACTGATAAAATTCAAAACATCGGGGAAAAAATTCATGATTTTGCTGATACTGCGGCGGTAATCAACCAGCTAGATTTGGTAATATGTGTAGATACATCAGTTGCACACTTAGCTGGCGCAATGGGCAAAACTGTATGGATTTTGTTGTCGAAAGTAGCTGATTGGCGATGGATGTTAGAAGGAGAAAATAACCCTTGGTATCCAACTCTACGTTTATTTCGCCAAACTAAATTAGGAGATTGGCATCCCGTATTTCAAAGAGTAGCTTTAGAGTTAGAAAAATTGATAGCAGAGTTGCAAAATAAAACTATGGAAAATAACTTAGCTGAACAAATTCTACTTCCTGCTAATGGATTTAATAAATTAAAAAAATGCCGTCACGGAGTTTTACTTTATAATGTTAACGATTTAGGTATAGGTAAATCTTTGGCAGCTTACGGAGAATACAAAGAAGGAGAAATAGAACTTTTACAACAAATCATTAAACCGGAAGATTTAGTAGTAGAAATTGGGGCAAATATCGGTGTTCAAACTGTTTATTTAGCTCAAGCAGTTGGGAAACAGGGAACAGTTTTAGCTTTTGAACCGCAAAGAGTAGTTTTTCAAAATCTTTGTGCTAACTTAGCTTTAAATAGTATTACTAATACTTACTGTTACAATGTGGCAGTTAGCGATACATTTTCTGCGATTAGTCTGCCTGTTTTAGATTATAGTAAACCTCATGATTTTAGTAAATTAGATATTAGTGAAGATGAAGAAAATGAATTGGCTCAAACTATTACCCTTGATAGCTTAAATTTACCTCATTGTCGTTTAATTAAAATAGATGTTGCGGGAATGGAGTTGGCTGTTTTGCAAGGGGCAATTAATACAATTAAAGCTTTACAGCCAATTCTTTATATTAACTATCAACCGAAAAATGATAAAAGTTTAATTAATTTCCTGGCTGATTGCGGTTATAAAATGTATTGGCATAAAACCCCCATTTATCAGCCAAACAACTATTTTAACAATCCTGAAAATGTTTTTGGGAAAGCTGAATCAAATAATATTTTTTGTGTTCCACCAAACTTTGATTTAAAATTGGATAATTTGAAACCAGTTAGAGTTAATTTGTAGGGTGCGTCAGATAGCAGAATTTGAGGAGAGTTACAATAAATTTTAGTTCTGACGCACCCTACGGAATATAGTAGGGTGCGTCAGATAGCAGAATTTGAGGAGAGTTACAATAAATTTTAGTTCTGACGCACCCTACGGAATATAGTAGGGTGCGTCAGATAGCAGAATTTGAGGAGAGTTACAATAAGTTTTAGTTCTGACGCACCCTACGGAATATAGTAGGGTGCGTCAGATAGCAGAATTTGAGGAGAGTTACAATAAATTTTAGTTCTGACGCACCCTACGGAATATAGTTAATAAATCGGAGAGTGGGAAATGACAACTACACAAATAAGTAAAGAGTTACCGATTCCGGTTCATTTTGATAGTAACAAAGTGGGAGAGGTTTGGCGAGTACCTTACCAAGAGAGAGCAGCTGCGGCAGAAAGTTGGGCGAAAGAACATAATATTACACCTGTTTTAGTAGATGAAAAGCGGATTTGTTTATTAATTATTGATGCTCAAAATACATTTTGTATTCCCGAATTTGAGTTATTTGTGGGGGGAAATTCTGGGAAAGGTGCAGTTGAGGATAATGTGAGATTATGTGAGTTTATTTACCGAAATTTGGGGGTAATTAGTACGATCGCACCCACAATGGACACCCACACTGCCATGCAAATTTTTCATGCTATATTTTGGGTAAATGCAGCCGGAAAACATCCTGCACCAGCAACAACTATTACCCTAGATGATGTGCAAGCTGGAGTTTGGCAAGTTAACCCAGCAGTTGCTTACAATGTCACCAATAACGACTACGAAAAATTACAACAACACGCTTTTCATTATGTGAAAAAACTGAGTGCAGATGGCAAATATCCTCTGACAGTTTGGCCTTATCATTCTATGTTAGGTGGTATTGGTCACGCCTTAGTTTCCGCAGTGGAAGAAGCGATATTTTTTCACAATATTGCTAGGTGTAGCCAAACGCTTTTTGAGCTTAAAGGTAACAACCCTTTAACCGAAAATTACTCAGTGTTACGCGCTGAAGTTTTAGAAGATATTAATGGTCAACCTATTGCCGAGAAAAATGTTAACTTAATCAAGCAACTGTGGGAATTTGATGCGGTAATAGTGGCTGGACAGGCGAAAAGTCACTGCGTTGCTTGGACAGTTGAGGACTTGTTGACGGAAATTAAAGTTCAAGATCCCAAACTTAGCCAAAAAATATACTTATTAGAAGATTGTACTTCCCCAGTGGTGATTCCGGGAGTAATTGATTTTACCGAACAAGCAAATGCAGCATTTCAAAAGTTCGCAGATGCGGGAATGCACATTGTTAAATCTACTGATGCGATCGCCAACTGGCTAAATTTGTAAACTTTTATTTTTCTCCTGAAGCTAAGTTTTCACTAACAAGTAATCCCTGGACAGAATGTGACAGAATAAGAATTACAGGCTAATCAACTCTGGCAAACTCAGAAATTCTTTCTGATTAAGTTTTGCCAGTAGTCAAAATAAGGTTGTTATTACAGTGGGACGGATGCAATATTCCGTCTGGGTGCTTAAAGGGCTGGCTTATACCAGCCCTTATTTAATTGATGGCAAAATAGAATTACTGCTCATCTATAAAGGAACTAAAGTAGGATGACAACAGTCAGATCAGAGTGTAATCCTAAATTTAGAGAGTACGAGAAAAAGAAAATTAAGTGTGAGGAATAGTTGGCGCGATCGCTCGATCGGCTATTAAGCCAACAACCATGACCTTTTCACTAAAAACCATATCAGTAACTAGAGAACAGAGAAATGAACTTAAAAACTATAGCAACTACTACCCTACTCATTGGTTTAGGATTAACTCAGCCATTGTCTGCGGAAACTATAGAAAACGTTAAACAGACAGTAGCTAAAGCCAAACCAATCAAAGTCGATTTATCAAGGTCTAGCTTACCCAACAATAACGCCAAACAATTGTACATTCAATTTGGAATTCAACCCTTTTCTTACAGTCCATTGTATTGGTCTTGGGGTTTGTTTTTTGGCGATTATTACGATAATTATTACGATCCCTTCTACAGTGCTTTTGGGTATTATGGCGATCGCTATTATCGAAATCCCTATTACGGCGATCGATATTACGATTATGGCGATCGGTACTACGGAAGGCGCTATCGTCGAGGATACAACTATTACTATTCAGTCGATCAAATCCGTGATATTTATCGCGAAGTTCTTGGACGCGATCCTGATTACCGCGGGTTAAGAACTTGGTTAGGAGAACGCAGAAGCGGAGACTCTTTACGCGAGATTCGGCGTGATATTGCTCGCAGTGATGAAGCAGTCGCGAAAGTCAATCAAATTTACCGAGAAGTACTAGGTCGAAATGCCGATCGGAATGGAATTAGAACTTGGACAAACCGTTTAGCTGCTGGTGCTAGTTTATCCGAAATCCGGCGTGACATTGAAAACAGTCCCGAAGCTCGTTCTCTGAGAAATAGACGTTATCCTCGTTACTACAATCCATCTTTCAACTATTCACAACCCAGAAGATACACGCCACCAACAACAGTTTACCCACCCACCAGAGTCTCGCCATCAAGAGGTTATTCTGCACCCGTGAGGAATTTTCCCACAAACAATGTACCCGCAGTCAGATATCCTAATAGAAACTCTCCCAGAAATACTACACCCGCGGTCAGATATCCTAATAGAAACTTTCCCAGAAATACCACACCCGCGGTTGGGTTTCCGAATAGAAACTTTCCTCCTGCTACTCTCTCACCATCTAACAGAACTCCTTCACGGAGATATTCACCAGCTGACAACTATCAACAACCAACAAGGAGATATTCACCTTCAAGAAATAACTCGCCAAGAATAGATTACAACAGAAGAAACTCAGGTTCTACTTTCTCTCCTGCCGTCCCGTCATCTCCACCACGGATTCAAAGATAGATCGTAACTTGAGGATCAACAAAACTCACTAAAAACGCTTTTTTTATTTGAGATCAGGGAACATGAAATTACGAATTCTTACAGCCAGTTTGTTACTTGCTACCTTGGGTTTTTCCTATTCTGCACAAGCTCAAAATTATAGTGATGTCCGCCGATTAATCAATACTGGTAGATGTCCTGACTGTAATTTAAGAGGCGCAAATCTCAGTGGTCGGGATTTAAGAAATGCTGATTTACAAGGTGCTGATTTAGAAGATGCTAACCTGAGAAATGCAAATCTTAGAGGCGCTAATTTAAGAGATGCTAACTTGAGAGGTGCTGATTTAAGAAATGCAGATCTTAGGGATGCGGTGACGCGCAATGCAGTTTTAGATAACGCGAATTTGAGAGGAACCGATCTTGAGGGTCGATATAACGATCGCTACAGAGATCGTTATGATGACCGTTACGATCGCGATCGATATGGTCGCCGCGACAACAACTATTATGAAGAAGACATTCGCCGAATTTACCGCGAAGTTTTAGGTCGCGAACCTGATTCACAAGGTTACAGAACTTGGTCTAACGAATTAAGAGATGGTACCTCTGTTACAGAAGTTCGCTCTCAAATTGCTAACAGCGAAGAAGCCAGAGACAAAATTAATCAAATCTACCGGGAAATCTTAGGTCGCGATGTCGATCCTAGCGGATTAAGAACTTGGAGAAATCGTCTTGCTTCCGGTGACTCATTAAATGATGTTCGCCGTGACATTGCCAGAAGTCCAGAAGCTAGAAACAGACCAAATCAAACTTTCCCATCTACTCGACCAGGTTTTCCGCCTACAGTGACTCCCATACCAAATCAACCACCACGGATTCAAAGATAGCAAGGAAGCAAGAGAGTTTTGAGTTTTGAATTTTGGGTTTTGAGTTAATTCAAAACTCAAAACTTTCTCGGTTTTCTATAGCAGTTCTCATAATGGTGAGGTATACATATTGTAGGGGCGGGTTTAGCTGAAATCCTTGCTATGTGAAAGATATACCAATCAAAACCCGCCCCCAAATTGCCATTGGATTAAGGATGATAGAACATTGCTACAGTGTGAAAGATATACCAATCAAAACCCGCCCCCAAATTGCCATTGGATTAAGGATGATAGAACATTGCTACAGTGTGAAAGATATACCAATCAAAACCCGCCCCCAAATGTACCGCATCCAAAGGAGAAACGCTATATTTAAGTTAAAAAGAAAATTCCCGCATTAGTATCTTGACCTGTAAGTTGCAAAGAACTTACACCTTCGATCGCCGCAACCAAATCTCCCGTATTTGTGAAAATACTCACGCCTCCAGTAATGTTGTTGGTGAAACCAAAAGCACCAGCAGTAGTAGTATATTCATTTGGTGAACCTGCTAATTGGAGACTATCTTTTCCTGGTTCAAAATCGATAATGTAAGCATAATCGTTATTTCCTTGACCGACATAAAACCTTTGAATTGTTGTGTTAGAGGTACTTCTACCAAAACCTAAACCAAAACTATCAGATCCACTACTACCAATTAAAACATCTATTTCACCAAATCCTACACTTGTGGGAATTGGGTCTGGTTGACCTGTAATTCTGGCATTAATGTCTACATTAATCCCGACAATAGCACTTCCTGAAGGTCCCAACCCGGTAACAATATCATCACCGCTAGTTCCCGAAAAGAACGCTGTGTATCCTTCAAATCTGCCGTTACGAATGTAGTGAGTTTGTGCAGAACTAATTTGTCCTAAAGCAACTGCCCGCGACACATTAGGATATAGTGCGTAGTAATAATTTTCGTTAAATCCCGGAACGGGATCTACATTAATTGCACCTGGTCTTCCTTCCGTTTCACCAAACAGAATATAATGCTGTAAACCTGACGCAAAAACTCCATTATTTACAGCTGTTCTGACATCCGGGTTAGCATTTAAATATCTCTGTTCATCCCAGAAAGGTGATACAGCAGTGCGACCTTCAGTTAAACCAATTAATTGAAAATGTTGCAGTCCTGAAGCAAAAAATCCTTGGGCAACTGCCGATTTCACATCAGGATTATTTGCCAAGTAACTTTGTTCGTCAAAAATTTCGTAACTCATTTTATTTGCTCCTAAACTATTTTTCTTTTAGTTTATAAACTCTGGAGTTTCACACATTAATGACATCTTCAAAGGTGATTTGTCAAGTGTCGGTGGGTCATATCTACCAGAATGCTTCGCTCCTACCCTTAACTATGAATAATTGAAATTGCTTAATCACCAGTCTAAAATTTAAAAGTCAATAGGCTACTATTATCAAGGTAGATTGGAGTTTTGCTGATGAACAGAAACATTTTATTAACTCTACCCTGGTTGAGTTCCTTAATTTTAGGATTAGGAATTTCTGCACAAGAAATCGATCCGGTAGAAAGACTATTAAACACAAAAGAATGTTCCGGGTGTGACTTAAGTGGGGAGAACTTAAGTAATGTGGATCTCGGTAACGCGAATCTGAGTGGAGCCGACTTAAGCAATGCTAACTTAAGAAATAGTATGCTAGCTGGTGCTAACCTAAGTGGTGCTAGTCTTCGGGGTGCTAATTTAACCTTAGCGGTACTAGTTGGGGCTAATTTAAATGATGCTGATCTTAGTTACGCCAATCTTACAGATACTAACTTGTTCAGAGCCAAATTTGCTGGAAATAGAGGGGTAGACTTGACGGGTGCTACTTTTAAAGCAACGATTATGCCTAATGGTACAGTGAAAAATCCTGTAACAAATGCAACTTCCAATCCTCAGCCAATGTTAGTTCCATCTCAGTCATCTCCGGCTCCACTACGTTAGGATGAAAGTTCAAGGCGATATTTTTTGACTCAAATTTTCATCCATACTCAGTTTGCTCTCACTCTTTTTGCACCAAACTACAGTGCTAGCTAAATTCTCTGGTAAATTGCGTCACTTATGGTCTTATTGGCAACGTCCCAATAGTTTGCCAATAACCTATAAACCTGTAATTCTGTTAAGTATTGGTGTAACAGCATTAATACTTGGATTGCGTCAAGGGGTGACTTTTTCTATACCAGGGCTGCGTTTAGGATTAAAAATGGAAGCTTTGGAGTTAGGAACTTACGATCAGTTCGTGCGATTTGCGACAAGAGATCCTAATGGTAAATCCCTCTCTCCAAAAAATGCCGATCCTCGTTTATTAGTAGTAGCAATTACTGAGGAAGATATCCAAAAACTTGGTCAATGGCCGATTCCTGATGGAAAAATGGCTGAGTTATTGACGAAACTGGAAAAACATCAACCGCGTGTAATTGGTTTAGATATTTACCGAGATTTACCAGTACCACCGGGACATGAAAAGTTAGTTAAGTATTTAGAGAAAAGCGATCGCCTAATCGCCATTTGCAAACTCAGTGAAGCTGACAGTCCCGGAGTCGCACCCCCAAAAGCATTATCCCCGAAACAAGTAGGCTTTAGCGATTTAATAATTGATCCCGATGGTGTAATTCGGAGAGCTTTGTTATTTGCCAGAAAAGAACAGGGGAAATGTCCTACTTTTTCAGCTTTCAGTTATCAGTTAGCTAGTAGATATTTGGCTTTTGAAGGTATAGAATCTTTTAAAGCAACTCCAGAGGGAGCATTAGGATTTCGCAGCAGTAAAAAAACCGCAGATGGCAAAAAAATTAAGCCTGTAGTGTTTCCCAGGTTAGATAGTAATGCGGGTGGTTATCAAGGGGCTGATGTGGCAGGTTATCAAATTCTGCTTAAATATCATTCGGCGGAAAATGTGGCGCGACAAGTTACTTTAACTCAAGTTTTGCACGATCGAGTTCCTGGGGAATGGATACGCGATCGGATCGTGTTAATTGGTGCCGTAGCTGCGAGTATTGACGACGCATTTTATACACCTTATAGCGCCGCCCAAAACCAACAACATAAAATGCCCGGAGTGGTAGTTCATGCTCAAATTGTCAGCCAAATTATTAGGGCAGTTTTAGATAATCGAACTTTACCTTGGTATTGGCCTAATTGGGCAGAAGCTTTGTGGATTTGGAGTTGGGCAATTATTGGCGGGGTAGGTGCTTGGAAATTGCGCCATCCTTTGATTTTAGGAATTTCGGGAGTAGGCGCTTTCGGAGTTTTAAGTAGCATTTCTTATGGTTTTTGGTTGTCGTCGGGATGGATACCTTTAGTCCCAGCAGCATTAAGTATGGTGACTACTGGGGGAAGTGTGGTAGTAATTGCTGCTTATCGAATGCAGCAAGAACGGGAAAAAATGCTCAATTGGGTAAAAGAACAAGAAGAAACAATTGCGCTTTTATCCACTATGTATAAGGGAAATCTTGCTACTACTGTGCAAAATTCTCATAATACTAGCGAAACAACTGTGGCGACTGCCCCCTTATGCTCTCCGAAGAGTTTGAGTGCAATTTCTCCCAAATTTAGTGAACGGTATCAAATTATTAAAGTGTTGGGTCAAGGTGGTTTTGGTCGGACTTATTTAGCAAAAGATTCAGAAAATCCCGCAGGTGAAATTTGTGTAGTTAAACATTTAATGCCAGCGAGAAGAGATCCAAAATTTTTAGAAGTAGCACGACGTTTATTTCAAACTGAAGCCAGAATTTTAGAAGTTTTAGGGCAGCATGAACAAATTCCCACTTTGATAGATTATATCGAAAAAGAAGGCGAGTTCTATTTAGTAGAAGAGTATGTGGAAGGCAACCCGCTGAGTGAAGAATTATATGTGGATCGACGGTGGCAAGAAATACAAGTGATCGATTTACTAAAAGATGTTTTGCCGATTTTAAATTTTATTCATCAGCATCATGTAATTCACCGAGATATTAAACCGGGAAATATTATTAGACGTGCTTCTGATGGCAAGTTAGTGTTAATTGATTTTGGTGCGGTGAAGCAAATGTTACCGACAGAAGGGGGGAAAACGGAAAGTCAAACGGTGGCGATCGGAACGAGAGGATATGCACCACCAGAACAATTAGTAGGACATCCTCGCCCCGCCAGCGATCTTTATGCTTTGGGAATGATTTGTATTCAAGCACTGACTGGAATTCAACCTCATGATTTATTGTTATTGCAAGATATAGAAACGGGGAATTTGAATTGGCAACATTTAGCGAAAACTAGTGGTGAGTTGGCAGTAATTTTGGATCGGATGGTGCAGTATCATTTTAGCGATCGCTATCAATCAGCGTTAGCTATATTGAGCGATATTCAAAAGCTCGATCGGACTAATCTGGATCAAATCGTCAGAGAACCTGATTTTGAGGAAAAAACCGCCGTTCTACCCACCACGGAATCAGATAATACTTCTGTAATGCCATCTTGGAACCATTTACCAGTTAATGACCAATCAACGAACGTGGAAGAACAACTAGATCGTCATCCCACCAAGTTCGATCCAGAAACCCACAAAAGCTAAGTTTTTAAAGCCTTACTCTATGGCACAATGAAAAACGATTGGTCATTGGTCATTGGTGATTGGTCATTGGTCAAGAGTTTAACAAATGACAAATAACAAATGACAAATGACAAGTGACAAATGACAAATTCAGCAATTTTGAGGTGACGGCGTTGAGTCCGACTGCTACAGCTAGCACAAATAATGTTAAACCAGCCACGAGACGGGTAGTTTTCCCGTTTACGGCGATTGTTGGTCAGGAAGAGATGAAATTAGCACTGCTATTAAATGTAATCGATCCTTACATTGGCGGTGTGATGATTATGGGCGATCGGGGTACTGGTAAATCTACCACTATTCGCGCTTTGGCTGACTTACTCCCAGAGATTGAGGTGGTAGCTGACGATCCTTTCAACAGCCATCCTACCGATCCCGATCTCATGAGTGATGCGGTGCGAGAACGGGTGATGCAACAAGCGGAAATTCCCGTAGCGCAAAAGAAGGTAACGATGGTTGATTTGCCTTTAGGGGCAACGGAAGACCGGGTTTGCGGTACGATCGATATTGAAAAGGCACTTTCGGAGGGTGTAAAAGCCTTTGAACCGGGACTTTTAGCGAAAGCGAATCGTGGTATCCTCTACGTTGATGAAGTCAACTTGTTGGACGATCACTTAGTAGACGTTTTACTAGATTCGGCGGCTTCGGGATGGAATACTGTAGAAAGGGAAGGAATTTCCATCCGTCACCCAGCACGTTTTGTTTTGGTAGGTTCAGGAAACCCGGAAGAAGGTGAGTTGCGTCCGCAGTTGCTCGATCGTTTTGGAATGCACGCCGAAATTCGCACAGTTAAAGAACCTGCTTTAAGGGTTCAAATTGTGGAACAAAGAGCCGAGTTTGACCAAAATCCACCAACATTCACCGAAAAATATAGCCAAGAACAAGAAGCTTTGCAACAAAAATTGTTGAAAGCCAAAGAGTTATTACCGTCAGTAGAAATTGACTACGATTTACGGGTAAAAATCTCCGAAGTTTGTTCTGAATTAGACGTTGATGGCTTACGTGGTGATATTGTAACTAATCGCGCCGCCAAAGCAATAGCAGCTTTAGAGGGAAGAACCCAAGTAACGGTGGATGACATTCGTCGAGTAATTCGCTTATGTTTGCGTCACCGTTTGCGGAAAGATCCTCTAGAATCAATTGATTCTGGTTATAAGGTGGAAAAAGCTTTTAATCGGGTGTTCGGTTTAGAAGTTACGGAATAAGTTCGCATTTTGAGTCAAATTAATTGTTAGTAGTTAGTTTTGACTCTTTAGCCGAACTAACTACTAATAAGTTTCAGAAAAAGGCAAAAATTTTAAATTCAAAGAATCAGAAATCGATATGCGGATTTGGCAATTTTGGTGGAATAGTTTATTTCTTTCGACTCAATACGATCCTCCCAGGTTTGTAGAGATAATTATGCTACTTTTAGCCATAGCTTTACTAGGACTTTGGGGAATTACGGAGAGGTGGCCTTATTTAGGCTTAAGCTTAAGTTATGTAGTTTGTTCATCTGTCTCGGTGATAGTTAGGGAGTCGATGACACCTTCAACTTATCCCAGGTTAACTCAAGTGGTAGCATTTCTGTTGTTAATTATTAGCATTTATAGCTTTGCCAAATTAATTTATCAAACCTAATTAACTGGTTGATTGATGCAGAATTAAGCGATTACCAGCAGGGTCATAAGCGGAGATTTCTCTACCATGAGAAGCGATGGTAATTTCCCCTGGTGGTGGATATCCTATTGTGGTGAGATGAGCGATCGCATTCTCTAAACTTTCCACCTCTAAACACAAACTCATGCCACTTTGAGCAGAGTTACTAAACTCCAAAAAATGTTCTGCTTTCGGTCGAAAAATTCCCAAACGTAACCCACCAGTCAACAGAAATTCCCCATAAACATTGGGAATAAAAGGTTGAGGTTCTTGATTAAGAAACTGACGATAAAAATCAATTACCTTGGGAAAGTCTGCCACTCCCAAAGTAACAAAAGCATTAGTTATTGCCAAAACCATAAATGATTATCCACATCTGCATTCATCTGCGTTGAAAATCAAGATTGAGCAATTTTCCAGAACCTTATTATACTATTTACCCAATCCCCCGAACATTTGTAGGTGAAAAAACCGCACCCCATGAATAGCGAAAGATTTTGCACAATGGAACTGTAATGAAATTACCCCAAATATTATGAACATTTTTGAGCAGAACGATCGAAAACCAGAATTTTGGGACGGTCAAGGTTGCGCTTTGTGTGAAAATGAAAAGTATACCGAAGCCTTAGCAGCTTTTGAGCAAGCAATAGCGATTAATCCGAATTATTGCCAAGCTTGGAATAACCGAGGAAATGCTTTTTGTGGGATGAAACGTTATGCCGAAGCTTTAGCAGCTTACGATCAAGCTGTAGCGATTAAACCAGATTATCATCAAGCTTGGTTTAACCGGGGTTTGTTGTTAGCAGAAATGCAAGCTTATGGAAATGCGATCGCATCTTATGAAAGAGCGATCGCAATTAACCCAGATCCGCGTTATATTCACGCTAAAGACAAAATTTGGTTGAATAAAAAATTACACACCGTATAAGCTTGTTGTTCCCTCTTTAGAGGGAGTTGCGCTGAAGCGCCTATTACAAACTTTTTGTTTAAATCCTAAAAAAAAAAGAGATATAGTCTACCTTAAGAGAGACATACGCTAGGCTAAAACATAGCCACAATCAAATAGAGAAGTCTTGAGGAAAGTGCTATGACAGCGACATTATCTACACCCAGTTTTATTGAATCTTTGCTGGGAGAAGAAGCAGAAGACCTCCTCAATTATAAAGCGAAAGTTTCTCAGGATTTATTACATTTACCTGGGTCGGATTGGGTCGATCGCATTTTTGCCGGGACCGATCGCAATCCCCAAGTTTTGCGAAGTCTGCAACAATTATATTCTACAGGTCGTTTAGCCAATACTGGTTATATTTCTATCCTGCCTGTAGACCAAGGAATTGAACACTCTGCGGGCGCATCTTTCGCACCAAATCCTATTTATTTCGATCCAGAAAACATCATCAAATTAGCAATTGAAGGCGGATGTAACGCCGTTGCTACTACTCTCGGTGTTTTGGGGATGATGTCCCGTAAATATGCCCATAAAATCCCCTTCATTGTGAAAATAAATCACAACGAATTACTGACATTTCCGAACCAATTTGATCAAGTAATGTTTGCATCAGTAGAACAAGCTTGGAATTTAGGGGCGGTAGCAATTGGCGCAACAATTTATTTTGGTTCGGAACAATCAACCCGACAAATTCAAGAGGTAAGTAAAGCTTTTGCGCGTGCTCATGAATTAGGAATGGTAACAATTCTTTGGTGTTATTTGCGAAGTAATGCTTTTAAACAGGATAAAGATTATCATGTTGCCGCAGATTTAACTGGACAAGCAAACCATTTAGGTGTCACCATTGAAGCCGATATTATTAAACAAAAATTACCAGAATGTAATAACGGTTATCATGCAGTAGCTCAAGCAATGGCGAAAACTTACGGGAAAACAGATAAACGAGTTTATTCAGATTTAACTTCCGATCATCCGATCGATCTAACTCGTTATCAAGTGCTGAATTGTTATTCTGGCAGAGCAGGTTTAATTAATTCTGGTGGTGCTTCTGGAAAAAATGATTTTGCCGAAGCTGTTCGTACTGCGGTAATTAATAAACGTGCAGGTGGTACTGGTTTAATTTCAGGTCGGAAAACATTTCAACGTCCTTTTGAGGAAGGTGTGAAATTGTTTAATGCGATTCAAGATGTTTATTTGTCGCAAGATGTAACGATCGCATAGAGGATATTGGAAAAGATGCCCCGGCCACTAAAGTCGCGGGCTACACAGGATCGTTCTCAACGTGAATCCCGCAATGTACAAAGTGTTCCGTATCGCAGTCTAAGAACTCCTGAATCAAATTCAGGGAAATCAGAATAGTCTGTCCTAAATTGCTGCTCAAAACTATTAGGCATCTCCTAATTTCTGGAGATGTCTAATACAAGAAACCGGGTTTTTAGCGGCAGCGAGGGAGTTAAAGTTTTATAACTAGCAACTTGAGTTAGTTATTAATTTAAAGTGAGTTCGATTCTCAGTTAACAGTTTTTAAATCAATAAGATGTAAATTGCCTCAATACAATTTAATGGTTTTTAATAAAAGTTAATAAGCTTTTTAATTGTCTTTTCTTTAAAAAAAGTATAATTGGAATGTTGCCATTTATCGTAAGTGATAAATCTCTAAAAGAGTGGTGTATTTCGTATTTCAATACACTCTATAATCTGCTACATCCTCATCAAAATAGAGGAGGGATGATGGCGACTATTTTTGGATTTTGGCAACCTTGAACGAAGCTTAAGACTATACGTTTAGGAGCGTGTAGAAATGTTAAAGCCAAGTACTGTATTTACCATTCAACTCGCGGTGGTCGCGGCTCTAGTGGACGGACAAGCCAGCGAGGACGAGATTAACACGATCGTAACCGAAGTATGTAAGCGATCGAGAGAAAATGCCGATGAAGTTCGCAGCTTGACCGAAAGCTTGGTGAAGACTTATCAAGCCAAGGAAGTCGGCAGTAATCCTTTCGCTGCGTTGAAATTTGCTGTTAAAGCCCTACAAGGTTTAGCCAAGCGCGATGCACTAGCCGCCCTAGCCATTGCCCAGTCCGTTCTGGAATGCGGTGGTCGTACCGCAGAGGAAGATTCATTCATCTATCGATTGTCCCAAGTAGTTTAACCTTACAGAAACAAGGAGAGTCAATATGCCTTATGTGATCACCGAAGCCTGTATTAAATGTAAATACGCCTATTGCTTAGAGGTTTGTCCAGTCGATTGTTTTTACGAAGGGGAAAATATGCTGGTCATTAACCCCTATGAGTGTATTGATTGCTCCGCCTGTGAACCAGAGTGTCCCGCTGAAGCCATTGTGCCAGATACCGATATGCTGGCAGAAAAATGGTTGCAACTCAACCAGGAATATGCCGAGAAGTGGCCCAATATTACCCGTAGGAAAGCCGCGCCAGCGGATGCTGATAGCTATAATGGTGAATCTGATAAGTACAATAAGTACTTTTCTCCCAATCCTGGCTCATAGTTGATAATCGATCAAACAAGGGGGTATTTCACTAATTACCCATAGTATCCTTAATCCTAAATCTTGTAGAGACGTTATATATAACGTCTCTACAAGATTTGGTTAATCGATTAGTTTTTTCATCACAGATATTAGCCTTTACCCTCCTGTCAAACGAGGTTTTACGTATTTAGCAAAATTCCCTTTTCCTGATTCTAATTGTGGGGGAATGCCATTAGGATAAGTTTGAGAAATTAATTGCTGTAGGCGTTGAATGCGGTTTTCTGGATTAGGATGGGTGCTGAAAAATTCGGGAGATTGACCACCTTGACGAGCCGAACCTAATATTTGCATTAATTCCACAATTCCTTGAGGATTGTAACCTGCTTGGGTCATGAAACGAAGACCTAAGCGATCGCTTTCTAATTCATCATCTCTACCATATCTTAAACTTACTAATTGATTCACAGCTTGGGCTAAAATTTGCGCTTGTCTAGCCCTTTGTTCGCTGTCACTTGCTGCTACTCCCACCGCTGTAACTAAGGTTGCACCTAACTGTTGTTTGGCTAAATGTTCTGCACCATGACGGGCTACAACATGACCAATTTCATGTCCTAAAGTGCCAGCAAGTTGCGCTTCTGAAGAAAGGCGACTTAACAAAGCAGCAGTAATAAAAACTTGTCCTCCAGGTAAAGCAAAAGCATTAATTGTGCGGGGATCTCGTAATAAATAGAATTGAAAAGGATAGCCAGATTTAGAAGCATCTGATTGCTGGACTATTCTTTCCCCTACTTGTTTGACATATTGTTGTAGCAAGCTGTTAGGATATAAACCACCATGTCTAGCTGCCATTTGTTGTCGTGCTTGTAAACCTAACGCAATTTCTTGACGTGGTGAAAGTTGAATGCGTTGATTTTCCCCTGTTATTGGGTTTTGTACTGTGTTAGTGCAATAGGTAATTAACCCAAATAATGCAACTATAATTCCAATCCACAGACGATTTAATCCTCTCACCGCTTTTTCCCCAACCATTCGGACAGGAGCTTATCACAGTTTTATTCAAAATTCATCTGTACAATTTTGGCTAAAATATGTGTTAAAGATAGCTTTTAATTAGATAGTGTATAAGTGTTGCCAGTCCAGAAATATTTAAATTAAAGTAATAATAATTTATTCAATTCTGGAGAAAATACAAATGCGTAAAGGGAAGCTATGGGGAAGGAAACCGCCAAATAAGTTAATTCTAGGGTTATCTTGCTTAGCTACTGTTGTAGTGATTGAGCAGTTTTCGATTAATCAGGGTAAGTTAATTCTAAAATCTGCTTTAATGGCGCAAACAGCTACTAATACAAAAGCAGAAGCCGATCGACTCTTGCAGCAAGGAA
This sequence comes from Floridaenema fluviatile BLCC-F154, assembly GCF_041929135.1. Lineage (NCBI taxonomy): Bacteria > Bacillati > Cyanobacteriota > Cyanophyceae > Aerosakkonematales > Aerosakkonemataceae > Floridanema > Floridanema fluviatile. The sequence goes on along the minus strand of NZ_JBHFNS010000093.1, from coordinate 158,874 downwards.
ATCAACAATATAAAACTAGTCAATTTCCAACTGCTTTACAGTCTTTTGAACAAGCATTAAATATTTATCGACAAATAGGCGATCGCCAAAACGAAGCAAAAACCCTAATAAAAATTGGTGATACTTACTTAGATTACATCGAATTTAAACGTTACTACCAACAGATTAAGAAAGCGGAAGAATTCAAGCCGTATTTGGAGGTTATTAAATATTACGAACAAGCTTTAACTATTATGCGCGAAATTGGCGATCGCAAAGGTGAGGCTTGGAGTCTTAACGGCATTGCTATGACTAACGGCGCATTAGATAAGGAAGAAGAAGCTCTGAAATTTTACGAGCAAGCTTTAACAATTATGCGTGAGGTTAAGGATAAAATTGGAGAAGCAACAGTTTTATTTAATATTGGTAAAGATTACGATTGGGGATTCGATCGCCAAAGAGATTCTAGACCAATTTCAATTGATTTTTATGAACAAGCTTTAGGGATTGTGCGGGAGATTGGCGATTCCGCTTCGGCGGATCGCTTTGCGAATCGACCTTTAGAAGCGAAAATCCTTTATACGATCGCATTTACTTATGAAAATAAAGGGCAAGAAAAGCCGGAAGTTGCTTTAGAATATTATAAACAAGCTTTACCAATTGCGCGAGAATTGGGCGATCGAATTCTGGAAGAAAAAGTCCTTAATAATATGGGCTATACTTACCGTAGCTTAGGTTATTCGCAAATTGCCCAAGAGCATCAAGAGCAAGCTTTAGCAATTAGACAAGGGATGAATATTCATGTTGCATGGCCTACAGATATTATAAAAAAAGCAATTCTGATTACTTACAATACACCAAAAAAAAGACCCACTTTAATAACTTTTTTGGAAGGAGAAGCCCTAATTCATTACAGAAATGGTGAAGCTCACGCATTCAAACGACGATACCAAACTGCTTTAGAATCTTATCAGCAAGCTTTGGCAATTGTGCGCCAACAAAATAATCGACCTTGGGAATGGGTAATCCTCAATCAAATGGGGACTATTTACGAAACTTTGGGACAAAGTTCAGCAGCTTTAGACAGTTACAAACAAAGCTTGAAAATTAGAAGAGAGGTAGAGGAAATTGCGGCCAAAGAGCCAATTCCTCACACTATTCGCGTAGCTTACGGCACTAATATTAATATCGATCGAGAAGGGATAAAATTAGAAGATGGAATTGCTAATGGGTTGATTAAAATAGGAGAAGGAGAGCCAATTAATACTCCAATTACTATTTTTGAACCTCTGAAGACTCCTGAAGAAATTGCTGCTATGGAGAAACGAGGAAGACGACTAGAATTAGTAGTAGGAATAGCTAGAAAGAAACAAGGCTGGCAAGGCTCTTCAAACAATAAAGAAGAAGATACTCTCACTAATATGGGGGATATTTATAAAACTCTAGGACAATACCAAGCTGCCTTGAATTCCTATCAGGAAGCTAGTAAAATTATTCGCTCAGAAATGGCAAGCAATGAAAGCGAAGAAGCTCGTTGGCGAAGAGTAACAGATGGGGGAACTTACTATCAGCAGGAACAGAGAATTTTTAGAAGTATGGGAGCAGTTTATACAGCTTTGGGAGAACATAAAGCTGCTTTGGAATCTTATCAGAAAGCTTTGGCAATTTCCCAACAGGAAAACAGCAGTAATAATCTTCGTATTCAAATACCAATTTTGCTGATTCAGATCGGGAAAAGTTACGAAAACTTAGGGCAGTATCAAGCTGCTTTAGAAGTTTATCAGAAAGCTTTAGCGATCGCCCAAGATCCCAAAAACAAAGGAAACTATTTAACTCAAGAACATTTAATCCGTCAGTGGGGAAAAGAAGAATATTTTCGTCGGCTGAGAATACCTTATGAAAAGCCCGATCGAGAAGCAATTCTTAACAGTATTGGCGCAGTTTATGAAAAGTTAGGTCAAACTCAAAAGGCGCAGGAATATCGCCAGCAAGCTTTGGCATTGCAAAAGGAAATTAGCGATCGCACTGAGGAAGATATCACTGCTCAAAAGGCAATTCTCATTACGGAATTTGGCAGAGATGAAACAAAAAAAGCGATCGTGCAAATCAACAGGCTAGAAGGTGAAGCAGTCGTTCTCTTTGCCGCAGGAAATAGTTACTTTAGACAAGGACAATACCTCAAAGCACAATATCAACTCGCTTTAGAATCTTATCAGAAAGCTTTGGCAATTGTTCGCCAACAAAACAATCGCCCTTGGGAAAGAGTGATTCTCATTCAGATGGGATTAGTTTACGAAAATTTAGCACAAAATCAAGCGGCTCTAGAGCAATATCAGCAAGCTTTAGCAATTAGTCAAGAGGTGGAAAGTTCTGCTGAAAAAGTGACTCTTATTAGTAAACTCCCTTTGAGTGGATCTGTCAATTTTGACGAGGTAAAAATTGGTTTCGAGTCGGGTAAAGTTACTACTTTTAAACCGGAAGGAGGAGTAATTTTCTTTGCTCAAACGCGAGAAAAATTACAAGCCGATCGACTCTTGAAAGAAGGTATAACACAATATGTAAACGGGAAGTATGAAAGAGCATTGAAAACCTTTGAGGCAGCTTTATCGATTTATCAAAAGTTAGAAGATAAACCGGGAGTGGCGAAAAGTCTCTTTGAAATTGGGGAAGTTTATGAGAAGAGAGAAGAAGATGAACAAGCGTTAAATTACTATCAGCAAGCTTTAGAACTTTATCGGGAATTGGGCGATCGATCGGGAGAAAAAACCAGCCTTAACTTAATGAGTGGAATTTACTATAAGCAAGGTATTCAGTTTGCCAATCGAGGTCAATATCGAGAATCTTTAAAAAGATTGGAGCAAGTTTTAGAGATTGCCCAAAAACTTGGTCATCGGGAAACGGAGTTAAGAACTTTCCTCTGGATGGCAAGAGTTTACAGCAGTTTGGGAGAATATAAATTAGCTTTAGATTACTATCAGAAAGCTTTACCAATTCAACAGGAAATTTTAGGGCATTGGGAAGGAATTGAGTCTAACATTGGGCGGATTTATGAGGTATTAGGACAATACGAATTAGCTTTAAAGTCTTATGAAGATGCTTTAAAAACTGCCAGAAGACCCACATTACTTACCTTTGATGGTATGGTTGGGGATATTGCTGGTGAGGTGAATGCGCTAAATGCGATCGGCAATATTCACTACAGATTAGGCAGATATGAATCAGCTTTGAATTACCATCAACAAGCATTAACAGTCCTGAAAAAAGTTAAGAACCAAAATACCCAAAAACTTCTGGAAGCAACAACATATAATAGTATTGGAATTGTTTACTTGAAGCAAGGAAAATACCAATTAGCATTAGACTTTTTGCAGCCAGCTTTAGCTATTTATCAGCAATTCAATAGGAGGCGTGCAGAAGGGGTAACTCTTCACGCGATCGGAAAACTTTACTTTGAGCAAGGACAATACGAATTAGCTGGGAATTACTTACAGAGAAGTTTAGTAATTGCTCAAGAAATTGGTAATAAAGAAGGTGAAGGACACACGCTTAGTACGATCGCATATTTACTAGAAAAACAGAATCAGCCAGAATTAGCGATCGTCTTTTTTAAAGAATCAGTTAATGCCAGAGAAACGATTCGGAAAAATATTAAGGAACTTCCCAAAGAACATCAACAATCTTACATCGAAACTATTGCTCAAGATTATCGCAAACTAGCCGATCTCTTCTTACAAAAAGACCGAATTTTAGAAGCGCACCAAGTTTTAGATTTACTAAAATTGCAAGAATTAGATAATTATCTTCGCAACGTGCGCGGAAATGAAAAAACTGCCAGAGGAATTTCTCATACACCGCAAGAACAAAAAGTAAAAGAGGGGTATGATGCGATCGTCAACAAAGGAATTAAACTAGGTAAAGAACTTACTGAATTACAAAAAATTCCGGTTGATAAAAGAACCCCTGCTCAACAACAGCGAATTATAGAATTGCGAAAAGTTGAACAAGAAATTACTAAAGAATTTACCGAATTTCTGAAAAGTCCAACGGTGAAAGCATTGGTAGGAGAACTGCGCCAAGTCACAGGCGGCGAAAATCTCAACCTGAAAGATTTCAACAGTTTAAGAGACAATTTGCAACGGCTACAACAAAGTGCAGTAGTTCTTTATCCGTTCATTTTAGACGATCGCCTAGAACTGATTTTAGTTACACCTTACTCGCCACCAATTCGCCGCACTGTAACTGTCAAACGGGAAGAACTAAATCGAGCAATTGCCGAGTTTCACCAAAGTTTAAAACAACCTAAAAGCAATGTAACTCCGGTAGCTAATAAATTGTATAATTGGTTAATTAAACCGATCGAAAATGACTTAGCCGAAGCGAAAACGCAAACTATTATTTATGCCCCAGATGGACAATTGCGTTATATTCCTTTAGCCGCTTTGCATGACGGAAAACAATGGTTAGTACAACGCTTCGGAATTAATTATATTACTGCGGCTAGTTTGACTGATTTCAACACGAAACCTCAAGGGAAAATGCAAATTTTTGCAGGTGCTTTTAGCGAAGGAAACTATAGCTTTAAAGTTGGCGAGCAAGAATTTGAATTTTCTGGCTTACCTTTTGCAGGTAAAGAAGTAGAAAATCTGGCGGCGACTATTCCCGGAACTACTAAGTTTTTGAATGGGCAATTTAATCGGGATTCAGTTTTAATGATGAATGATTTTTCGGTGGTACATTTGGCGACTCATGCCGCTTTTGTAGTCGGAAATCCAGAAGATTCATTTATTATGTTTGGCAATGGCGATCGCGCCACCCTCCGCGATGTAGAATCTTGGTCATTACCGAAAGTAGACTTAATCGTGCTCAGTGCGTGCGAAACAGGTGTAGGCGGAAAATTGGGAAATGGAGAAGAAATCCTTGGTTTTGGCTTCCAAATGCAACGCACAGGCGCGAGAGCCGCAATAGCGTCACTTTGGCCCGTTTCCGACGGTGGCACGCAAGTTTTAATTAACGGCTTTTACAGCATTTTACAAAAAGGCAACATCTCCAAAGCCGAAGCCTTACGCCAAGCACAAATCGCCCTAATTACCGGAAATTATCGCGCCTTTGGTGAACAACGAGGAATTACCACCGCCCAAGCTGTTGCACAAACAGAAACCTCGAAGTTAAATCATCCCTATTACTGGGCACCGTTCATTTTAATCGGCAATGGGCTTTGAGGGATTGGGGACTGGGGATTGGGGACTGGGGATTAGGGATTTTGTTTGATTGTAGGGGCGGGTTTAGAAGACAATCCTTGATTCTCGCAAATCACCTCCCAACAAAACCCGCCCTTACCATTGCAATGGGGAAACAACCTGGGACTTGTAGGTTGTGTTTGATTGTAGGGGCGGGTTTAGAAGACAATCCTTGATTCTCGCAAATCACCCGTCCTTACAAAATTCTGTAAGGGCGGGTTTTGTTGTTAACTCTTCTGCTGTGAGTACAAACTTATTTGCTAAACCCGCCCCTACAATCAAACAACATCCCTAGTCCCCAGTACCAAGTCCCCAGTCCCCAATCCCCAGTCCCCAATCCCCAACACAAAAAGGTAAAAAGATCACAAATCCTGAGAGCGATCGTGAGTTAGTCTGAGAAACTAGAAAATTGCCGCAATGGAAACGATTAGTCATGCAGTTGGCAGCACGAGTTAGTCAAGTTACGCCTTCGATTACGTTAGCTATTTCCGCCAAAGCTAAGGCGATGAAGGCTGAGGGAATAGATGTTTGTAGTTTTAGCGCCGGGGAACCAGATTTTGACACGCCAGAACATATTAAAGCTGCTGCGAAGCAAGCGTTGGATGCTGGGAAGACGAAATATGGCCCTGCTGCTGGGGAACCTAAGCTGCGAGAAGCGATCGCAAATAAGCTAAAAACAGATAATGGTTTAGATTATAAACCGGAGAATGTAATTGTTACTAATGGCGGTAAACATTCTCTATTCAATTTGATGTTAGCTTTAATCGATCCGGGAGATGAAGTAATTATTCCCGCACCCTATTGGTTAAGCTATCCCGAAATGGTGATCTTAGCAGGTGGTGTACCTGTAATTATCCAAACTGATGGGAAAAATCAATATAAAATTACTCCCGAAGAACTCAGCGCCGCAGTTACGCCAAAAACGAAATTGTTTGTGTTGAATTCTCCTTCTAATCCTACTGGTGTTGTGTACACTCCCGCCGAAATTGAAGCATTAGCAAAGGTGGTGGTAGAGAAAGATATTTTCGTAGTTTCCGATGAAATTTACGAAAAAATCATTTATGATGATGCTCAACAAGTTAGCATTGGTTCTTTTGGGCCGGAAATTTTCCAACGTACTTTTATTAGTAATGGTTTTGCCAAAGCTTACTCAATGACTGGTTGGCGAATTGGATATTTAGCAGGAGCAGTGGAGGTAATTAAAGCTTGTAGTACAGTGCAAGGTCATAGTACTTCTAATGTTTGTACTTTTGCTCAATATGGTGCGATCGCAGCTTTAACAAATTCCCAAGATTGTGTGGAAGAAATGCGCCAAGCTTTCGCCAAACGTCGTCAAGTAATGTTGGAAAGAGTCAGCGCAATTCCAGGTTTAACTTGTCCCAAACCCGATGGTGCTTTCTATCTATTTATTGATGTTAGCAAAACGGGATTAGCTTCTTTAGAATTTTGCGATAAGTTCTTAGAATCTCATCAAGTCGCAGCGATTCCCGGTGTTGCTTTTGGTGCAGATGATTGCATTCGTTTATCTTACGCTACCGATTTGGATACTATTAATAAAGGGATGGATCGGTTAGATAAGTTTGTGCGATCGCTAATTTAATCCAGTGGTTTTTCAACCGCAAATAAACACAGATAAACATTTTATCTGTGTTTTAATTTTAAAATAAAAGTACGTTGTTGCGCTTCAGCGCAATTCCCACTGAAGTAGGAACAACAGACTCATTGAAAATTTGAGGAAATGATTATGTCTGTTCAGTTGCAAAAAAGGTTGTTTACAGTTGATGAATATTATCGAATGGCTGAGGCTGGGATTTTAGGTGAAGACGATCGAGTAGAATTGATTGCAGGAGAAATTGTTAAAATGTCGCCAATTGGTAGCCCTCATTCAGGTTGTGTAAATCGGTTAAATAGGCTTTTTTCAGTCAGGTTAGGCGATCGTGCTATATTATCTATCCAAAATCCAGTAAGATTAAATGAAAGAACAGAACCGCAACCTGATATTGCTTTGCTGATCCCTCGTACAGATTTTTATTCTCAAAGACATCCCCAACCACAGGAAGTTTTATTAATAATTGAAGTATCTGATACAACTATTGAATATGACAGAGAAGTGAAAATTCCTCTTTATGCAGCAGCGGGTATTGTGGAAGTTTGGATAGTAAGTTTAGCAGAAGAATTGATTGAAGTTTATCGTCAACCTTTGGCAAATAATTATGCAGAAATTCGGCAATTTAGGAGAGGTAAAGATGTTTCGCCTTTGAGTTTTTCTGATGTGGTTTTGAGTGTAGATGAGGTATTGGGGGGCTAGGGGGGATCTAAGTTTCAGGCAGAGATTGCGTAAGTCCTATTATTGTTAAATACCAGGCAAATTATTGGGATCGATACCCTGCGATCGCAAATAAGCAATCAGCCTTTCTTTTTCCTGGCGTTCCTGTTCAATTTTTTCTACCGCCCAAGGTAACAAATTACCATCTTTATCCCACCACCTTAACCAATATCCTGTTCTTCCTTCTTTGGTTCCTTGCCAAGTTCCTAAAAATAACCCCATTGCTTCAACCCAATGACGACCATTTTCATCAGGTTGTTGTAATTCATAACGCCGATTTTCTAGCTGATAATATTCTAGTAAACCGCCGTCTGGATCGAATATTACGTAAATGGGAATTTGCAATATCTGTTCGTAAAAAAACCATTTTCCCGGAGGATAGGTGCGTTTAAAAGAATATTCGCTACCATCTTTATCTGATAAAAATTCGATAACTATGGCTGGTACTTCGCCTTCTAAATTGGGTGTATAACTTTTGCGTTCTGCTAAAATCTCTTTCACTGATGCTACATATACCCAATCTGGTGCTTTGACACTCTCCCGTTAAGCTACGCTGTAACGGGAGATTCTTGCTTCACCGAAACCTGCTCTATAGACATCTCCAAAAAACATTGTAGAGACGTTGTATACAACGTCTCTACAATGGTTCTAAGAATATAACTTTTCACTTATTCATTGGACAATAATCTGAGCAATTAATTGCTTCTGAAGTCAGCGCAATAGCAGGATTAACCGCGCATCTCAAATAAGGATTGTTAGTAAAGTAACGACAATTTTTACAAGGAACCTGTTCCAGATTTTTAATGATAGAAATTTTATGTTTAGCAAACTTTAATAGATCGGTAGAGACAATCAGATACATCAACCAAAAAGTGAAGAATGTCGTAGGGATTATATATAATGAGCTAGCAGAAATATCGGAAAAATCGGGTTTATTTACATAAGGTTCTGAGCGAACCGATTGAACTTCACTTATCCTGGTTGTAGCTGAAGCCATTTGTTCGGAAGTAGAGAAATTAAGAGACTTTCCAACTGACATTTTGTTTACCTCTGTTACTAAAAGTTGTTACCAAACCTTAAGGTTAACGGAATTCTGGTAATTATTTTATGCAACTACTTTTTGTGGAGAATGTCTCAACTTTGCTACATCTCCCCGAAAGCTAGTATTAAATTTGAACCCATTATCTGTTTAACAAAAATTTCTATTTTTTTTCACCTGCCTTAAGGACTAAGTAAGAAGTATATACTACATATTTTTGTTTTGATGAACTTTTGTAGCGATGAAGCATTGGGGTCAAAGTTTATGGCGGAAAACCTAGATTTTTTGCCCAAATACTTCGATCGTACTATAGGAAAACTACGACTTTATGCGGAAAATTTCTCGATCTCCCCAAAGAAAATAAAAAAAATCATTCTTCTGGGAGATGTATTACATCTTAATTGTAATGATTCTATTTATAGCTGAGTTCCTCACCTTTGTAATGTTTAGTCAAGTTACCCAGTAAACGATCGATCGAAGTAGAATTAAGGGACTTCAGCTAGCAATCGCTTCAGAAAGGTAGCTGTTTTTCGGAAGTCTAGCAACTAAAGGAAATGACAGCAAAAATGTTGTTTGTAGTTCTCCATTATTATTACCTAACTCAATAGTTCCTCCTAAATGTTCTATGAGTTTTTTTACTAAAGCTAAACCTAGTCCTGTACCTCCTTGTTTCCAAGGATCTTTGCTAGGAATTCGATAAAATTTGTCGAAGATTCTCTCTTTTTCGATTAAGGGGATTTCTACTCCGGTATTGCTGATGCTGATTTGTAATTTGTCTTTAAGTGCTTTAGCGGTAACTGTAATTGTTTCCCCTGGAGGAGTATATTTGCAAGCATTATTAAGTAATTCTATAAAAATTCTTTCTAAAAAGTTGGTATCTGTTGTTACAGCGGGTAAATTCTCTGGAATATTAATGTAGAGTTTTTGTTGTTGCTGAGAAATTGTTTCATTGAATATTTCTGCAATATGGGGAATTAATGCTTGTAGCTGAATTGTATTTAAAAATAAAGGTTCTGTGTCAGCACTGATTTGTGTTAATATTAAGAGGTCGTCAATTAAATTCATTTCTCTTTGACTTTCCTCTTTGATGATTTGCAAATAACGATTTATTTCCTGAGATCGATCGCACAAGTTTTCAGGTTTTGCTAATGCAATTTTTAGGATTTGAGCAATCATCTTAATGTTAGATACAGGTGTACGTAGTTCATGGGAAATTGTACTTAAAAAATCGTCTTTTAGTTGGTTTAATTTTTCTAGTTCTGCTACTTGTTTTTGCGCTGCTTGATACAAGTGAGATTGACGTAAGGCGATCGCGCATTGATTTGCTACCTGTTGCACCAGTCGGAGTTCCAAACCACTAAAACTGGACAATTCCGGCTTGAATAGCCTAATGTCACCTAATACGCCTCGATCGTCAACAATTGGACAAGCTAGAATTGCATAACTTTTGGTTTCACCGCTAGTTTTTAAATAGCAAAAAGCAAAATGTTGACCGGATAAAAGTTGTTGATAAATTGTTGATTCTTCTCTCGAATTTATGTTTTTTATTTGATGCAGACAGCTACTATTACTAATGGATTGATAGCGAATGGTAGCCGTTGTTTGATCTAAATTATACAAATTTGTCTCACAACAGTTAACTTCCAATGCTTTCGCTAATTCCTCAACTGCTTGTTGTAAAATTTGACTTTCATCAAAAGAGTCACGTACTTTATCAGTAATACGTTTAAGTGTTGCTTCAAAAGTCAAAGCTTGTTGAAACTCTAAAGTTCTGGCTTGTACTTGACGCTCTAAGTTAGCATTTAATTGTTGTAATTCGTAATGCAATTCCGATTGGTGAATTGCCACTTCTAATTGATTTTTGAGACGTTGCAGTAAGCTAATTTCTTGAGGTTTCCATTGTCTTTTAGCCTGACAGCTATGAGCGATCAACCAACCCCAAATATGTTTGTTTTGCCAAATAGGAATTGTCAATTGTGCTTGAACATCAAAGGGATGTAACAGGTTTTGATTAATATCATTAACCTGATTTAAGCGATTTTCGGGGACTTGATAATCAGTTGGTTGCTGATATTGATTGTTCTTAATTTTCCAGCCTAAAAGAGACTGACAATTGGGAGAGCGAGATTCTACAATTACTTCAGCACTCGAATTTTGCAAACTAATGCGAGAAATCATTACCCGATCGCAATTGAGAAACTTCTGAATTTCTGTTACTGTAGTTCCGAGAATTTCTTTCAAGTTTAAAGATTGGCGAATATGCTGCACTATAATATCCAGTAATCGTTCTTGTTCATATTGCAACTTCACAACGTTTACTGCTTGTTTTTCTTCAGTAATATCAACTGCTATTCCTCCGACTAAACTCCGATCTCTAGTTTTAATTAAGGGAAATTTATATACTAACAATTCAGCACAGCTACCATCTGAACGGTAAGTTAATTCATTAGTTTGGAGAACTTTTTTGGTACTAATAACTTCGCGGATATTTTCTAAGTGTGCTTTGGCTAGTGCTTTTGGATGTAATTCAGCGATGTTTCTGCCAATTATTTGTTCTAATTCTTTGCCGAACCACTGGGCTAAATTTTTATTAGAGTAAACTACCTGACCGTTTTCATTAGTAATCCAAGCTAGCAATGGGCCGTTATCCATAAAAGCTTGGAAGCGACTTTCACTTTCTTGTAATGCTTGTCTTACTTTTCTGCGAAAAGCTTTCCTAATTTTTATTTGACTTTTATTAGAAAATTTATTTTGGGATAAATTTGGCGTAAATTTACGATATTCCTGAAGCCACCACCAAGTAGTTACTAAGAAAAAAACGATGAAACCAGAACTAAAAATTGTGTTATAACCGATCCCAAAATAACTAAAGTTACACTTATTTTGATTAATTGTTGCATCCAACTGTCCACCCAAAAGGGTAAAAATTTCCATCATAATTATGATGGCGATCGCTTGTAGAGGAGTTGCGAAATCCTTTATTTTCATTTTCTTACTCCTTCAGTTCCTTACTGATGAACCCATTTGGCTTGAGTAACTACCTATCTCAAGCCTTTGCAGAAGTTTTCTGATTAATTTAACATTTAAATTAATTTTCCGTATTTTAGTAACTTTCGTCAATGATTAATCGCAACTAACTAGAAGAAATCAGATTTTTTGTTACAAAAATTTAATCATTGTAGCACCTAGAAATGATGGCTTCTTTAATCTTCTCTAGTCCAACCAAGAGTTTCAGTGATTTTCGTTACTAGTGTAATTGGGTCGAAAGGTTTAGCTATTGCTCCTACTGCTCCGACCTGGAGGAATTTAGCTCTTTCTGTTAAACTTGGCTCTATAGTTAAAAATATTACAGGTATTGACTTAGTTGCTGGATTCGATCGCAAAATTTTCAAAAAAGCGACACCATTAATCTGCGGCATTCTTGCCTCCAAAAGGATAGCATCAGGCTGTTCTAACTCCGCCATGCGTAAGCCTTCTGAACTTGATGCTGCTAATATAACATCCCATCCTGCCATAGTTTTTAAGCAAGTTTGTACGATCTTTTGGTGATAGGGTTCTCTATCAACAATCAGAATTCGTTTAGTTTTAGTAACCACGATTTTTTATCCTTAAACATCGCATCTAGTTAAATTAGCCAAACAAGCTGCCACCCGAAAGCAAGCAACTAGAAAAACAAATTTTTATCTTAAGTTGTTAAATAAATTTGATTTTTAATTTCTAGGAATAACACCCCCTTAAAAAAGGGGGGGTTAAAGGGGTTTGTTGAGGTTAGCTTTCGCTAACCCTCTACGTTGTGTACTCTCCATAAATTAGAGTAAGAAAAAAAAATAAGGAAATTATGAGGTTTACTAGTCTTCTTGCCAACCTAGAGTTTGGGCAACCTGGCTAGCCAATTTCAGAGGATCGAAGGGTTTGCCAATTACGCCAGCAATTTTCAGTTGAGCGTATTGATTCTGATTTGCAGATTGGACTTTAGCAGTAAGTAGAATAACGGGAATTTCCGCAGTATTCGGGTTAGCTTGTAATTCCCTAAGTACTGCCATACCATCCATGTCTGGCATCATTAAATCTAACAGAATCGCATCAGGTTTTTCAGTTTCAGCTTTGCTTAGTCCTTCCCGGCCTGATTCCGCAGTTAATACTTTCCAACCACCTAACTTTTGTAAGCACATTTGAATTACAGAACTCAGGCGTTTTTCATCATCAATTAATAGGATATATTTGCTTGTCATATTTTTCTACTCCCAAGGTATTGGTAGAGTGAAATAAAAAGTACTGCCTTCTCCTAAAACGCTTTCTACCCATATTCTGCCACCATGTTGCTGCACGATATTGCGACAGATAGCTAATCCTAACCCTGTACCACCTTTGGTACGAGAATCAGAGGCATCAACTTGTTGAAAACGTCCAAAAATAGTTTCTAATTTTTCGGTTGGAATACCTCTGCCACAATCTTGGACTTGAAATAAAATTCTGTCTGATTGCTCTTGAGCAGAAATTGTCACGGTGCTTTCTGGAGGCGAGAATTTAATGGCATTACTGAGCAGATTAACTAAAGTTTGAATAATCCGATCGCGATCGGCCCAAATTTGGATAGAGAGTGGTTCTAGTTGAAGAGTAATTTGGTTTTCTTCGGCGAGATGTCGTAATGCTTGCACAGATTGTTGCATTAAAGTATAAGCATCACACCATTGTCGATCCAGGGTAACTTTATTTAATTCTAAACGTTCCAAATCCAAAATATCATTGACTAAACGAACTACGCGATCGGCTTCTATAGCCGCAATTTCTAACATTTGTTTTGCCGCTTCTGCATCGTCATCTAATACACCCGCAGCCACTAACCCCAAAGAGCCACGAATCGAAGCTAAAGGAGTTCGTAATTCATGGCTAACAATGGAAATAAATTCACTTTTCATTTGTTCGATCGCTCGACTGTCGGTAATATCTTCAATCGTCCCAACTTGACCAATTGTTTCCCCTGTTTCCGAAATAATTGGAGCAATTTTTGTCCGCCCAAATCTGACTGTACCATCCCGATGAAAATAGCGAATTTCTATAGCAAATTCTTGTTGTTCGGCTGTAGTTTCTCGCCATTGAGCTAGAACATTATTTAAGTCATCAGGATGAATAGATTGCATCCAACCACTACCTAAACCTTCCTCAACACTAATCCCAGAAATCGGTTGGCAACGGGGATTTGCATAAATACAATTACCCTCAGCATCAGTTTTAAAAATTCCGATTGGTGCAGATTCGCTTAAAGAACGAAATAAAGCTTCACTTTGTTGTAAAGCTACTTCGGCTCGTTTACGTTCTAGGAGTTCTTCCTGTAAAGCAATTTCTGCTTGCTGACGTTGGTTTAATTCATGTTGTAATTGTCGATTGGCTATAATTAATTCAGCGGTTCTTTGAGCAACTCTTACTTCTAATTGAGCTTTAGTGCGCTTTAATTCTTCTTCGGCTAAGACGCGATCGCTAATATCAATTGAAACCCCAATAATTCCTGTAAGTTCTCTCTGTTCATTATAAATCGGTGAATCAATAACAATACTGGGGAAAACTGTACCATCTTTTCGCTGTACCCAAAATTCACCTGACCAACTATTTCCCGATAGTAACTGAGTCATAATTTCACTAGCTTGCTGTTGTAAACTAGGTGCAGGAACAAACTCAACAATAGAATTTCCTACCGCTTCTTCTGCTGTCCAACCATACATAGTTTCCGCATAACGATTCCAATAAATAATTGTGCCTGACAAATCAGTAACAATTACTGCTTGATGTACAGCATCTAATAAACTGGCTTGAAAATGAATTTGTTGTTCTGCTTGCATTCTTGCTTCTTCCAGTTTTTTAGCAACAGTAACGTCAATTGCCGTACCTAAAATTTGCTCTGGTAAACCATCAGCAGTGCGAGAGAAAATTATATCTCTTGTATGTAACCAACGCCATTCACCATCAGCATTTCTGACCCGAAATTCATTTTCAACAATTTCTTCATCATCAGCTTGGTTTAGTCGTTCGCAGATTTCAAATATTTTTATTAGATCCTCTGGGTGAGTGACTTCAGTAAAGAAACTCGTTGCTTGTTTGATTTCTTCTGTAGAACGACCAAAAAATTTCGCGTACTGTTTATTTAAATAAACAAAGCTCTTTTGAATGGGGTCTATAATATAGAGCAAATTAGGTATTGTATCAGCAATTGTTTCAATAAAACGTTGGCTTGCTGCTAAAGCTTCTTCGGCTTGTTTGCGGTTAGTAATATCGCGTCCTACTGCTTGCAATTCAATTACTTCTCCCGCTTCATTTCTAATTGCTGCAATGTCCCATTGTAACCAACGAATACCGTTAACTGTAAAACCACGTTGCTCTTTTGTTGTCAAATGATAAGGTGGTAATTTCAACGCTTCCATGTTTGATAAAACGTCTTTTAGATCGTCAGGATGAGCAAATTGAATTAGGGATTCACCGATAAATTCTGGCATTTCAAAACCAAAGCTTTGGCAAGCAGATCGATTAGCAAAAGTTAGGTTTCCTGCTAAGTCAATACGCACAATAACATCTGTTTGTAGTTCTACTAAATTGCGGTAAAGTTCTTCACTGCGGCTTAATTCTTCTTCTGCTTGTTTGCGCTCTTGAATTTCTCGTTTTAAAAGTTGATTAGTTTCAGCAAGTTCAGCGGTTCGCTGTCCTACCCGATGTTCTAATTCATCGGAAACAGCTTGCAATTGCTGTTCTATTTCTTTACGCTCGGTGATATCAGTATCCACGGAAATCATAATCCAGCAATTAGCATTTTCATCACGCCGAGAAGTGAACACGGCTCTAATCCAACGCCAAGAATTATCTTTATGTAAAAACCGATATTCAACAGTTTGATTACATTGATTAAAGATTCCTTGAAAGCAGGGAATAATCACTGTTTGCCAATCTTCTGGTAATATTCTTGATACCCAAAGTTGTTTATCTGCTATTAATTCTTCAGCCTTGTAACCAAATACAGTTTCACAACCAGATGAATAATATTCTGCTTCCCAAGTGTAATTTTGATAAATCCGAAAACTAGAGATCGAAGCACTAGCATTGTTCAAAATATCATTCAGTTTAGCTTGAGAATTGGCTAATTCTTGTTCTAGGCGTAAGCGATCGCTAATATCAACAGCAATTCCCCCTAAAAATTTGTTACCTTTCCCGTCATATAAAGGAAACTTAATTGCCAACCAGTCGATCTTCTTGCCTAATTCATTAGGAATTGTTTCCACAAATTCAGTCGCTTTACCTGTAGCCATTACACTTAAATCATTAGCGTCAATTTCTCTAGCGACTAAGGGCGGAAATATTTCTAAACTGGTTTTTCCCAAAGGTTCTACTACTTTATTGCCATATTGTACAGTTTGGCGATTAATATAAATTAACTTACCAGTTTCATCTTTAATAAATGCTGTAAAAGGGCTATTATTCATGAAAGCTTGAAATCGGTCTTCACTTTCCCTCAATGCTTGAGTACGTTCAGCAATTTGTGTTTCTAAAGTATGATTATAGTCGGCTAAAACTTTTTCTGCTTTTTTGCGTTCGCTAATATCTTGAAATGTAATAATAGCATGAATAATATTACCTTGGTCATCAAAGATTGGTTGAGCGTGTACTTCTAAAGGAATCGCTGTGCCATTATTACGAATTTCTACATCTTCTACAGCAACAACTTCTCCCCGTAATGCTCGCATAAAGGGTAATTGTTCTGTAGGATATAATTGATTAGTTCCCGCCTGATAAATTTCATAAGTTGCCGTAAATTCATCTATTGACACATAAGGAATCAGTTGTTTACCTGTTAAATGCTTTGCAATTTGATTATGGTAAACAATACTTCCCTCAGTATCTTGTACTGATAAACCCAAGGGTAAAGCTTCTAAAAATTGGATTAATCGGCGTTCATTTTGCGATAAATCTGTATTTAAATTCATCAAATCTGCTAACAAAATCTGTAGTTGTTTTGCCATGCTATTGAAGTAGTCAGCCAAGTTTTTAATTTCTCTCACTCCAACGACTTTAATAGTTTGTTCCCAATCTCCGTTAGCTATTTTTTGGGCAGAAATTTTCAATTTTAATATTTGTTTAGTTACCCAATAAGCAATAATAAATTCTCCGGTAGTTATTGAAATTCCGGCAATAACAAAAAGCCAAATTGCTTTTTCTACATTCTGATTTACTTGGTCTAAAAAGCCGGAAAGCGGAATAACTAAAACTACAGTGAGCCAAAATGCAATTTGCAATAACAATGAAGCTATTAGCACGAAATGCAAGGATATTTGTTGATAGTATTGGAATACTTTATTGGGAAAAGTTGCCGATCGCATAATAATTAAACTGCCAAAAAAGTGAATAACAATAATTACAGCCTAAAAGACTGCCTTTTCAGTTTGCCATGATGGAACCGTTCTAATCGATTCAGGACACGAGCAATTAATTCTGGTTCTAAAATAGGTTTACTTACATAATCATCACCTCCTACAGCAAAGACTTGACGCACTGTTTCCGTATCTTGGTGAGCCGACAAAAATAGAATAGGAAGCTCGCTCCATCGCGGATCGTTTCTCACTGCTTGACAGAGATCCAATCCACTAAAACCAGGCATTTCTATATCTAGTATTAATAGATCTGGGGTTGATTCCTCTAAGATTTCCCAAAACTTTTTAGGATCTGCTAAAGTTGTTATTTGTAAACCCCAAGGTGACAACAAGAGCGAGAGATTAGCTAACATAGAACTATCATCATCAACAATTAATAATTTGGCATCTTCTCGGTTATTTTGTTGTAATATTTGAGCCAGTGATTGAAATAGTTCTTCTATAGCGATCGGCTTTTGAAAAAATGCTTTTCCTCCCAAGCGTGCTACTGCAATGCGATCGCTCAATTGGCTCCGTTGCGAAATCACTAAAATGGGAATTCCCGGACAATTACAAGTTAGTTCCGCTAAAAATCCCAGTCCATTTTCTTCATTGTTAGCTAAGCCAAGATTAAGCAGTATTATATTTGGGGATTCGGTGGCGATCGTTTCTCTAGCAGCTGCAAACCCACTGACTGCTTGCACTTGTAAATTCTTATTTTTCGCTTCTCTAATAAGTTTACTGGTTAATTCTAAATCATCATCAACCACCAATAATTTATGAGGATTATCATTAGAGGAAACTGAATTTAATGAACTTTCGGAACTAATGGTATTACTGATTATTGAGTTATTAACTTGGTGTTGAGAAATACTTTCTCTAAGTGCTTCTACTAGTTGGCGAAAGTATATAGCATCATCTAAATTATTTAGAGTTTCTCGATCTAGTAATTGTACAATATTTCTCGCAATTTCTGAGGCTTTGAGCGCACCAAAAGATCCCAAAGAACCAACAAAACGATGAGCTTGCATTCTGGTTTGTTCTTTTACTACTCTCTCCAGAGTTCCACTGCTCAATTGAGCGATCGCTTCTTCAAATAATTCTAAATCTGCTAAAAATGTCTCCTGAAAAGTATCCCATAGTTGAGCTAATCCCACCAAAACTTCACTTTCAATTAGCGACATTTGCGGTTTCATTAACTTTAACTCTTCCTGTTGACTAGGCTTTTTCTTCTTTTGTTTACCCTTAACTTTTGCTGAAGAATCTACTTTTGTTGATGCAGGTTTTAAACGATAACCAAAACCATACATAGTCTCAACTACATCATTAGTTATCCCAGCGGCTTTTAACTTTTGTCGCAGTCCCATAATTTGAGTTCTCACCGCTTCTTCACCGGGGAATTCTCCTAAAGACCAAACACGATCTAAGATTGCACTACGACTAAAAATGCGGCTAGGATTTCGCAAAAACAATTCTAGTAAACCATATTCTTTGGGAGTTAAATGAATTAATTCACCTTGGTATCTTACTTCTTGATTATGTAAATTTAGTTGTAAATTTTCCCAACTTAAAACTACAGGTGCAATTTCTCTTCCTCGCCTAAGCAAAGCGCGGATGCGAGCCAACAACTCTGGTAAATCAAAGGGTTTGACTACATAATCATCCGCACCTGCTTCTAAAGCAATCACTCGATCCCTGCTACTATCTTTCGCAGTCAGAATCAAAACCGGAATTTGATATCCCTGAGAACGAAGTTGACGACAAAAATTGATACCGTCCAAACCAGGAAGCACCAAATCCAACAGAATTAAGTCATATTCATAAGATTTGACTAAATCTAATCCTGTTTCTCCATTGTTGCTGGTGTTAACTACATAGTTTTGGTCGGTAAGTATTTTTGCCAATGTTCTGGCGGTAGCTTCATCATCCTCTATTAAGAGGATTTTCATACCAATTATACCTCTAAGAGATATTTACTATCCTGGCATAATTTTCAACCACATTGTATTCTTTTTCAGCGAAAATGTTACCTGATGTAACACAAAGTTTTTACTCTACCCGCAAGCGATCGCAGTTGATACTATCTGCCAAAATTGTCGTTACTTTAGAACTAGTATGAACTTCTAACACACCTTGGACTGGAGCTTGAAATAACAAAGCTTCTCCCGGAAAAACAACTTTCTCAAAATACCAGTTAGGGACATTTGCAATTCGCAAAATTTGTAACTTGTTAGAAGCATTTTTGTAATGACATAAAGAGAGTTGCACTGAGTCAGATCGATCGCCTGTAGCACTGTAAAAACCGAGCATGACAAAATTTCCTAGTTTAAAAAAGCATTTTCTAAAGCATCTTTACAAAGAACTTTAGAGCAGAAAAATAAGGATTTTATAAGGATTAGTGAATTCTGCTAGCCTAGAGCCACTGTTATTTACTATTGTGCTAAAAATTACTTTGCGTGCGACATTATATCATAAAAGTGCCTCAATAGTTGACTCTAAAATCTTGGACAAGATAAAATTTCAGACTAAGCTTTATAAATCGGTAACTGAATTGCAAAAGTTGCTCCTCGATCCGAGTTGCTGTTAGCAGTAATCGTCCCATTGTGCGCTTCGACAATGCGTTTTGCGATCGCCAAACCCAAACCTGTACCATTACCGGAACGAGAGCGATCGGCAGTATAAAACTGTTCAAAAATATGCGGCATATCACTTTCACTAATACCGGGTCCTTGGTCACTAATTCTGACAATAATTGTATTCGCTTCTATCTGTCCATTAATCGAAATTTCCGAGTTTGCCACAGAAAACTTAATCGCATTATCTAAAATATTTAACAAAGCTTGTAAAAGTTTTTCCGAATCACCACTTACTTTCACATCAGGTACATCTAAAGTAATTCCCACCTGATTAGATTGCGATCGTAATTCTACGGCTCTTACAGCACGTTCAATCAAAGATTTTAAGCGAAAAACATTTTTTTCTAGTTGACTTACACCCGCTTCTAATCTTCCTAAATCTAGTAAATCATGAATTAACCGAGATAACCGTTTTACCTCTTCTTGTGCAGTACTAATAAAGCGATCGCGTATTTCCGCTTCTTCATCTGCACCACTTGCTAAAGCTTCCAAAGTCACAAAAACATTACTAACCGGAGTTCGCAATTCATGAGAAACATTAGCTAAAAAAGACCGCCTTTCACTATCCAGCGAAGCCAATCTTTCACTCATGCGATTTAATTCAAATGCTAATTGTCCCAACTCATCATCTTGACGAATAGTTAATTTATCTCCAAAATGACCACCACCCATTCGCACCGCAAAATTACACATTGATTGAATTGGTCGAGCAATACTCCGCGTTAAACATTCACTAATTACAGCACAGAGTAATACTGTGACAATTAATGTGAGTAAAACTGACAAAATTAGTTTTTCAAACTGGCGCTGGAACTGTTCAATAGTAATGGACATTCGCAGCACTCCTAGTAACCGACCATTGCGAACTATTGGTTTAGCAGCATATAAGCGATCGTCCTGAGATAGAATACCCTTTGCTCTCCCTTGAACAATTTGATTTTGCAGTGCTTCCCTCACCCCAGGAAACTCCAACCAATTAGTTATTTTTTTGTCAATATCAGGCGCAGAAGTTGTTAATAACCGACCTTGCGGATCGAAGATTCTCAAAGTAATTGAATCTGGCGAACCATAACGTTTTACAATTATGTCTACCCGTTCTACATTATTTTTTTCTAATGAATCAGCCACACTTTCACTAAGAGCAGAAGTCCAGGCATCTAAATCTGATTGCCTAGTCCTCATAAAATAAGCTTGAAAAGAAAACAGAATATAACTTGCTAAAACTGATGTACCTAAAGCCGTTAATGCTAAATAAGTAGTAAATAACTTAGTATGAATTGAATTCCATTTAATTCTAATTACCTATCCACCTCCTTATTTTTTGATCATAATTTACAGATCCCGATCGCTATATAAATCAACAAATTCTGATTGAATTTTGCCTTAACTCTTGCTCCCTTGCTCCCCTGCTATAGAGTTAGCATCTTCCGTTTCTTCACCTGTACGACGACGGAGAACCGCTTTAATTCTGGCTAATAGTTCGCGAGTGCTAAACGGTTTTGTAATATAATCATCTGCACCTGCTTCTAAACCCCAAATTTTATCAATATCTTGGTCTTTAGCTGTGAGCATTACTATCGGAATATCCGAAAATGCTCTCAATCGCCAGCATACTTCCATGCCATCTATTCCTGGCAGCATTAAGTCTAACAAAATAATATCTGGTACTTCTTTATGAAATTGTTTAATTGCACTCATTCCATCACTCGCCGTCGTCACCATATAACCTTCTTTTTGTAAAGTGTAAGTGAGACTTTCTCGTAAGGCTTCTTCATCATCAACTAATAAAATATGTGGCATCATCAATTGTCTTGACTAAAGTACACAAAGCTGCTAGCTAATTTAAATTTTTTCAGCAGCAGTAACAAATTTTGAAAAACAGTTTTAAATTTTTAACTTCTATCATAGGAATAAATTAGACGCAAAACTTCTATCTAAAGAATGAAATCTACAATTTAACTAACGTTATTAATTAAATATTAAATTTTTTACTCTAACACAAAAAAAACTGAGTGAATTATGCTGCACTCAGTTTTTAACGGTTATGGCAAAGATGATGAAACATTGGAATTAGTTTAGAGGCTAGTTAACCTCTCCGTCTTTTTATCTATTTATGTTAAGAAGTGTAACAGAATTGTTAAATAATGTAAAGCTAAATTAAAATCACGCCAAAAAAATCGGATTTCTTCGCGAAATCCGATTCGTACAAGTATTAAGTTTTACCTAAAAAATCTTAAGCATGAACAGGAGCATGATCGATAGGGTTAACTTGTCCGAGTAAATCGTGTAAATCATCACCTTCAATCACTTCCGTATCCAAAAGTTTCGTGGAGATACTTTCCAGCAACTCGCGATTTTGCTTGAGAATCTGTAAAGCTTGCTGATGGGCAGATTCTACGATGTCTTTGACTTCTTGATCGATCGCCTGAGCAGTTTCATCAGAAACCATGCGCCGCGGATTCATCATATCAGCATTACCCAAGAAAGATTGCTGATTTTTGTCATAAGCCAAAGGCCCTAAAACCTTGCTCATGCCGTAGGATGTCACCATACGCTCGGCTAAATCTGTTGCCCGTTGTAAGTCATTGGAAGCACCAGTGGTAATGCTACCAAAGATAATTTCTTCAGCGGCGCGTCCACCCAACAAAGTGGCAATTTCGCCCCGCAGTTCAGTTTCATCCATTAAAAAGCGGTCTTCTGTGGGCAATTTGAGCGTGTAACCCAAAGCTGCCATTCCACGGGGGACGATCGAGATTTTCTCCACCTTCCCGCTACCAGGCATCAGATAACCGACTAAAGCGTGACCAACTTCGTGGTAAGCAACAATTTTCTTTTCCTTGTCGTTGAGGACACGGCTTTTCTTTTCTAAACCTGCAACAACCCGTTCGATCGCTTCATTAAAATCCTCTTGTGCCACAGCGTCCCGTTTATTTCGCGCCGCCAACAAAGCCGCTTCATTGACTAAGTTTGCCAAATCTGCGCCAGCAAAACCGGGGGTACGAGTGGCGATCGCCTTCAAATTAACATCAGGGCCCAACTTCACCTTTTGGGCGTGGATACTGAGGATTTCTTGCCGACCGGACAGGTCAGGGCGATCGACTAAAACTTGACGATCGAAACGTCCCGGACGTAACAAAGCCGGATCTAGACTTTCTGGGCGGTTAGTCGCAGCCAAAACAATTACCGTCGCGTCACCTGCGGCAAAACCATCCATTTCCGTGAGTAACTGATTCAGAGTTTGTTCTCTTTCATCGTTACCGCCGTAGAAACCGCCAGTGCTGCGAGACTTCCCGATCGCATCCAACTCATCAATAAATACGATACAGGGAGCTTGCTTTTTCGCTTGCTCAAATAAATCTCTCACCCTTGCCGAACCAACGCCGACAAACAGTTCCACAAACTCAGAACCCGAAATGCTAAAGAACGGAACACCAGCTTCCCCAGCCACCGCTTTAGCTAAGAGAGTTTTACCTGTTCCCGGAGGTCCAACTAAGAGTACGCCTTTGGGAATTCTCGCCCCAATTTGGCGAAACCGACCGGGATTTTGCAGAAAATCCACAATTTCGACTAACTCAGTTTTGGCTTCTTCTACTCCAGCGACATCAGCAAAAGTAATTTTCGCCGACTCGCCTTCCACATAGACTTTAGCTTTACTCTTACCGATCGAGAGCGCACCTTGCGGCCCGCCACCACTGCGACTAATGAAAAACTGCCAGATGGCAACAAAAATCAGTGGTGGTATCACCCACCCTAAAAGACTAGTAAACCAGCCATTTTTCGGCGGAGGGGCAGCAGCAAACTCAATCCCTTTTTCCTCCAATCGTTTGGGCAACTCCAAATCAAAAATCGGAGTAGTCTCTAGCACTTGTCCTGGTTGTTCGCCTTCCGGTTTCAGTTGATAGCGAATTTCATTTTGTCCAACTGAAACCCTTGTCACTTTCCCATCTTGCACTTGGTCGATAAACAAGCTATAAGGTACTCGTGGTACTGAAGGGCTAAACAAATTTGGTAAAAATAAGTTCACCAGGAGGAATAAACCAGAAATTAGCAATAAAATATTCCCTATCTGGCGAGAACGAGGAGGTTGAGGCTGGTCTTTAATTGCCATTAATCTTGATACTCCTTTGATGCGAGCTGTCGCATAACCTAATGTTTAGCAGCCAGCTACTCAAATTGAGTTAACATGACTCAACTCTGGGGCTAAAGCCCTGCAACTGAGCAAAATTCTTTCTAACTGTTACAAGCTTAACAGTTAGTTATATTCAGGGAAGGGTGTTCATCTTTGCGGAAAACCCCCATATTAATGGGCGGCTTTCTTACCCAGTCTTCGTTTCGCTAGTCCTGATAATTAAAGAGTACGGAGAAATCCTGATCTAGGTTCTGGCTCAGAGAATTTATGAAGACATATTCCTATCTGTAGGAGATTGAAATTGGCGTTGGTGACGCTAAACTTGTTTCACGGTATTACTGTTTGCTCGTACTAAAAGTTCCCTGATTTTTTTACGTCAAAGTACTGGACAATATTTACCTCACGATCGTCATTAAGTGAGGCGACTGTTTGAGTTGGTAATCATGAAGACCCGCGATAAAATTCTAAACGCTATCATTGAGCATCCCGGTTTGACGACAAGAGAGATTATGGCGATCGCCCAACTCTCTCGGACAAACACCCGCGAACATCTGCAAAAACTAGAAAGCTTAGGCTTAATCTATTCGGAAGCAGACGATGAAAATACGAATAAACACCGTTACTTTGCCGTCAAAGACAAAGTTGAGTCGTGAAGTTTTTTATTTTAGATCCGCGACTTCTTCAAGAAGTCGCAGATCTGAGAGATTAAGCTGTGACTGGAGTAGCCGTTTCTTGCTGCTGTTTGGCGATTTCTAAAAGACGGCGAATCCTTTCAGCGGTGGGGGGATGAGTATCGACAATTCCTTGGGTGACTGCTACGGCTGCGTGTTCGGGATCTCTCCCCGTAGCGAAAGCATTGGGAGATTTAGTTGGCACAAAAAACAGCTTCGGCATGGGAATTTCCGCCTTAGCTGACAAAGAAGCCACCAAATCATAGAGTTCGGGTGCTTGTTCGCGGACAAGAGGCTGTGCTTGGTAAGCCATTAGTGCGGCGCGATCGGAATAATACCAAGAACTAAAACTGGTGAATGCCGCAAAAGCTAAACCTAAGTAAAGTCCTTGTTCGTTACCGATCGGATAATACCCAGCTAAAACTAATAGCCCACTAAGTAATCCCAGCAAAGCTGCTGTTTTAATTTGATTGATTCCTCGCATAATCAAAAGAGCTTTATAATTCTGATTCCAATTGTTATAAAGTTCTCAGATTTGCTCATTACAATATCTCTATCTGATGAATGAAACCCTTCTATTCCCGCTGGCAGATACTAGAAAAAAAGCTGATTTACTATTGTAATATCTATTCAACCAACCTGATTAAATTTAAAATTTAATTCATATTCACAGCAAATTCCGGTTAGTTATCACCTGAAACTTTTTCCTCTTCTCTTCGCGCTCTTCGCGTCTAATTCGCTATTGTGAATCGCTGCGCTAACGCGGTAAAAAAATAATTCATTATTAGCCACTATTTAGTATAATTAAAGCAATAAAAATAGATGTTTTGAGCAATTGCGCTATAGAGGGAGATTGAATATGCCGCAATATACTTTAGCTGAAGATCCCACTGTAATTTTGACTGTACCTGGTAAGAATGACACCAAAAAAAATCGCGAAGCAGCTATAGAAAAATTACTAGAATTAATGGATACAGGAGAATTAAGCATAGACTTAAAAGATGGTTTTAGCCCAGATCAGTTAATTTTGGTAAAAGATACTAAAGCTGAAGGAAATGTCAATTTAAAAGATAGCACTGGAGAAGATTCCGGGATAGTACAAGCGGTGCAAGTGTTAACCCAATTTGCTAGTTTACGCCAGCGAGTTGAGGAGTTACGTCCAGCGGCACAAGAAGCGCGATCGCAAATTGATTTATTATTTGCCGGAGAAGTCAGCATCGAACAAATTCAACAAATTAAAGAAGGATTAAAAGCCCTAAAAAACTTCGCCCAAGTTAACATTCAATTCCGCGAATCAATAACAGAAGCCGAAGCCGCCAGAAAAACTTTAGACGAAGCATTAACAACCGCCGCCTTAGAAAATGCCGCCTTGGAAAAAGCAGCCATAGAAAAAGCCACAACAACAGAAAAATTAGACTTGCCAACTTAGCGAAATCTGATAACTAATTATCAGTCCCCAGTCCCCAACTGACCTACCAAAATCACTGTGACTCAAGGAAACATTCGGGTAAATGCAGCTAAACTAAGATCGCCATTAATTCGCACTCGATGTAAAGTCAACCAGCCTTGTTTAGCATGAGCATATCCCGGTTTAGTAGTGACAGCAAATTTGTAGCGGGCGGCTCCAGTCGCTTTCACAACTTCATAATTGTATAGACCAATAGGGTAAGCAAAAGCAATCACTGGTTTACCTGTATATTTAGTGAGAATTTGTCTGGAGCCAAAGATTTCTCGATACATTTTTGCGCTAGGTATAGTTGTTAAATCGGGGTGAGTTTTGGTATGCGCTCCAATATCAATTAAACCAGATTTAATCATTTCTTTGATTTGGTTTTGGGAAAGATGATTGGCATCGCCGACAAAATTAGAAATTACAAATATTGTCGCTTTAGATCTATACTTTTTTAAAATGGGAAAAGCAATTGTGTAATTATCTTTATAGCCATCATCAAAAGTTAGCAAAATCGGTTTTGCTGGCAGAGGTTTTCCTGATTTCCAATGTTCCTCTAAAGTTTGAAAACAAATAGTTTGATAACCAGCTTTATGCAAATGTTTAATTTGTTGAGCAAATTTATCGGGTGCTACAAATAAGTTGTTTCTCCGCTTCACACCTATTGAATGATACATAAGAATTGGTACGGGGCGAGGAAAGGGGTTCACTAAAGGCTTTTTAATTGGCTTTTGAGTTAAAGGTTTGGGTATCAGTTTAGGTTTTTTAATAATGGGTTTTACCACTGTAGTTAATTTAGTCGAGGAGGGAGGAGTTTTATAATTTGTAGTAGAGGCAAACAAAAACCAAATAGCAATGCAGAGTGACAAATTAGCAGTAAGTTTGTGCATAAGTTATCCCAGTTTGTAGTGACGACTTTAGTCGTTGTTTTGCTAAATAACAAGACTAAAGTCTTCAAAATTAATGAAATTTAAGCAATAGTTTTAGTTGCTTTTATAGGAATCTGAATAATAAATTCTGCTCCTTTTTCTTTGACAGAATTACAGGTAAGTTTACCTTGGTGTTTTTCGACGACAACGGCATAGCTAATTGCTAATCCGATACCTGTACCTTTGCCGACACTTTTCGTGGTAAAAAATGGGTCAAACAATCGGTTTTGCATTTCTTCGGGAATACCGGGGCCATTGTCTGCAATCCGAATCATTACATAATGATTATCAACTACTTTGGTGTGAATTGCGATCGTAGGTAATGAATATGGAGAATCTTCTTCGTCCCAACTTACTAATGAAGAGTTTTCCATTCCCTCTTCTAGAGCATCAATTGCATTAGCTAGAATATTCATAAAAACCTGGTTAAGTTGACCAGCATAACACTCTACTTTTGGCAATTTCCCATACTCTTTGAACACTTCAATTCCATTACGATTCGGACTAGATTTTAAGCGATTACTCAAGATTAACAGAGTACTATCTATTCCCTCATGAATATCGACAAACTTCATTTCACTTTCATCAAGTCGGGAGAAGTTCCGCAGTGCTAAAACAATTTCCCGAATGCGTTCTGCTCCCAGTTTCATAGAAGCCAAAAGTTTTGGCAAGTCTTCCACCAAAAAATCTAATTCTACTTGCTCTGCTTTGTCGGTGATTTCGTCTCCCGGTGTAGGAAAATATTTCTGATATAAACTTAGCAGGTCGAGCAAATCTTGGGTATACTCATCTGCATGACTTAAATTGCCATAAATAAAGTTAATTGGGTTGTTAATTTCGTGAGCAATCCCAGCCACCATTTGTCCCAAAGCTGACATTTTTTCGCTTTGCACTAACTGAGTTTGGGTACGTTGAAGTTCTTTCAGTGCTTGTTCTAATTGAGCCGCTTTTTCTCGTTCTCTGGCTTCTGATTTTTGCAAAGCTGCATTTAATTTAGCGAGTTCATCTGCTTGACGGAGAATTATTTTAATAATGGCATTTCTGAGTTCCTGTACAGCTTCTATTTCACATTGTTGCCAAGGTAATGATTTAAATTTAACGATTTCTTTCCATAATTCAAAGGATTTGCGAGGCGAAAGACGTAAAGTACCATCTTCCATAATTCTAGTGATTTCTGCTGGTTCATTGGGATTACCTGCCCAATTCACTGTTTGCACAACTTCTGGTCGGAAACATAAAACATAATGACTCTGGGTTTGGGAAAGGGAAATTCCAATTAAGCCACTAGCAACATCTTTATACTTTTCTGCTGGTGGATACAGTTTTGGCAAGGAATCTGTATAGAAAATATCTTGTTTAAAGTTGGTATCTATCCATTCGATTAAGCTTTTAATTTCACTTAATGATGGCGTTTTACCAATGATTCTACATTCCTGCTCTAAACAAATTGCGGCTCCTTCGGCGCTGACTAATTCTAATAAGTTGGGATAGTGTTTCAGTAAACCATCTACTACGTTTTTTTCCCTGTACATATATTCGATAAATCTCGAAATCAGGGATTTTAGTTTAATTTGATAATCGTAATTTTCGTTATCAGCTTTTGAGGAGAGTTCTACGGACATTACTTGTCCTAAAAATTTGCAAGCTGTCCGAGCTTCGTAACTAATATATTTTGGTGCGTAATGATGGCAAGCGACGAGTCCCCAAAGTTTCTGGTCTTTCATTAAGGATATGGACATAGAAGCACCGACACCCATGTTTTGTAGATATTCTATATGTAAAGGAGAGACGCTTCTTAATCCAGAAAAACTTAAATCTATAGATCGATCGCAGATAGGGTTATTGTTAGATATAATCGGTACTGGTTGATAGTTAACATCAGCAATTAATCTAATCCAATTTAAGCAATATAGTTTTCTTGCTTGTTTAGGAATATCTGAGGCTGGATAGTTTAATCCTAAGTAAGTAGTTAAGTCTTCTCGTTTATCTTCGGCTATTACTTCTCCATGACCTTCGGGGCTAAATTTGTATACCATGACTCTATCAAACCCAGAAAGATGCCGTACTTCTGTGGCTATGTTTTGACATAGTTGTTGTAGGGTGGGTGACTCTTGAATCTTGGAAGCAGCTGTTCTAATATAATGATAAAAGCTGAAAAATGGAAGATAATCTGTAGAAATTGCTGGTTCTAGTTCTAAAATTAATACTTTATCTATTCGATGGATAATTGTGTCGAAATAAGCAGTTTCTTGGCTAGTTTTTATAGATAATTTAATCGGATTAAAAGATTGTAATTCTTCACTTGATAAGCAGGTTTTTAAATGACTTATTTGTGCTTCTTCAATTAGTACACTCAAATTTTTGTTAATTAATTTTTCAGCTTTTATGTTGAAAAATTTATGAGTGTTTGCAGTAGCTTGTAAGATGGTCAGGTCGGGTTCTTGCAAGACTAATAGCACTCCATGAGGTTGAATTGAACCAGGAGTATGAATAGGTTCTCTTTCGCAGTTAGTTAAATTAGCTTCTTCAGCTGTAATAATTTGGCTTCTAGTCATGAGAGTAGAATTCCTTTAAAATAGAAAAAATTACTACTTAGGATGTGACTAAGTATAGATCTTTCTCCTTAATGTTGTGGGTGATTTTGCCGATCGCACCTACCAACTACTGTTAGAGATGAAAAAACTACTTCTGCTCTGGAAATGGCTGTACTAATTATACTAAAGATGCCCCAAAAAATTATCAATTGTTCAGTTTTTGACCATACTTAATATTTTTTAATATTTCGGAAATATACTTTTAAGAAATACAACTTACTAGCAGTTTTAAGCGGATTTTCCACTTTCGCCCTGTATGACAGCTGCACCAATTAAATGTGCAAGACGCAGGGCTTCTGGAACGTTACCGCAGTCTGTCAATCTTTGCAATACCGCAGTGGTAATTTCTGGAGTTTCGCCACAAACTTGGAAATAAAAAGGTGGAAAAGCATGAATTGTACCTGCACGTTGCAGTATTTTTAAGCGTTTTTCTGGTTGGGGAAGACGACGCAAGGCGGTTTCCATTGCGCTCAAGTTTGGGATATGGCGCATAACGGAAACACAAGGAAGTGTTAGTCGCTGGGAAAGTAGTGGCAGGTCAACTATGTTGAAGCCACCAAAAGCTATACCATCTAGTAGCAAAATATGTAATTGTGGTAAAAATTTGCTGCCAATAAGTAACTTACAAATTGTGTCGGTAGCGTTCCAACCATCTTGTCGAACATACCCCCAAATCATGCCTTCAAAACGGGTATTTGCACAGACAATTCCAGAAATCGCTACACGACTTCCTCGGCGACGCTGAAAAGGTGCATCATCGAAACCAATGACACGAATTGTGCGGTTTAATCTCAGTAGCGATGCCAGATTCATGATTGATTATTTAAGAGAATTAAAACTATAAATACTCTAGGAGAATTCTAGTCTAACCACACAAACATATCTTTACGATTGAAATTACTGAACGGTGAACAGTCATCTCTATTTCGGTACATATTTTCGGTTTTTGGTTGGGTTTTAGGTTGTTGGTGAAAGTGGCTGCCGTTTTTTTGAATCGAGGAAGAAGGGGGATTTTGGTAATCGGGATTAGCTGGAGAAGTCAGAGAAACGGAAGTGTAAGTATGTGAACGTAAATGTTGATGAGCTTCGTTGATTTGTTGTAACTTTTTATGAGCTTTTTGTTGCAGTCGTGGATGGTTGGGAAAACGGTCTGGATGCCACACCATAGCTAAATCTTTGTACCCCTGGTGAATTTCTTCTAAGGAGGCTCCAGGTTCTAGTTCCAGTACTTTGTAGTATTCATCTAGTTTATTCATTGATGACTCCCTACGGTCACTCCAAAAATAGCGATCGACCCACGTATTTTTAGTTTGAAGTGAGTTGCCAATAAAGTGGTATTTTTGAAGACATAGTTTCAAAAAAATATGTTCGGATATTTTCCTTAACTTAAATTAATTTTTAGTGAAGTAACTACTCTATTTCCATACATTATTAATTTGAGCTAAAAAATCAGTTAAATAAGTTACATTCTTAGCTACCAATCTCGTCCTTTTATTTCAAAATTTGTTAAACCTTGAGGTTGTTCGGATTGAACGGCGACGTTTTTCACTACCGCTGAACGGCTTCCTTGATGACACCAAAGAATTATTCGATCGACTGCGGCTTTTTCTCCTTCAAAAACAGCCTCAACTCTACCATCGGCTAAATTACGCACCCAACCATTAACACCTAACTGTTTTGCTTGATTGTAAGTAGAATAGCGATAACCTACGCCTTGAACGCTTCCTGAAACAAAAACATGAACACGAATTAGGTTTGTTTGTGATTCTTTTGTCATGATTTTTTAACTCACAACTCTACGATTTAAAAGTTCTGCTACATGAGTATGAACTATTCCGTTTACCCAATAACTGGAATAATTACTGTAATTATTACTCATCTGAATAGCAATATCTTCAATTGCTGGATGATTACCAAATAAAGGACTGATAGAAAATGCTGAGAGATCGTCGATATCATAAAAAACTTTCCAAATAATTTCTTGGCTTTGCTGAGGAATGCCAATTTCATCAACCGATAAAGTTTCTTGATTAGCAAAGGTATTAATTACCCGTTGTGAACTTAGGAATAAAACTGGAAGTTGGGATGCCATGCTCACAATAGATCCTAGTTCTAAATGTTTTTTCTGAGCAGCAGTACACCAAAATAAATAGCGTTCTACTGTTTCTTGCTTTTCTTCTGCTAAAATATGACTGCTGGCAATTATTGGTTCTTTAGCTTGTTCAGGATAATTCCTAATTCGTTCTCCAGTTGGGAAAAATAAACCATGCAAGAAATCGTTAACGATACTTGCACCTAAACCGCTACTAATCGCGTGTAGTCTAATTTTAATGCTTACTTCTTCTCTAGATAAATTTTTCTCTATTTGATGGCGATATTTTTCGAGGAATTCTACGATTTGTTGATAAACTGCTAGTTGTAATGCTGTTTTTCCTGCGATTCCATTATAGTAAATAGCTGCACCAATTTCTGGGGAAAATAATAGGCTTTGCAGGGGTTGAACTAGCGATCGCCACCAAGGTTGTAAGCTAAAGTTATTAGTAGTGTTGTGGGGTGGCGATCGGAAGTTAATTTGTTTAGCGATAAACTCTTCTGCTTTACTCAATGTCTCATCTAGTCTTGCTTCGTTTGTCTCTGCTAAATAATGACCCCAATTTACTGAAATAATCTCATCAATTCGTTCGGATAAATTATAATGTTTCTTAACTGGTTCCCAAAGTAAATCATATAATTTTGTTTCCGAAAAGTTACAATCATGAGGAATTACACCATGTACAAATAAAATCGCATTAATAGTTTTAACTTTAATCTCTTTCGGTTCATTTTTAATATTAACGTCGCTGGGTCGCCGGATAATAAAATCCTTTAATCCTTCTGGTTCTTCATATTTAGTGGTAACAGTTTTGACTACGGCATCAGGACTCCCTCGGTAACACCAACGAATGATTGCTTCGACAAGTTCTTTATTTCCTTCAAATACAGCTTCTACCCGTCCATCGGGTATTTCTTCCACCCAACCACCGATTCCCCATTGGTTTGCTTTGTCCCAAGTAGCTAGGCGATAACCTACTCCATGAACGTTTCCAGTAATAAAAACGTGCGCTCTGACTCTTTCGGATGATGATTGTTTTTCCATTTAATTTATATTAACTAACTAATGTCAATTGATTTTTATTTCTCACTTTACCATTAGGAGATTCCCTTGATGTTTTCTTTAGATTTATTAAATCTTTTTCATCAGCTGGTTTGGCGAATTAATGTGGCTTTTTTCACTTTCCCGACCATTAAGGCTTGGCTAATTGCTGCGGCATTGTTACTTATACTAACTCTCTTTTGCTTGCCTGTTGGTTTGTGGTGCAATTTCCTGAAAGTTGAGAATATGAAAGCACCAAAGAAAATAATTTTAAGTATCATAGCAGGTTCTCTGTTCTTTCCTGGTATTTCGGAAGAGCTATTTTTCCGAGTTTTGTTACTTCCTCATCCTCAAGAAAATAGGACGATCGCAACAGTCTGCTTTTGGGTAATTATTAGTTTAGTGCTTTTTGTTATTTATCATCCACTAAATGCAGTAACTTTCTTTCCTACCGGACGCAAAACTTTTTTTAATCCGGTTTTTTTGTTATTAGCGGCAGTTTTAGGAATAGTTTGTAGTATTGTTTATGAACAAAGTGGTTCTCTATGGTTGCCAGTAATTATTCATTGGTTAGTTGTAGTAGTTTGGTTGGTGTTTTTAGGAGGATATAAACAATTGCGTGGCGAAGTTTGATGAGTTAAAATCAAAAACATATAATTTACAGTAACCACCTCCTGATTTAGTAATTGAAATTGATATTACTAGTAGTTCAATGAATAGATTAGTCATATTGTAGGGTGCGTCAGATTTAGATATTTTCCTTTCTACATAGGCTTTACCGTCTGACGCACCCTACTCGTTAATAAGTGATTTAAATGCGTAACAGCTTATTGTAGTTCAATGAATAGATTAGGCATTTACACAGCTTTAGGTGTTCCTGAAATTTGGCGTTATGATGATGGGCGGTTGGTAATTTTGCATTTGGAAGATGGGGAGTATCGAGAGTGCGATCGATCTCCGAGTCTACCTCAGTTAACTTCAGCAATCATAAACAAAAATCTAAGTCCGCGCAGGTGGACTTAGTTTGTGTAGCCCCAGATTTCCAATCTGCGAGAATCTTCAGGAGAAGCAACTTATGAATTTAACAGAAAGATTGCAAGAACATTTAATTCAAATTGTACGCGATCGCGATCCCTACCTCTCCTCAGCAGGTCACTTTTTCGTGCAGCAATATATCCGCGAACAATTCCAACAATTCGGTGATGTGGAAACTCATGAATTTGCTATTAGAGGTCAAACACATCAAAATTTGATTTTAAATCTACCACCTTTAAGTAGGAACAAAGAAAAGTCTCCACCTATTTTAATTGGCGCACATTATGATGCTGTGCCAAATTGTCCGGGTGCAGATGATAACGCCACAGGTGTTGCTGTATTATTGGAATTGGCGAAAGTATTTGCCGCTAAACCTTTGAAATATCCCGTGCGATTAGTTGCTTTTGATATGGAAGAATATGGCTTACTTGGTAGTCAGGAATATGCGGCTAAATTAAGGCGAGAAAAACAACATTTGCGGCTGATGATTTCTTTAGAAATGTTGGGTTATTGTAATCATGCTCCTAACTCTCAACGTTACCCAGCAGGATTGGAAAAGTTTTACCCAAATACAGGTAATTTTATTGCTTTAATTGGCAATTTAACTACTATTCCTGATTTAATTAAACTGAGCCGAAATATCCGCAAAAGTGGTGTTCCTGCGGAATGGTTGCCTGTGCCAAATAAAGGTAAAATGGTACGGCAAACTCGCTTGAGCGATCATGCTTCTTTTTGGGATAATGGTTATCGATCGATGATGATTACCGATACAGCTTTTCTGCGAAATCCTCATTATCATCAAGTTAGCGATCGCATAGAAAATCTAGACTTAAATTTTCTCACTGGAGTTTGCCTTGGCTTAGAAATTGGTTTAAGAAAATTATGATTGATTTGGTTGGGATTTTTTCTCCATTTCCTCCTTATATTTTTCTAAATATAGGCGAATTCGATACAAAGTTGTACCTTTAGCTAGCACATTTTTCCAGATTTCTAAACCTTTTCGGTCTACGTTACGACCTAAAACTTCTTGATACATTTGGTTAATCGCTGCTTCGGCTTCTCGACTATAAGCAATATCCCGGCGAATATCACAAATAGTCCTGTAGCGATCTAACTCTTTTGTCCAAGTTATAATCCCTGGAAAATCAACTTCTCTCCCTAATACTTCAATGTAAATTTGATTAATCTGTTCAATGTCAGAAAGTTTTCCTAAATGGCTCTGACGTTCCCTTTCTCGGTTTCCTCTTAATATGGGAGAAAGTATTTCTTGCCAACCGCAGTCGAGTGCTTCAACTGGGTTGGCTAAGCTAAGTCCTACCACAAAAGTTGAAGTAGATATTAGTAAATTAGTAAAACTTTTAACTTTCATGGTTTTTTAGCCTGTGTAATTTTTAATACCTTCTCCGTCTAGCTTCTGGACTGCGTTCGATCGATCGTTCGACTTCACGCAAGCTTTTACCTCTAGCTAATTCTGATTGCCAAGTTCTTAAACCATTTCGGTCTACATTTCTCCCTAAAACTCGCCGATAAATATCATTAATTCTAGCTCCAGCTTCTCGACTGTAGGCAAGTTCGCGACGAATATCACTCAATGAACGACCTCTTTGTAACTGTCTTGACCAGGTTCTTAATCCTTCATTATCAGCATTCCGTCCTAAAACTTGGCGATAAAGTCTGTTAATATCATCATAATATCGGTAACGATCGTTTCGATCGTACCGATCCCGGTTTCGCTCCCAATCGTATCTATCTCGGTATCTATCCCGATCGTAATCATATCTTTGTTTGTTTTTTGACTCAAAATTACCACTACTTTGCTGGGACAAATTGACAAAATTGTTGTCTTTCTTAACAGTCTCTTCAGCCTCAATTGATTCTGCTAAACTAAAATATGTTAAAGCGACAGTAGTTGCTAGTGCTATTCTGGCGATCGAAACTAATTTCATTTTCTTGACCTACTTAAGTAAAACTTATCTAACTTAATTTGACTTTAATCTCTTGGTGTAGTCCAAAGTATTTTCTTTTAGATTTTTTTCAGCAATTAACCAGTTTGGTTGCGGTTCGCGTTTTGCTTGACTTTTGTTAAAATGGATCGTATTCTTAATTTAAGCACACTAAGTAATTCTTAGGAGGCTAAATTAAATGCCTACTCCATCTGCGGAACAGAAGTTATCAAGGGGGTGGCAAGAGGTTTTGGCACCGCACGGTATGGGCTACCGAATCAAGCTATTATCTCAACTGCTAGCACGTAAATTTCAAGAGCGATTGGAGCCTTACGGTTTAACCCCCTTTCATTGGGTTGTGTTGTGTTGCTTATGGCAGGAGGACGGCTTAGCGACTTCTAGCATAGGCGAAAAATTGCAACAGGTGGGAGGGACTTTGACAGGAGTGCTCGATCGCATGGAACAGCGCGGATTAGTGCGCCGAGAACGAGACACCCGCGATCGCAGAGTTTGGCGAATTTGGTTAACAGATGCGGGAAAAGAGCTAAAATTTGTCCTACCACCAATTGCTGTGGAATTGCGCGAAGAAGCTTTTCAAGGCATTTCCGACACCCAGCGCCAACAACTTTCCGAAATGCTGGATTTAGCGATCGCTAATCTTTCCTAACTCCTCAAACATTACTGCCCGATCAATTGGGTAGAGTTGCTTTGTTACCCTGCCTTGACAGAAGAACAAGCAAATGAAATGCGAGAATTCTTCAGGAGACTTAGCTGCGTTGTGCTAACAGAATCGATTTTAAATTGTGCAGCAGAAATGCGCCGTAATTATCGGGTTGGTTTAGCAGATACCCTCAACTTAGTCATGGCGATCGATCAAAAGCGCCATAGTTTTAGTCTAGGCGATCGCGCCTCTGTGCAACCCTCATATTTTTTAGCATCTCAGCTACAATATTACTTAACCTGTTACGCCTTTAAAAGTCATATTGTAGGGTGCGTCAGAAGGGGATATTTTCCTTTCTATATCAGGCTTTACCGTCTGACGCACCCTACTGCTTAATAAGTGATTTAAATACGTAACAGCTTACTATAATTATTAACGAAAATTATGACTACAGAACGTTGGGATGATGAAAAATTAGATCGTTTGGCAAGCATAGTAGAAAATAACGCTCGTCTGGTAGAAAGTAATGCTCGTTCAATTCTAGCATTAGCTAATGCCGCAGCAGAAGCGAGAGAAGAACGCGATCGCTTATTTCAAAGAATGGAGCAACAGCAAGCAGAAATTGTCGGCTTAAGAAGGGAAACAAATCGGCTTTTAGATATGCTACTTAATCAACGTAATCAAGATGATAATCCTAATAACTAATCAAATACAGACTTGGATTTTATAACTATGAGAGAGCCTACACAACGTTAACATCAACTTAGTTATTGCGATCGATCCTCTCGCAACAGTTCTAGGCGATCGCTAAAAGTGCAACCCTCATATTTTTTAGCATCTCAGCTACAATAGGTTATAGTTATCTGCTTAGTCACTATGAATACTACAGACATTCGCGAACAAGCAAAGGAATATGTAGAGCAACTGTCAGCAGAAAAACTTCTTGTAGCTGTTGACTTTTTAGCCTATTTATTAGAGCGAGACAGTAATGAAGCCACGGAAGAATTATTGCAAATTCCTGGTTTTCAAGAAAGTTTTGCCAAGGCGAAAAAAGATATAGCAGCAGGTAAGGTGATTCCAGTTGACCAACTCAAACGAAAATACTGATTTATATACAGTTGTCGTTAGTTCTGACGCGCAAGAGTTTTTTGAAGCAGCATCGGCTCAATTGCAACGCAAGTTAGATAGATGCTTTGAGATGCTCAAAATTAATCCTCGCAGTCATCCAAATATTAAGGCTCTTAAGGGGGATTTAGCTGGATATTATAGATATCGAATTGGAGATTATCGAGTAGTTTATTCAATCAATGATGAACGAAAACTGGTAATTGTCGCTATTATTGCTCATCGTAGTGAAGTTTATTAATACGATCGCATCTCTTGCTACGTTAACATCAACTTAGTCACGGCGATCGATCAAAAGCGCCACAGTTATAGGCGATCGCTAAAAGTACAACCCTCATATTTTTTTAGCATCTGCTTAAACCGATAAACAAAACAGTTTATGGCAAAGGTAAATAAACAATTCGGTCTTGATATTCATCATCCTCAGAAGCGAGGGCAGCTAAAATCAATTCCTCCAAATTTTCGCCAATAGTTAAATTAGGATTGAGGATAAAAATCCCTGGTATATGGCGACCTAGTGCAATATGATCGTTCAAATGAACTGGCATCGAAGTACGGTTATTAGTGACCAGTACAAATTGACGATCCTCACACCAGCAAAGAATTTCAGGATCGAGTGTGCCTTTTGGTGGTGTTTCGGGTTCTCCTACTACTTGGATAACGATATCTGGTTCTCGCCGTCTGATTTGATTAGGATATAGAGGATTGACGTTTTCATCAATTAGGTATTTTAGAGCCATTGGTTTGTTTTTGGGCTTGTCTAGTAGCTCTTAATTGCCGAAGTTTTTCCGAGACGGGTGGAGGATTTAGGCGCTGTTGTTCTCTCATTCTGTGACCATGTTCTATCCAATTTTTCAGGTAATTGCTGATAGTTTCTTTGTTTTGTAAGTAATAGAGAATTGTGGCATAAACTTGTTCTAAGGTAAGTGAGGGATAGGTTTGGGCAATTTCTTCTGGACTATGACCGCGATCGATATATTCATAAAGTATGGTTTCGATGCCAATTCTTGTTCCTTTGAGCCGAATATCATCAGGGGAGAGAAAGTTGAAATAATCTGTTATTTGTGATGTTGACATGGGTTTGCTCCTTATCATCAAGAGCGATCGCATCTCCTGCTACGTTAGCATCAACTTAGTCAGTGCGATCGATCAAAAGCGCAATAGTTTTAGGCGATCGCTAAAAGTGCAACCCTCATATTTTTTAGCATCTGCTTTCGTGGTCAATGTTTAAGTATAATAGATTCAACTTATAAAATTTCCAGCTAGAGCATTATGCCTACTTATGAAGACATACTCACTCAAGTTAAAAGTCTAACTCTTACAGACAAATTCAGGTTATTAGAAGAATTAAAAACCATAGTCAACGTTTCTGAAGAAGTGGAAGAAGATGATGAAGTAATGACAACTGAAGAAATAGCAGAAAGCGAAGCAGCTTGGGAAGATTATTTGGCAGGGCGCGATCGCGGTATATCTTCAAAAGAACTAAAACAAAGGCTGTTAGGAGAAAAATTTGACTGATTATATTCTCCTGAAAGCAGCGCAGCGTTATCTGGAACGGATGCAACCAGATGACCAAATTCGGATTATAAATGCTTTAGATACTTTAATTAGCAATCCTACTGTACTTGATATTAAGCCACTAAAAGGTCGTCCTGAGTTACGGTTGCGAGTGGGTAAATATCGCGTATTGTTTAGAGAAGATACGGAGAATCAACTATATGTTGTTACGACTATTGGTTCTCGTGGAGATGTATATAAATAGCGACGATTTTGATTAGGATATAGAGGATTTACAGATCGCATCTCTTGCTACGTTAGCATCAACTTAGTCAGTGCGATCGATCAAAAGCGCCACAGTTTTAGGCGATCGCGCTTCTGTACAACCCTCATATTTTTTTAGCATCTACTCAAACCGATTTTTAGACTCTGCATGACTTCTGGGAATGCTAGAAATAATTGTTTTGTGAGAGTATACGCGACTTCTTTAAAACCCAAAAGCTAACGCATCCAACATATATTTACTTTTCTCCCTTCCCACTTCTAGATATATTTCCAACAACTCCTCATAAGCAGTCGCTCCACCTACAATATTCCAGAATTCATTTCCAATAATTACAGCTTCATTAAAAGGTAGATAACTTCTTGCTTGTGACCACTTATAATCAGCTTTTGTTAAGCCAGATGGATTATAAGGCATGGCATAGTAAGCTTGTACTTGGGGACGATTTGCACCCCGCAGTAAATGAAATCTTAACAAACGCTGGATAACTTCCAAACACTGTCCTTTATTCGGTTTAGGAGCTTTTATTTCAAATAAGTATTCTGTTCCATTATCAGCCAAAATATAAATGTCAGCACGTACAGTTTTGCTTACTAAATCATCTGTTCGCCTAGCATTAAGTACTGCTGTTATCATCTGCTCAAAAGATGGTTTAGCTTGTCCTCTATTAGCAGCAGATTCATAATATTCTTTTTGGCGTTCCGCTTCTGCAAAAGCTGCAATACTTACCTTTGCTGTTACATCATATCCTCGACGTGCATCTTGATGATATTCAAGAGCAATTAAGCGAGCACATTCTTCCAAAGAGTTTCCTAATCTGGTACTTAAACCTCGCTCAAATTGATTTATACGTATTAATTCTGGTGGAATTAACGCCGCTTGAAAAGGTTTCAATTCTCCTTTTGTGGAAGTACGGGATAAGTATTCTATTGCAGTAGTTGATTTTTCAATAATGCGCCCTTTATATTCATCTAAGATTCCCTGAATAAAACCTTCAATATATCCTTTAATCATTTCCCGTTTTTCTGCGCTAATAGCTGGCATAATTAACCTACAAATTACAAAATTACTTCTAGTAAAGCTTTGGTTAAATGGTAAATAACCGGAACTGAAACAGCATTACCAAACTGATGTTTTGCTGTAGTTTCATTCTCAGCAATTTTGAAAGATCCGGGAAAACCTTGTAATCTGGCGTAATCTTGTGCTGTTAGAGGTCGAAAGTTTTTCTTTTGGTATATTTCTCTAATAAATGTTTGCTTATATGCTTCTGGTTCTTGACATTCTATCGAGATTGTTGCTACAAAATCTCTAGTTCCAGTTGCGGTTAAAGTGGCGATCGCATCTGCATGAGGTAAAAAAATCTTAGAAATTCCGTTAATCCCGGAAGATATCTTAGAATTAACAAATTCATAACCTTGACCTTCTACGATTCGCAGAATTTCTTTAGCAACTAAATTATCAATTTCTTCTAGCTTTAACTCAGGAATCAGTGTTTCTAAAACAAGCAAACTTAAAGGATTACCATCCTTATCTCCATAAATTTTTTTTCGGCGATTTTTCAGAATAGTCTGACAAATTAATTTTTCCCTTGCTGTTGTCTCGATTAAGTCCCAAGAATGAATTGTAGTATGTCCATCTCTAATATCACTAAACAAGAAGAAATCATTTAATTCATCTATTTTTTGAAATCTCCCTCTCGAAGCTGGAATTTTTCCATCAAATAAAACCTTGGGCGAGAATTTTTTCTTAATAAAATTACTCTGTTGAATCCCCGGAATCACATCATACAGCTTTAACTGTTTATTTAGAGGTTTAGGAAAGATAAATCCCCAGCATTTCTCTAGGTCATTCCTAATCCCAACAATAAAGGTTCTATCTCTATCTTGAGGTAATCCAAAGTCGTAAGAATTGAGTACTTGGTATTTAACCACATAACCAGATGCGGTTAGATTATTAATTATATATTTTAGGCTGTTGATGTTTCTTGGTTCGGTTAAACCTTTGACATTTTCAAATATAAATGCTTTAGGTTGATTAGCTTTTACTACTCTAAATACATCCATCCATAGCTTACCTCTTGGATCATCCAAACCTTGTAATTTACCTGCAATAGACCAAGGTTGACAGGGAACTCCACCAACTAATAGATCTACGATAAAAGGAAGTTGACTCAATTTGGTAATATCTCCCAAATTTACTTCTTCTGAATTAGCATCTTTAATAAAATTTGCTTGATAAACTTTAATTGCTTCTTTATCTATTTCGGAATAGCCTAAACATTTTCCGCCTAATTCTTCTAGAGGAATTCTAAAACCGCCAATCCCAGCAAATAGGTCTACAAATGTAAATTTGGTTTCGCCAACAATCAGAGAAGTTGGTTTAAATAAGTCAAACAATTCAAGTTGTTGAGCATAAATGCCTTGATTCATTTTGTTTTTGATGTAGTTGGATTTAAGGAATACTTTATCGCAATTAATGATATTCACACCAGCAAAGTGTTCCTTTTGGCAGTGTTTCGGGTTATCGTTAAAGTATTAAATATGAATAGACAAGTCAGC
This sequence comes from Floridaenema fluviatile BLCC-F154, assembly GCF_041929135.1. Classification (NCBI taxonomy): domain Bacteria; kingdom Bacillati; phylum Cyanobacteriota; class Cyanophyceae; order Aerosakkonematales; family Aerosakkonemataceae; genus Floridanema; species Floridanema fluviatile. Next base: position 117,259 of record NZ_JBHFNS010000093.1, on the reverse strand, counting down.
AAATTTAGCACTTTTATGGCACGTCTACCACCCAGCGCAGATGATTTGCTAGTGCGTCGCCTTGCAGTGCATTATAAAACCGTTCATCAGCCGTTACCATCTGACATTGATTCGTGACAGCCAAAGCTAAATAAACGCAATCATAAACTGCTTGGTCAATTCGGACTGCAACTTCTAAAGCTAGTGGCATTAGAGGTAAAGAAGCACAAATTTTAAAATCAACTAGGCTTAATTCAGCAAATTTTTCTTGGGCTTCTGCTAAACTCATCTCACCACGCCTGACTTGCTTCCAAAAAATATTTCCTATTTCTGGGAAAAAGAAATCTGGGACTAAAAGTGTGTAACTATTGTTTAATAAACGCAGGGCGCTATCAGTATGAATTTCAGGCAGCACCCATTTAATTGCTACGTTAGCATCAACAACAAATTTATTCACCGCGATCGATCCTCGCGCAACAGTTCTACACTATCGCTAAAAGTACGACCCTCATATTTTTTTAGCATCTGCTGAAACCGATTTTTAGAGTCTGCATGGCTTCTGGGAGTGCTAGAAACAGGTTCAACTTTAACGGTAACTTGTAGTTCTGTGTTGATTGTGTCAACAGGAATTTCTAAACGTAATATCCCATCTGAGTTTACTTGAGAATGAAATGTGAAAGTCTGCATAATTTCTTGTTAACCTCCTTCATTATTTATAAACTGTTCTTAGTAAAGTTGAAATAATCTGTTGTTTGTGATGTAGACATGGGTTAGATCCTCATTCATCGTCGGGAGCGTTGGCGTAGCCTGCCGTAGGCATATCGCATCTCTTGCTACGTTAGCATCAACTTAGTCAGTGCGATCGATCAAAAGCGCCACAGTTCTAGGCGATCGCGCTTCTGTACAACTCTCATATTTTTTTAGCATCTACTTAATCCTTCTGATGTTCAACATAAGAGCGAAGAACAGCATTCATCAAAGATTGATAACCCTTCCCTTGGCTTTTAAACCAATCTAAAACATCGCTATCAATCCTGATAGAAATAGCTGTTTTGGTAATCGGTTTCACCAGCTTTGCTTTTGACCAAAAATTAGCATCTAACTCAGGAATATCAGATGTATCAATGGTTTCTTCTGGGATATTTTTTAATTCTTCAAGGCGTTTCGGTGAGATAATCATATAAGGTTTTCCTTTCTTGTCGAGTGGCTTTTCTGGCAGAGATGATGCGGATTGCTGAAAAAGTATAATTATTGTATAATAAACAGATTAAAAGCTTCCTAAAAACTGTATGGCTACTTATAACGAAGTACTCAGTCAGGCTCAAAGTTTAACACCTGAAGAACAAGAGCTTCTCTTAAAAGATTTAGCAGCCCTAACTCGTCAACGGGTAACAACTAAAACTCAGGATAACAGCCAACAATTGCCACAGCAAAATTTAGATAGATGGCGGGGATTTTTGCCGAAGCGTGTAGATGCTTTGGAATTCCAGCTACAACTTAGAAAGGAATGGGATGAGTAGATATTTACTTGATACTAACATTCTGATTTACTACTTCAACGCAGAACCAGAAGTCCAGCCAATTTTTGATGAAATTCAAGCAGGAAATGCAGCCGGATTGTACTGCCCGATCAGTTGGGTAGAGTTGCTTTGTTACCCGGCGTTGACAGAAGAACAAGCAAATGAAATGCGAGAATTCTTGAGGAGACTTAGCTGTGTTTTACTAACAGAATCAATATTAAATTATGCAGCAGAAATCCGCCGCGATTATCGGGTTGGTTTAGCAGATGCCCTAATTGCAGCTTGTGCATTCGTAGAGGGATGTACTTTGGTAACTCGTAATATTGATGATTTCAGACGCATCGATCGACTAAGTGTATTAAACCCTTTTAATTGATTGGATTATATGTTCATCATTAAGAGCGATCGCATCTCTATGCTACGTTAGCATCGACTTAGTGAGTGCGATCGATCAAAAGCGCCACAATTCTAGGCGATCGCTAAAAGTCCAACCCTCATATTTTCTTAGCATCTGCTCAAACCGATTTTTAAACTCTGCATGACTTCTAGGAATGCTAGAAATAGGTTCACTTTTCTGAGCTAACACACTTCCTAATTAACCAACTAAGCAAACATCAACCTACCTTTTGCTTCAGGAATTTGACGACCTAATTCTTTAGCAGTTTCAATCCATTCTTGCATCACAATTTCTACATTTTGCAAAGCTTCTTGATAAGTTGCACCATCAGCAGCACAACCTGGTAATTCTGGCACTTCGGCAATAAATGCCTCATCTTCGTTACTCCAGTAAATAATAATTTCATAACGCATCTTCATCTTGGTTCCCCAGTTGATACTTCAGAATTACTTCGCGGACTTGTTTAACTTGGTAAGCTTTGGCTTTTCCTCGTTTGGGTTGAAGATTTAATATTTCTTCAACACCATCTCTACTAAAAATATGGTGGCTACCCCGAATCCGTTTTTCAAAGCCAAGGTTAACTAGGAGTTGGCACAGTTGAGTAAAAGGTATGTTAGCATCAGATGAACCCATTAGGATTTTAGCTAACAACTTCTTGGTTGGAGACATTTGATCTCTTCCTCCAAATTATATGTATAGAAGACAAACCCATCCAGTAATAAGGAAGTAATTTGTCTATTTCTGAACATAGGTGTCTTGTAATCGCACTTTTTAGGCAGCTACGGTTAGTTTGCCTAAGTTTAAGATTGTCTTTATAATTTAATTAGGGGAAAATACGTTAATTCAAGAGTATTATAGTTGCCTATGCCATTACCACCAAAAGAATCATTTGAGAATTTGTTGAGAAGCTTAATTATAAATAAGCCTAAAGATTTATTAGATTATAAATCCATTAAGGCTATTGATTCTCAGGAAGCCATAGATTCAAATCAGGAGATGTTATTACCTAGATATGATTTGTGGTATCAGGAAAATGAGCTTACATTAAATTCATTAATTATAAGAGTTCAAAAAGAATTAGAAGCAAAAAATCATAAGGCTAGTAGAGATATTGTACTAATTATTTTATGCTTATATTCTTTACATAAGCAAAAGAATGAATTTCCAGTAGACTCTTTTAATGAAATTTTATCTTGGGTAACTAATGCTGATTTAACGCAATACTATATTTTTCCAAAGTTCAAACAACCAGATGATCTTTTGGTTGACAAATTTTACTTGAAATTAGGTTCTTTTGAAATTTCCCAGTTAGATCTAAGCAAGATAGAATATAGATGCAAAAAAGCAAAATCAAATTTTTTCGATAAATATCAATCTAACCTACAAAATAGGTTGGCTATTTGTAGAAATTTTTTCTCGACAAAAGTCATAAACTTTATAAGTTTTAAGGAAAAATTTTATTCTGCCTCCGATACTTATAAACATATAGGTAATGCTTATTTTACTAACCTTAGCTATGCTTTATTTGAAGATTTTTGGAAAAGCTTTTTGGATGAACAGCACTTATTTATAGCGTTAGGTGCTCCTTATTTACATGAAAGAAACTTTCAACAATTTCCTCTAACTGAAAAATTGAGTATCTTTTTAAACATTGGTGGGGGAAGTTACGGTTACGTTTCTTCAATTCAAATTAATATAAAATCCGTTCTTGAGTTATACCATTTCTCTGTAACAATGCGCTTAATACTTCTTGCACGACTTACTATGTCTATCAAGGATTTCAGGAAAAATAATTACGAAATATTAAGCGCATCTTTATGGAGAATTGGTATTAGCAGGTGCAGATTTAAAGATTCCTCAGATTGCCAGTGAATTAAAATCAAATTTTGATGTTGGTGCAAATACAGTTATTTCTCCATCTCTTAAAACATTTACTTTATTTGTTTCTAAAGCAAAAAGGCACTTTTTGGAGGAAAGAATAGATGAATCGTTTTTACATTTTGTAATTGCTTTAGATCTAATATTTGGGGAAAAAGATTCTGCAACAAAATCAATAGTTAGCCGTGTATCAATTGTAACTTATAAAAAGTTTGGTAAAGATTTTCAAGCTCAGAAAACAGAAATTGACAAGATTTATGATGCTCGGAGTAAGTATGTTCATAAAGGTATATCGCCAGCAAAATCACTTAACGAGCAAGTTGAAAAAATTTGTGAAGAGGTATTATTTTGCTTATTAAGAATCAACAAGAAGCTAAATGAAAATACTGAATCGAAATGGTGGGTAAAAAATTTAGATTTTCTAGTTAGTGCGATTGAAGCAGGTAGAGAATTAGAAGATACAGAGTTTGAAAAAATGGGAATTTGGGTTCCTAAATAGTGGGGGTAAGATATACTGTACTCACCCGATCGCAACTAATTCCGATGCGATCGGCTTTCGGGGTAGCCAGTTCCCATCTCGTTGCACATACCCTGACTCTTCAAGAACTTCTGTTAACGTACCCATTACCTCACATTCCTCGAAAAACGCTTCTAAAGCTTCTTGAACAGATTGTCTGGCTTCTTCGATCGTTTCCCCAAAACTAGAAACATTTAAATCTGGGCAAATTCCTATATATAAATCACCTTCTTGTAGAATCTCAATTCTTACTTCTATTTTCCCTATCACAGCTTTTTTAAACCTCATGCGATCGAACACCTGGAATTGATAGAGGCAGGCAAAATACCTGCCCCTACAACTACTATTCTACGCCTTCAATTCGATCCTCAACCTCCTGATACAACTGGCGCAATAAATCCAAATTGCTTTCATTTGTTTCCCAATAACCACGACCATTCGCTTCCAACAAAGTAGTTACAACTTTGCGGAAAGAATGGGGATTTAAGTTCATCAAACGCTGACGCATTTCTTCATCTTTGATGAAAGTGCTGTTAGCATCCTCATAAATCCAGTTATCCACAGCGCCAGCAGTCGCACTCCAACCCATTGTATTTACTAAACGTTTGGAGAGTTCCCGCACACCTTCATAACCGTGAGAAAGCATACCTTCGTACCACTTAGGATTTAACAGTTTGGTACGCGCATCTAAACGCACGGTTTCTGATAGTGTCCGCACCTGTGCATTGGCGGTTGTGGTATCAGCAATGTAGGATACTGGTGTCTTACCATCACCGCGCAACTTAGCGACAACTTTTGTCGGGTCGGAATCGTAATAATGGGAAACGTCAGTTAAGCTAATCTCGGAAGAATCGAGGTTTTGGAAAGTTACTTCCGCAGTTTTTAAGGAAGATTCAAAAATCTTTCTTGACTCTTCCATCATCCCTGGATTATCAGCACTGAAGGCGAAAGATTTGCGGTTGAGGTACATTTCTTGTAACTCTGCTTCGCTGTCCCAAGTGCTGTTTTCTACTGCTAGGTTGATGTTAGAAGAATAGGAACCGGAAGCGTTAGAAAATACGCGAGTTGCAGCTTGACGCAAGTTAATTCCCATTTCTTCTGCTTGCTGCAATGCGTGTTTGCGAACAAAGTTCATTTCTAATGGTTCTTCTGCTTCTGCTGCCATCTTAATTGCTTGGTCTAGCAGATTCATTTGGTTGATGAACAAATCGCGGAATACACCGGAACAATTGACTACAACATCAACTCTGGGACGACCTAATTCTTCTAAAGGAATTAGTTGCAATTTATTCACTCTTCCTAATGAATCAGGAACGGGTTTTACACCCACCATCCACATAATTTGGGCGAGAGATTCGCCGTAGGTTTTGATGTTGTCTGTTCCCCAAAGTACGCAGGCAATTGTTTCGGGCCAACTACCAAGTTCTTCTTTTTGTCTTGCCAACAATCTGTCAACAACAACTTTGGCAGCTTTCACTGCTGCTGCTGTAGGAATTGATTGGGGATCTAAGGCGTGAATGTTTTTACCTGTTGGCAAAACATCGGGGTTACGAATTGGATCTCCACCGGGTCCCGGTAATACATATTCGCCTTCTAATGCCTTTAACAATGCGCCTAATTCGTTGTCAGCGCAAACTTGTTTTAAGCAGAATTCCAAGTATTCAAACAAGGGTTTAATTGCTTCGGGATCTACCTTGGGATAACCTGCTTGTTGTAATGCTTCGATCCAAGGTTCTTTTTTACCCATGTTGAAGAAATTCAACTTGGAAACTAGGGAAACTCTGCCATCAGCATCGGTTTGTTCTTTGACTAAAGCAGCAACGGCGGCGCGAGTGGCAAGGGTGATTTCTTGTAATAGCTGAACGTCTTCTAAAACGCCTTTGTCGCTATTAACATAAATCTCGTCAATGTCGCGATCGATGCTGTTAGCAATAATTCGGGGTAAGCTGAGGATTTCTTCTTCGTTTCTGTCTAAGGCGGCGATGTTTACTAAGGTTGCGATCGCTTCCTCTGCACTAGGCGGTTTACCAATTACGTGCAACCCACAAGGTAACAACCGCGATTCAATTTCCATCAGTTTCCGATACACCAAACCGACGAGATTATCCCGTTCTTCAGCAGACATATCCTTGGCATCTTTTTCTGGCAATTCAATGTCTTTATCCAAATTCACCAAACGGCATTTATCCGCGATCGTATTCACGATCGGAATCCCTCGTCCGGTATCTTTTAAAGTTTGGTAAGAACCGATTAATTCGCTTAGTTCTTTTAACCCTTTATAAAGTCCGGCATTTTCCGCAGGTGGTGTCAGGTAACTGATAGTTTCGGCATAACTCCGACGCTTGGCAATTGTTGCTTCGCTGGGGTTATTCGCAGCGTAATAGTAAATATTGGGAATCGAACCAATGAGATTATCTGGGTAACAATCTCCCGACATTCCCATCTGTTTTCCTGGCATGAATTCCAGCGATCCGTGAGTGCCAAAATGCAACACCGCATCAGCTTTCCAGATTTGTTCTAGATAGGTGTAATAAGCGGCGAAACCATGATGAGGACTGGCAGAACGGGAGAACAACAACCGCATTGGATCGCCTTCATAACCGAAAGTTGGTTGCACGCCAATGAAGACATTTCCGAACTCTTTACCGTAAATTAAGAGGTTTTGTCCATCACTATTTAAATGTCCGGGTGGTGGGCCCCAATTTTCGTGCAATCTTTCAGAATAAGGTGTTAATTCTTCATATTCCGGCACCGACATCCGATAGGCAATATTTAATTCGGGAGTGGCATATTGTGCCTGGGCATCGTGGATAACTTCCAGCATCAACTTTTCGGGTGATTCTGGTAATTCTGGCAGATCGTAACCGTTATGTTTGAGGGCTTTCATTACCTCATAAATTGAACCGAAAACATCTAAATATGCTGCGGTTCCCACGTTTCCTTTATCAGGTGGAAAGCTAAAAACGGTGATGGCAATTTTTTTATCTAGTTTGGGTTGACGGCGTAATTTTGCCCATTTTAATGCCCGTTGGGAAATTGCTTCAACTCGGTCTTGTAAGGCGATCGCCTTTCCAGTCGCCCCATCTCTACCCGACAAAATAATCGGTTCGATCGCACCATCTAACTCAGGAATTGCTATCTGTAACGCCACCTGAATTGGATGCAAACCTAAATCGCTATCTTGCCATTCTTCCGTAGTTTGGAACACCAAAGGTAACGCCACCATATAAGGACGATTTAACCTTTTTAGTGAGTCGATCGCCTTCGGATGATCTTGTCTAGCTGGCCCACCAACTAAAGCAAAACCTGTTAAGGAAATTACTACATCTACTATTGCAGAAGCAGCAGTTCCATTCACCGTTCCGCCAAAGTAAGCATCAACTGGTTTGGAAAAATCTAAACCTCCCGCAAACACCGGAATAACTCTTGCACCCATCGCTTCTAATTCTTGGACAATTGCTACATAATGAGCATCATCACGAGTTACCAAGTGAGTCCTTTGTAGCACTAACCCAACGCAAGGAGCTAAAGGATCTTTTAAGTCGGCAGAAATATCTTTCCGACTGTTATACCAGTTGAAATATTCTTTGACATCCTCAAACATTGTCGGTGCCATTGGATGCCAAATTCCCATATCGGGATAAGTAACAGGGTCTTGAAATTTTAGTTTTTGATCGCCTTTGTAGACATATTTATCTGCTAACATTAGCAGAAAGTTTTCCAAGTTTTCCGCAGAACCGCCTAACCAATATTGGAAACTTAACATGAAGTTTCTCGCATCCTGCGCTTTATCCATTGGTAAATATTTCAGGACTTTAGGCAAGGTTTGCAACAGTTTCAGCATTCCATCTTGGAAACCGGAACCTGACTTTTCTTTACGCTTCCGCATGAATTGGGCGATCGCACTTTTCGACTGTCCCAACTGTGCCATTGAAAAGCTGCCCATTTTATTTAGGCGCATCACTTGTGGCATCGAAGGAAAGACAACTGCGACATCTAAATTATCGCGATGTGGTTCCACAGCTGCAACAACTTTTTCCGCCAAATCTTCAATAAAAATCAACGAAGCGATAAAGACATTAGCATCAGCAATATCGCGTTGAAAATCCTCGTAGTTTTCTCGATCGCGCAACTCTTCGATTAAATAACCACTAATTTCAATTGCTAAATCAGGGTTATTTTTGTTAATCGAATTGACTGCCGCTGATAGTGTACTCTGATATTGCGGCTCAAGCACGACATAGACCACCTTGAGTAAAGACCGCCCCATGAGGTTGTCTGGTGTAATGCGTCGAATGGTGGACTTGACGTGGGTAAACATTCAGTTAGGCTCCTTATTTTGGGCTAGCTAGTCATCAATCATTAATCAGCTAATCCTTGGCGGTTGGGCAGCGGGCTTAAATGGCATCTCACCCAACTTCAAGACCCCAGACTCGCTGAAATCTAAGTCTCAGTGCCTAGCATTAAAACAGGCACATTAGTTGGTTTTACCAAAAAATGCTTACTAAATGCGGCTTTTGGCCCCCATCCGATACAAATTGATAAAAATTTTGTAATTTTTTGTTACAAAACTTGACAATTTCCGAAGTAGTTACTTTTTTTTTGCGCTTTCACCTTAATTTCTTGGCGTAAAAAATTTGTTAATTATAACTAAATCAGAAAATTTTTTTGTAACTATTGATTAATTTAAAAGAAAATTTCCCATCGATTATATAAAAATTGTTAATTAGGTCGATCGAAAAGACTTATAATTGTCTTAAAAATCATGCTCAAGATAATATATTTATTTTGGGTGCTGGCACTGAGGGAAATAACCCGAATCTGCAATCCATTGACCCGATCGATAACAGTCTTTATACTGGGTTAAAAACTCCTATCCCTGGATGATTTATTGACAATTTAATAGGAGTTTTAACTATCATCAAACTCAAATATAAGCCAAACTGCTTTCTTGATTATTCTACTATTGACAAATTGCTAGTTTTAGACATTAACTGTAAAATAACATAATCAAGATTTTATTATTTGTAATCAAAGATTTCTTTAAGCTATGATAATCTAGGTTTACAAAACTAACTTGCTCTGGTTAGGGTTTACCATTCATATCTGAAAGTGCTATTTTACTGGTTAAACCTGAATAATTCTAGAGGCTGTGGTATATTTCATCACAATTACCCCTAAATAATCTAGAATCAGGTATTTTAAAGCCAGAGTATGCTTGGATAAACTTTAGCAAGTCTTAACTAGTTAATTTGAGTGTGAGGAAGCATGGCTTATTTCAATCACTTTTCTGAACCATTTTATCTAGCTTTTTATCCAGACGTTAACGCATCTGTAAATACGCCCAGAGGTTTCATTTCTGGGTTTGAACACTTTACCCGTTACGGTGTCAACGAAGGTCGCACCTCAGTATCACCGTTTTTTAATGAAGGAGCCTATTTAGCACTATATCCAGATGTAGCAAATGCTGTAGCCTCAGGGTTCTTTCGTTCTGGAGTAGAACATTTCGCCTTATCCGGTGCCGACGAAGGACGTTTCTCTCCCATAGGCACTTTTGACTCCGAAACAACTTACTTATTAAAATACCCTGACGTAGCGCAAGCAGTTTTTCAAGGAGCCTTCCGTTCCGGGTACGATCACTTCCTACAATACGGGCAATTTGAAGGACGATCGCCTACATTTTTCAACGAACGGGATTATCTCATTTTTAACCCAGATGTAGCAGCAGTAGTCGGTGTTCCTGACCCTGTAACTGGTGTTGTGAATTTTAATTCTGGTTTTGAGCATTACCTTACCTTCGGACAGTTTGAAAACCGAGTTATTTTCTTTACTGGTACTCCAGGTAATGATGTTGTCACCAGTTTTGGTGAAACCGCAGTTGAAATAACAGGCGTTGAGTATATAACTTTATCTGCCGCTACAAACCCATTTGATTACGTGCTAGGAAGCAACGGATTTGGTGAGATCGATACTCTTGTTGGTGGCGCACAAGCCAATATTTTCTTGCTAGCCCTCAGAGGAAACCAAACAAATCCCAACCCAGTGCCATTATATGTAGGTGGTGGCAACTCTGACTATGCTCTAATTAAAGGTTTTGAAAGAGGTCTTGACACTATCCAGTTAATAGGTTCGATCGATAATTACATCCAACAAACAAATGGTGTAAATCTGGGTATCTTTACCAACACTGGAGATATTGTTGGTATTGTGGAAGGAGTAAATACTCCTTTGACTACCGTTTCTACTTCAGCAGACGGCTTTTTCTCACTCGGTTAGTAACCTAAAGTTACTAACAGATATTTTATATCGAGTTAGTTAGGCGGTGAGTTCTGAAGAACTCACCGCCTACTTATTTGTTTAAAATTAAATAATGTTTATCCAACCATCTGATATTTTAATCCTTTCTAATGGCCCCGGAGAATTGGCGACTTGGGTGCGTCCAGTGGTAAAATCTTTACGGCAACTTTTGGGAAACGATCGCACAAAAATCCGCATCTCCCTGATCCTATCCCCCTGTCCCAACGCCAGCGGCAAAGAAGTAGAAATTGCCCAAAGTTACCCAGAGATCGATCGCATCCAATCCCCAAAACACTTTTTTTCCTTTCTCTTAACAGGCAAAACCGCCGAAAATTGGGATTGGCGCAAAAACGGTGTAGTTCTCTTTTTAGGTGGCGATCAATTCTACACCGTAATTATCGGCAAACGTTTAAATTATCGCACCGTAATTTACGCCGAATGGGACGCACGTTGGCATGAGTGGATTGACAGATTCGCCGCCATGACACCGAAAATTATCGCCAATTCTCCCCAGAAATATGCCGATAAAATTACTGTAGTTGGCGATTTAATGGCAGAAGTTCAGAGAGCAGAGGGGCAGAGGGGCAGAGGGGCAGAGGGGCAGAGGGGCAAGATTGAATTGATTGGGTTGTTGCCGGGATCGAAACCTGCTAAATTGGCTCAAGGTGTGCCTTTGGGATTAGCGATCGCCCAACAAATCCACACCCTTAGACCCACCACAAAATTTATCATTTTCGTAGCCCAAACTTTAGACATTCAAACCTTAGCTAAATTTGCCGATCCCCAAGAAAATCCCATCATTAAAAACCAAGGTTGGGCAAGCGGTAAATTAGTCTTTCCTTCAGAAACAAACCAATATTTCCTCAAAACTGAAAGCGGTTTAACTGTAGAATTATGTACTGAATTTCCCGCCTACAAATCATTAGCTCAATGCGATATCTGTCTTACCACAGTAGGAGCTAACACCGCAGAATTAGGTGCTTTAGCAGTGCCAATGTTTGTCTTAATTCCCACCCAACAATTAGATGCTATGCGAAGTTGGGATGGCTTACCCGGTTTATTAGCAAATGCACCAGTTTTAGGTTCAATCTTCGCTAAACTAATTAACTGGTTAGTATTACAAAATAAAAAATTATTTGCTTGGCCTAATATTTGGGCAAAAGCTGAAATTGTCCCGGAATTAGTGGGAAAACTACAACCAGAAAAAGTAGCTAAGATGGTTGTAGATTATTTAGAACATCCAGAGAAATTAAGGGAAATTAGCGATCGCCTTCGTGCCGTCCGCGGTCAATCAGGCGCAGCGGAAAAAATCGCCCAAATCGTTCAGGAAGAATTAATTCTTTCTATCAATCAACCTTAGCAGGTTTCACATCCAAAAGTCGAGCAAAAAATACCTAATCCTTTGATTAAGATAAAAAAGTTGGCCCAAAGACTATTAAAAAAACTTGTAATTAGAAAAATAAAAATAAATTTATTTTTATCTTAGCAAATTTAAGTAAAATTTTTCCAAAATATACTTTTTTTATTCAAATTATTAAGCTATGTCTATTTTAATTAATTCTACCGATATTGACAAAATACAAATATTATCATTTTAAATGAGCCATACTCTGGCAACAAAAGATATTTTTGAGGAAACATTAAGATGAGTTTTGCAATTTTCAACGAAGATTATTACCTAAGTAATTACCCTGATGTAAAAGAAGCAGTTGAAGCCGAAGTATTTGAATCTGGTCTAGCTCACTTCCGAACAGTAGGAATCACAGAAGGTCGGACATTAATTTCTCCAGCTTTTAACGAAGCAACATACTTAGAAAGAAACCCAGATGTAGCGGAAGCAGTTAACAATGGAGTTTTCCAATCCGGGTTGCAGCACTTTATTCTAGTAGGCGAAGCTGAAGGACGTTCTGGTATTCCTATTGAAGGCCCAAATCCAGTAACGTTTTTTAACGAAAAAGCCTATATTCTCAGCAATCTAGATGTCGCTAACGCTGTAAGACTAGGCACTTACGAATCTGGTTTGGATCATTACCAACAAGTAGGACAAGCTGAAGGAAGAATCGGCTTTTTTAACGGTTCTTCTGCTAGTGATGTTGTGACTAGCTTTGGCACAAAAACCCAAATCTATGGAATTGGTCTTACAAGTGTAGTTGTAGACAATTCCGGTGAAACTTATGATATTAGAACTACCAGTAATGGTTCTGGCGAAATTGATACCCTAATTGGAGGAGCAGGAGCAGATGAATTTGTATTAGGTTATGGTCGTCTTCAAACCACTACAGCTTTTGCAGGCGTGCAAGCTTTCTATCTTAATTCCAAGGATAGTGGTAGTGATGACTATGCTTTAATTCGTAACTTTGAGGATGGCAAAGATACGATTGTTTTGGCTGGGACACCAGCGCAATATATTTTAGTGCCAGAAGGTTCCACAGGAAATTACCTAATTTACACAACTTCCAACAGCAATTTAGGTAGACAAAATGATTTAGTAGCAGTAGTTGAAGGAAATCCAGATCTGGCAATTCTTAACCCGGTTGATGCGCTCAAGAGTGGATACACCCGATTAGGTTAGTAAGCTCTTAAACATTGAAATTACTAGTTAAAATATCAGGGTAGCAGGGGAAAAAAATCCAAGATTTTGCCAAAATCCCCCCATATCTAAAGTAAGCATAAACCCGGTTTTCTATCGTAATTATGTTATTTTATCGTCAGGGTAAGAATACAAAACCGGGTTTCTTGGTCTACACTGCATAACTTCTAATGCCTAAGATATAGAAGAATTAACCATTGCCATCAACACACCCTGAGCAGCTTCCACATCCAAAGGTTTAGCAAATAAATAGCCTTGTCCAAATTCACAACCTAATCCTTGTAATATTCGGAATTGCTGTTCAGTTTCGATCCCTTCAGCAATCACATTTATACTTAATTGATGAGCCAGTGTAATAATAGCTTGTACAATGTTGATAGAATTTTCTTCACTATAAATATTAGTGATAAAAGAGCGATCGATTTTTACAGTATTAAAAGGCAAACGATGCAGATAGCTCAGGGAAGAATAACCAGTACCAAAATCGTCAATACTCAACTCAATTCCCCGATGTTTCATCTGCTTGAGAAAATAACGGAAAGACTCTCGATTTTCCATCAACAAACTTTCAGTAATTTCTAGTTTGAGATTACTACCTTTCAACCCTGTAGCAGTGAGGATTTCATCAATTTTTTCGATACTATTTGATTCTTTTAACTGTCTTCCTGAAACATTAACACTTATCCTTAATGAAGCTGCATTTTCAAATTGTTCTTGCCATGCTTTCATTTGATGACAAGCTTCAGCTAAAATCCACTCACTAAGGGGAATAATTAACCCAGTTTCTTCGGCAATAGAGATAAATTTGTTAGGTGGAATTAACCCTTTCTCTGGGTGTTTCCAGCGGACTAAAGCTTCAAAACCCACCAAATTTGAGGTGATTAACGAGAAAATTGGTTGATAGTAAAGGATAAACTCTTTATGTTTCAAAGCTTCACTCAGCGCCACTTCTAATTCCATCTTTTCTACCTCTAACTTTCGAGTAGTTCGCTGGTGCAAAGCTGGCTCAAAAATTCGATAACAAGCTTTACCAATATGTTTGGCATCATACATTGCTAAATCTGCATTACTCAAAATTTCTGTGGGATGAACGATCTTTTTGGAAGAGAAAGCAATCCCCATACTAGCAGTAATAAAAAGTTGTTGCTCCTGAATCAAAATTGGTAAATTCAGGCAATTTAGAATGCGTTCTGCAATCTGAATTGCTTCTTCCCTACTGTTAAGATCTTGAAGCAAAATAATAAATTCATCACCGCCCAAACGAGCTATAGTATCACCAGAACGGACAGATTGACTAAACTTTTTGCCACAGGCTATTAATACTTTATCGCCTGTTTCATGCCCTAGAGTATCATTAATTAACTTAAACCGATCTAAATCCAAAAACAAAACGGCAAATAAATAGTTTTGATCTCGTTTTAAATGTTGAATAGCTTGTTCAATTCGATCCATTAATAAAATGCGATTCGGTAGACCTGTTAAGGCATCATATAAAGCATTTCGACGTAATAATTCTTCGGCGCGGTTGCGATCGGTAACGTCGATCGCCATTGAAATAAACGTTCTTCTCTGATCAGGAAGTTTACTTAAAGGTAAGCTATGAAAGTTCCAAACTCGCTTTTCTCCCCAACGAGTTTTAATGATATATTCTCCCTGGTTAACTTTGCGATCGATTTCGTAAATTCGCTGCACTAAAGAAAGCATTATATCTGGATTTTCTCCAAAAGCAGACTCTAACCAATTCCCCATTGTCGGAATATCATTGATACTATAACCAGATAATTCCCTCCAAGCTTGATTAATTTCGATAATTTCTCCATTATCAGCATAGATAATCATCGGAAACGGAGAATCAATAAATGATTTGCGGAAACGCTCCTCACTTTCCCGCAAAGCTTCTTCATTGCGTTTATACTCAGTTAAATCAGTAATAATCAAGCAGTAAATAGAAACATTCCCCAGGTTTAATTGCGTCAGAGACAACTGAATTGCAATTTGATTTCCTTGACTACTAATTAACGATAATTCTTCACTTATTTCTATCTGATTTTGCGACTGTTGCCAAAAAGCCTCAAACTTGGCTAAATCTTGAGGAGCGACAAAATTTGTAAACCGAGAACCGATGACAGTTTCTAAAGGATAGCCTAAAAGTTTGGCAAACTTCTGATTAGAATACAAAATAAATCCTTCCAAGGAAACTGTAGCCGATCCTTCTCCCATTTGTTCCACAAAAAGCCGATAAACGTAATCTACCCCATGAAGGGTAAAAACCTGCTCGCCTCGATCGGTACTAACAACAACAGCATCAACTTCACCAAGATGAATTGCTTGTAATGTTTCTTGAGCAATAGTTTTTTGTTCCCGAAGCGTTCTTATTTCCGCTTGCAGTTCATCTACGATTTGGTGTAATTTAACAATTGTATTTTCTTGGTCTTCCATAATTTCCTTAGACCTGATGTTGTCTGGGATGAATATCTAAACCTACTAAAACTTTCTCCGTATTAGATAAATTGCCAATCAATGTTTGTAAAGGAAGCGGTAACTGTTTAATTAAAGTAGGAATGGCAAAAATGTTGCCTGGAACAGTTAATTCAGGAGCTTGATAAACATCTATTACCTCTAATTCATAACGCCCTTTGAGATACTCTTCACAAATTTTTTTGATGTTTTGTAATGCCTGAATTGATTGGGGCGTTGTTCCCGCAATATAAAGGCGTAACACATAATATCTTTCATCTCCCTGGAAAAGCGCATTTTCAAAAGCTGCGGTCATATCCCGTTCGGATTCTTCTTCATTAACCATGAGGATTACTCCTAATTTTTGATAATTTGCTGGTTAGGTTTTATGCCATTGATCTCTAATCCAACCAACACTTTTTCTTGATTCGACAAATCACCAATTATCTGTTTAATCGGCGGAGGTAATTTCTTGACTAAAGTCGGCAAAGCAACAATTTGGTCTTGTTTAGCGAGATGGGGTTGTGTGACTAAATCAATTACCTCAATGTGATACTGTCCCTGAAGATACTCCTCACAAATTTTTTTTAAGTTCGCAAAAGCAGTCAGAGATTTCGGCGTTTGTCCCGCTACATATAATCGGAGTTGCCAAAATTCGGAGTCGGAAATATTACTTTGTTCAGAACAGCTATCTGTCATTATTTTCTCTCCGTTTGCTGATTACCTAAATCTTTGCTATAGATGCAAGAGAAAGGGCGAGTTTTGATTTCAATCTTATGGCTAGCTATCCAGGCTTTTGGCTAAACCCGCCCCTACTCTATTTGTATCAATTATTGGGGCAAATGATATTACTTAATCGCCCTGACGTAACTTCATCATCACCTCTTGATTCTCAACCAATCTTTGTTGATGATTTTCCGCTTGTTTAGTCATGGAATTTAACATTTCATACTGAGTTTTTAGTTGCACTTGCAGTGCCGCAATTTGTGCTTGCAATATTTCAGTTTGACTTTCCAACTCCCGTTTTTTTTGTTCAAATTCTTGCTGGCGATTAATTTGCTCTAATTCTTCTCTCGCTTTTTGGGCAATTCTGGCAGTTCCAGTGAGAAAATTACCCTGACCTAAGTAAACATCAATTAATTCTATACCTTGACTAGTTAAGAGAAATTCTCTGACTTGATTAGAATGTTCCATACCACGAGATTTGAGAATATAAAGCAGTCGATTTCTTTCTCCATTAGTTTCTGTAGTCCGAACTTCCAACCAAGTATCCATCAAAGATGATACACCAATGTCTGTATGTTCTAAAGCTGTGCCACCTGCTGTAAGATTGGTTAACAAAACGGTGATTTGCTCGGATTTTAAAAAGTCGATCAGACGCATGAAAAAGGCTTTGGTTCGCTGTGAATTTCCGTTTAAATTTAGATTGCTCATCGGGTCAATAATTAGCGATCGCGGCTGAAATTCCTTAACCCAATTGTGAATTTTTACCAACCGCATTTCTAAACCATAAGCTGTCGGACGTACCGCTTCAAATTGCAACAAACCTTTTTCTATAAACTGATTCAAATTAATCCCAACGGAGAGGGTATTACGAAGAATTTGCTGTGGTGCTTCTTCTGTAGCTAAATATAAACAGCGTTCTCCTTTTTGGCAGGTTTCTTGGGCAAAATAAGCTGCGATCGTACTCTTACCCGTTCCCGCCATTCCCGTAATCAAAATACTACTTCCCCGATAATAACCTTGACCACCCAACATCGTATTTAATCGCTCAATTCCCGTAGAAACTCGCTCATTAGAAACCTGATGATTTAATCCGATCGAGGTAATTGGTAGTACTGAAACTCCATCTTCTTCAATCAAAAACGGATATTCATTTGACCCATGACTAGACCCCCGATATTTCACAATTTGCAAATAGCGAGTTGTCAATTCCTCAGCAGTTCTTTGTTCCAAACGAATCACACAATCAGAAACATATTCTTCCAATCCTTGACGAGTTAAACTATTTTCCCCACGTTCACCCGTGATAATTGCTGTGACACCTTGGCTTTTCAACCAGCAAAATAAGCGTCTTAATTCTGCTCGAACAACACTAGCATTAGATAACCCCATAAACAGAGTTTCAATCGTGTCTAAAACTACTCGTTTTGCGCCAATTTCTGCGATCGCACACCCCAAACGAATAAACAAAGCTTCCAAATCATATTCACCAGTTTCGAGGATTTCATGGGGATCGATGTAAACATGATCGATCGATAGCTTTTTCTCCTTAACTAACTGCACTAAATCCCATCCTAAAGAAGTTACATTTTCAGTTAATTCTGACTCTGTTTCCTCAAAAGCCATCAATACGCCCGGTTCGCCAAACTCAGTTGCACCACGCACTAAAAACTCAACACTTAACAAAGTTTTGCCGCTGCCAGCTGAGCCACAAATTAACGTAGGGCGGCCTTTTGGTAAGCCACCACCAGTAATTTCATCTAGTCCCTTAATCCCAGTTGGGCATTTCGGAAGTTGTTTGTTTTGCGGTTTTTTCATAATATAAAAGAGGTTTTTCAATAGATTTGGAAAATTTTCTCTGTTCCTGGGTTTCTCCTACCTAATAAACAGCTTGCCATTACCGATTAAACAAAGAATTCTTAATCACCAGTTTGTTAGGTTAGGCAGAAATTTACTAGTTCTAGAAGTCAGAAAGCAGAAGCAAAGAAGGCTTTTTCATTTAGCTTTTAAAAAGTTTTCAATTGCTGAATTATTTCTGCCTTGGTGCGCTAGTTAATCACTCAAGGAAAATCAGCTTTTTACATTAAAAAATGGTATCAAATCCAACCTTTTTTCAGAGAATAAACAAGCAAAGAAAACTAGGAAAATTTTTGCTAATTTTTGGGGTGCTCAGAATTTAAAGTTAGCTTAGTGGTTAGCGATCGCAAATTAAACAATCAATTGAGTCAGAACCTTAAATTTATTCGCTCTTGGCTAAATTATACTCCATAACTTACTGGTCAATCCAGAAAATTTCCCCAAGTTAACCACTAGCAAAATAATTGCTTAACTAACACATTTTTATTCTCTCAAAATATATATATATTATAAAATTCTTCCCCCTGGATCGGGATGTATTACTTCATCCCATCTCGACGACCCAATTCATAAATTGCACAACCAACACAAGCCAACATTCCCACACTAATTGCCCAACTGCTACCTAAAGTAACTTCAACGCCATAATTACAAATTCCACCAGCCAGTAAAAAAGGAATAATACTAAAGATAGATGCGTAAAAAGCGTTTTGAGATTCCCTAGCCCGACGAGTTTTTTCAAATTCGGCTTCTGAAGTATAGAGACTGCGTTCAGCAAAATTGAACCAGCGTTTCAATTGCTCCATAATCCATTCATTCAATTGCCAAAAAGCTAAATATAAAGCTAGCGACCATAGACCAGCACCAGCGATCGCAGTACTATTTACAGAAAAGCTAAACGGAAAAAGATCATTGAGCATAAGGCAAGCCACTCGATTTTAGATTGGGGATTTGGGATTTGGGATTCAGGCAAAATTAACAGAGAAGATTTTAGAATAACAAAATTGTAACGAAAATAAAATTAAGCCTGGTGTAGAATTTGCAATCTACCCAGGCTAAACTTCTATGTGTTAAACAACTGATTAACTTATAGTTGATCCATTTGTCTTTTTAGTTCTTCCAAATCCTTATCAACTGCGGAATTTGATGGAGTACCTGAAGAAGTAGTGTTAGATTGAGCAGTACCAGGCAAAGCCCCTTGGCTAGGAGCCGAGCCAGTTAACTGAGCCTTCATTGCCATCAACTCATCATCAACATCACTACCAGCTTCCAAAGCCGCAAATTGCTGCTCTAAATTGCTACCAGTCAACTCTTGCGCGGACTGAGCACGAGCTTCCATCATTAATACTTTTTCTTCCATGCGCTCAAAAGCACCCATTGCCGTGCTGGTACCCAGCTTACCAACTGCATTTTGCAACTGTTCCTGCGCCTTAGCAGCAGCAATGCGAGACTTGAGCATATCCTTCTTCGTCTTGGCTTCAGAAATCTTGCTTTCCAAAGCAATCAGATTACGCTTCAGGGTATCTACCTGTCCCGTTTGCTGATCTAAAGTAGTTTTCAGTGCAGTAGCAGTTTCACTCTGAGATTTTTTCCTGACTAATGCTTCCCTAGCCAGATTTTCATCACCTTTACTTAAAGCTAGTTGTGCCCGTTGCTGCCAGTTATTCGCTTCAGCTTGAGCTTGATTATACTGTTGTTGGGTGCGTTTTTGAGTAGCGATCGCCTGAGCAACTGCTTGACGCAACTGCACTAGGTCTTCCTGCATATCAATAATTGACTGTTCGAGGATTTTTTCCGGGTCTTCAGCCTTACTGACTACATCATTAAGATTCGCTCGGACTACTCGGCTAATGCGATCAAACAATCCCATAACTTTAATTTTCCTTTAAGGGTGTACAAGGGGCGATTAAAACAGGCTTTTGGCAATATCCTAACTAATTGCAAATTAAGTCGGCTATTTGCCAAATTAGTTCAGCCACAAAAAACATCTATATACACTTAAGTGTAAGTCGCTTCTGTCAAGGAATTACACCACCAACTCAAATCGCGACTGAAAATAGGCTGCCTTAAATCCAGTTTGACACACTCCTCCTTGTAGAAGAAGGTTCTTTCCAGTAGCAGCAGGATTACCGACGACTTATATCACTTAACTTAACAGTTGATGTGCTAACTGCTGGCTCTCCCGTTAAGCTGACGCTGTAACGGGAGAGCCAAACGATCTAATCTTTCGTCATCCCAACGTTCTGTTTTCATAATTTTTTGTGAGAAACAGTTTTGCCCAATTCCCACCCGAATTTCCGTAATTCTCAAAAACAAAAGCATCCTCAAAGGATGCTTTTAAAAAGTTAATTAAACAGAAAATGCAACTTATTTATATGTCGATCCATCAGGCATTGTTGCACCTTTTAAATTAGCTTCGCGGACGTTTGCACCTTGCAAATTGGCATTTTGTAAATTTGCGCCCCGGAGATTTGCGCCCCGGAGATTTGCGCCACTTAAGTTAGCACCTTTGAGATTAGCACCGCGCAAATCCGCACCATCTAAGTCAGCTTTGCTTAAATCTGCGTTTTCCAAATACGCCCCTAATAGTTTTGCACCTGCCAGTTTTGCATTTTCTAAATAAGCAGCATCTAAGTCAGCATCGGCTAAGTTTGCACCTGCTAAGTTTGCGTCTTTTAACTTAGCATTACCTAACTTCGCACCTCCTAAGAAAGCCCCTGTTAAATTAGCACCCCAAAGGCTAACATTTTTCAAGTTAGCATTGCCGAAGTACACACCTATAAGGTGAGCATAACCTAAATTTGCGCCTTCTAAATTGGCACTTCTAAAGTTAACGTAACCGTCTAACTTAGCTCCCCAAAGATTGGCATTTCTTAAATCAGCGTTTTCTAT
The DNA here is from genome assembly GCF_041929135.1 of Floridaenema fluviatile BLCC-F154. Lineage (NCBI taxonomy): Bacteria > Bacillati > Cyanobacteriota > Cyanophyceae > Aerosakkonematales > Aerosakkonemataceae > Floridanema > Floridanema fluviatile. The sequence continues at coordinate 96,152 of NZ_JBHFNS010000093.1, read as the reverse complement.
TTTGGCGGATAATAGGTTGGCGTAACCTAAATTAGCACTTTCTAAATTAGCGCCCTTCAAATTAGCTTCTTGGAGATTTGCACCTGCTAAAGAAGCGCGTTCTAAGTTGGCATTTTCCAAGTTAGCATTTACTAAGTAAGCGCCTTTTAAGGCGGCATTTTCTAAATTAGCCCCTACTAAGTAGGTATTTCCTAATTCGCATTGGGGACATTGACGGGTTTTTAACAGCAAATCGATCATTGATTGTTTGCTGTTGTATACTTGATCTTTAAGTTGAACGTTTAGCCGTTTAAGTTTGTGGTTTTCTGTGGTGACTTTGGAATAAGTTGCTAAGGAAAAGCTGAGTAAAGAAAAGGCTCCAAAAGCTAGTACTGGAATTGCTTTTCTGTGGAATTTTAGGGTGGTGTTAGCTTCTTTGGTAGAATCGTGAACCACTGCGTCAATAGATTGCAGTACTTCTAAGGCATCTTCGGCATTGTTAAAGCGATCGTTCAAATTTGGTGCAACTATTTCTTCTAACCATTCAATAAATTCTGGATTTAGTTGCGATACCAAATGCTTAAAATTAATCTGATAATGATCGTCGATTAAGTTACCAATTTGAGTTGATTTTGTCTGAGTTAACAGACAAATTAGGGTAGCACCTAAACTGTAGAGATCTGAAGCTTCTGTTAATTGACGGTTAAATAATTGTTCAGGTGGCATGAAGCCTAGTGTACCTTTAACGGCGCTGCTAATGGCTACTTCTCCGCTACCAATGTGAGCAAAACCAAAGTCTACTAAGTAAACTTTGAATTCATTTTGGCGATCGACCAAAATATTTTCTGGTTTAATATCCCGATGAATGATTGGTGGGTTTTGCTGTTGCAAATATACCAAAACTTCCAAAATAGCAATAGCGATTTCTTTAACTTCTTTGGGGTTAAAGTAACGCGGTTGACCTAAAGATGGTGCTTGTTTGTACTCTTGCACTAAACAAAAACCCGCAGGAGTTTGGAAAGAGTCTAAATAGCTGGGAATACTGGGATGATCCAGATGACGCAATAGTTGAATTTCTTTTTCCACTGTTTCGTAGTCTGTCCAACTAGCACCTAACTGGGCAAACTGAAACTGTTTAATTACTACAGGGAGATAAGTTTTTGTATCAACTGCTAAATAAGTTACTCGACCACAGGAACGATTATGGCCTAACTCTTTCTGCACTTGATAACCTTGTTTAGAAAAATCTGGGAAGTTTTTCATAAGCTGAAGAGTTAATGTTGGGTTTGGTTGCACTAAAAGTTGAGGCAAGAGGGTAGAAGTGTAAAACTTAAGAGTCCTTCACTGAGAAATCAAACTGAGTGATTATTAATCAGATCTGCACCCTATTAATTTACTTACCTATGAGGTCAGTAGTGGTCAGGTTGATATTCCAGAAATTCGCTACTGATAAGATTAGCATTTAATTAAGTTGTGGTTTGGAATTATTTTTAGATAAAATTTTTTCTAAATTTTTGTTTATCTGTAGCAAGTTTAACAACAAGGTGGGCATAGCCCACCCTAAATTAATTAACTAAGCACCCAATTCACTAGAGTCCGAACACCGTATCCAGTTGCACCAGCGTTGTTATAGCCGCTTTCTTTTTCTGTCCAAACTGGGCCAGCTACGTCTAAATGTGCCCAAGGTGTTTCTTTGACGAATTGTTTGAGAAATAAAGCCGCGGTAATGGAACCACCTGCACGCGGGCCAGTATTTTTCATATCGGCGACGATCGATTTTAAACCATCGAAGTATTTTTCTTCCATTGGCATTCGCCAGATTTTTTCGCCTGTGGTTTGAGCAGCTGCTAATAACTGATTTGCTACATTGTCGTCAAGGCTCCACAAACCAGCGATATCATCGCCCAAAGCAACGACGCAGGCACCTGTGAGAGTGGCTAAATCAACGATCGCATCTACACCCAACTTATCAGCAAATACTAAGGCATCTGCTAAAGTTAAACGTCCTTCTGCATCGGTATTGTTAACTTCAATAGTTTTCCCATTGGAGGCTTTTAAAACGTCGCCTGGGTGAATCGCACGACCACTAATCATGTTTTCTGTAGCCGCAGAAATAAAGTGAACTTCCACATCTGGTTTTAATTGAGCGATCGCTTTTGCCGCCCCAAAAGTAGCAGCAGCACCACCCATATCAATTTTCATCATTTCGATGCCACTACCTGCGCCTTTAATATTTAAACCACCAGAATCGAAAGTTAAACCTTTACCAATAATTGCCAATTTTTTCCGCGGAGTGCCAACTGGTTTATAAGTAAGATGGATAAACTTAGGTGGTAAATCGGAAGCTTGGGCTACACCTAAAAAAGCTCCCATACCTAGTTTTTCGCAATCTTCTTTTTCCAGAATTTCTACATTTAAACCGTATTCCTTGGCTAAATTTTCGGCGGTTTCTGCCAAAGTTATTGGTGTAACCGCATTAGCTGGGGCGGCGACTAATTCCCGTGCTAACTTAACACCAGAAGTAATTTTTTTAGCTCGATCGATCGCCGCTTCTTGACCAGCTAATCCGATTAAGTCTACTTGTTCGAGAAGTAAAACTTTATCCTCTGATTCGGATTTAAAACGATGATCTTGGTAGAGAGCTAATTCGACTCCTTCGACGATCGCACCAGTGGTTGCATCTGGGTTATTTTGCCACACTGGTAGACTAATTCCCAGAGATTTGCATTTTTCCTTTTTAGCTAAACGAGCAATAGCTGCTGCTGCTAGCCTTAAGGTATTTAATTCTAATTCTTCTGCCTTACCTAAGCCTACTAAAATTAACTTACGAACCGGACTATTGCTACCGATGCGAGTTGCCGCATTAGTGTTGAGCTTGCCCTTAAATTCAGTTTCCGCAATTAATTCTTGTAAGACACCAGAAAATTTTTGATCTAGATCGGCTAGATCCCCGGTTAACTCTACCGTATCTTCAAAAAATCCAATTGCCAGTCCATCTCCAGACCAATCTAAACGCGGAGTATCGCTAGCTCGAAATTCCATTCTGCTTATACCACCTAATTAGTACCTGTACCAGTATCGATCAACTTGAGGTATCTTTACTCCCTACCCTAACAAACCATTATCATGTAGACTTACTCCATCTTGTGTTTTGGATAATAGAATCAAAACAAGATGCTGTGATTGTGGGCTGCGAGAACTAAAGATGCGAAAGCGACTGAGAAACCACCCAATTACTATGGCTATTGGTGTAGGAATGTCAGCTTTACTCATAGGAGTTGGTGTTATAACAAGCAAATGGAGCGATTGGCAACAGTCTAGATCAACGACTGGTCAGTTGCAGCATCAGTTGTTTAACCAGTTAGAGCCGAAGTCAGAAATTTTACCCCTAGTTAGTTTACCACCAGAACAACGAGTTACCAAATTAATAGAAATTGCACAGAATTCTTCTACGCCAGTAATAACATTTGCACCTGTACAAACGCCCGATCGGAGTCGGGCGCGTTATTTGTTGGCGAGTGATTTAATTGAACGTCAGCAAGGTAAGGAAGCACTGGATTGGTTAGAAGGTTTAGAAAAAGAATATCCAGTTTTAGCGGCTCATGTGATGCTCAAAAGAGCACAGGCTTATGAAAGTGTTAAAGATCAAAAGAAAGCTAATGCTGCTTGGAAAAAATTGCTGGAAAAATATCCCGATAGTCCGGTAGCAGCGGAGGCGCTATTTGTTTTAGGGCGGCAGGATGCTAAACTTTGGGATCTAGCGATCGAGAAATTTCCCAATCATCCCCGGAGTTTAGAAATAGTTGAATCACGCTTGAAAAAAGACCCGGAACAAGTGGCATTGTGGAGGATATTATTGCATTATTCTCACGATGACAAAGTGGTGAGTCGGGCGCTGGATCAATTAGTAAATAACTATCGCGATCAATTAACAGCAAAAGATTGGGAAGCGATCGCTTTTACCTATTGGGAAAAAAGACTGTATGAGAAGGCGGGATTAGCTTATGCTAGTGCGCCACCGACAGCGATGAATTTATACCGTTCGGGACGGGGAAGGCAATTGGGAGGCGATCGAAGTGGTGCGATCGCTGGATATCAAAGATTAATTAATACATTCCCAGAAGCTAGAGATACAGGTTTAGCTTTGATTCGGATGGCGCAGTTGAGTAGTAAGCCGGAGGATGCGATATTTTATCTGGATCGGGCGATCGAAAAACACCCCGATCATGCAGGAGAAGCTTTATTAGAAAAAGCCAAAATTCTCGACAACTTAAGAAATACTAAATTAGCTGCTCAAACGCGAAAATTAGCATTAGATAAATATGGTAGTTCTGATGCCGTAACCGAATTTCGTTGGAAAGCAGCTAAAGAAATTGCTAAAACAGGCGATTACCTATCAGCTTGGCGGTGGGCCGAACCAATTCCTAAACAAAATCCTGACCATGAATTAGCCCCAGAAGCTGGTTTTTGGGTAGGCAAATGGGCAATGCGTTTAGGACGTTCTCAAGATGCCAAAACAGCCTTTGAATTTGTGCTTTCCAAATATCCTGGGTCTTTCTACGCTTGGCGTTCTGCTTCTATGTTGGGCTTAGATGTCGGGGATTTTAACACAGTACGCCAAAAGTTACCTCAAGTAATTCGTCCTCAAGAAAGACCGAAGTTACCCACTGGATCGCCAGCATTACAAGAACTGCATCAATTAGGTCAGGATCGAGATGCTTGGACACTTTGGCAAACTGAGTTCGACAACTTCATTAAACCCACAGTAGCAGAACAATTCACCGATGGAATTCTGCTCTTAGCTGTGGGAGAAAATATTCGCGGAATTCATCAAATAGAAAGCCTGAGTTGGTGGCGCGATACTCCCGAAGAAGAAGCAGAAATTACCGCTTTTAAACAACAACCAATTTATTGGCACACCCTCTATCCTTTCCCATTTTTGGGCTATACAAAAGCTTGGTCGCAAAAGCATCAATTAAACCCTTTGTTAGTCACTGCTTTAATGCGCCAAGAATCCCGATTTGAAACGGAGATTCGTTCTTCTGCTGGCGCAGTAGGTTTAATGCAAATCATGCCTACTACAGGGAAATGGGTGGCTCAACAAATCAGCGTAAAAGATTACAACTTGGAAAATCCTAACGACAATATCAGGTTAGGAACTTGGTATTTAGATCATACCCATGACACTTACAAAAATAACTCTTTGTTAGCAGTTGCCAGTTACAATGCTGGACCCGGAAATGTGTCTAAATGGATCGATCAGTTAGGACTTACAGATCCAGATGAATTTGTGGAATACATTCCTTTTCCTGAAACCAAGGGATACGTTGAGCACGTATTTGAAAACTACTGGAATTATTTACGGTTGTACAATCCTGAAACAGCACAAATGCTCACTAAATACGGTCATCAGTCATTCCATCCCTAGTTGAAAAATTAGGCTGGAAAATCATTGATTATTCCGATCGTTTGTATGAAGGATGAATTAAAATTTTCTCCTTCATACATACTTCAGATATTTCATATTTATCTGAGAGACAAGGTAGAATTAAACCATCGTATTTATTATAATCTTTGGCTTTGATCGATTAATGTCTCACAACTATGCCATTCAGTTTTTACTGCTGCTACTGTGGCTTGGTATTCAGTATTATAAGGGCTATGACAAACTAAAAAAACTCGGTAAAGATTATAACCAAGATCGATAAATTCTCCCATATTAGGAATTCTGTTAAATTCAATTATTTGTTGCTTTGACTTTTGTTCATGGCTGTCTTTCATGTACAAACAAATTTTGAACATTTGACTACTCCTTGATTAGCTTTTTGTTAATTTGTCTGAGTTCTCTGTGTGATTTTAACTTAATAAGTGCTAAATCTGAATTTGGCAACATATTATTTAAAGTCCTAACTTCACTAGACAAATCGCTCATTTCGGAGCAGTGTTACATAAATTTTCATAAGAATCAATCGATCGAGGATTGGGGAATTTGGATTTTCGATTCAAGTTTCTCCGGGGCGGAAGCGCCCCATAGTTGTGGAAGATCGATAAAATAAGTTAAAGCTTTGGACGAGAAAGAACCCGCAATGCCTTTATCAGAGTTAAGTACCGTAGAGCAAGATTTTCAGGAAACAGCCAGTAGCAAAGTTGCAGCTGAGAGCGATCGCGATCGGGAGCAATACCTAAAGGAACTCCCCGATGAAGTGGAAATGTCCTTATTTGACCATTTGGAGGAGTTACGCCAACGGATTTTTTATTCCTTGATTGCCGTGGCGTTGGGAATGGCAGGTTGTTTCGTATTTGTCAAGCCCATTGTCCAATTGTTAGAAGTTCCGGCTCAAGGAATTAAATTTCTGCAATTGGCTCCTGGAGAGTTCTTTTTTGTATCTTTGAAAGTTGCCGGATATAGCGGTGTGTTAATAGCTAGTCCGTTTATTTTATACCAAATTATCCTATTTATTTTACCTGGGCTAACTCGTGGTGAAAGACAGATTTTAGGGCCAGTAGTTTTAGGTTCTAGTTTTCTATTTTTAGCTGGATTAGTATTTGCTTATACCCTATTAATTCCAGCTGCAATTAATTTTTTCATCAATTATGGGGAAGATGTTGTAGAGCAGTTATGGTCAATTGATAGGTACTTTGAATTTGTCTTGTTACTGTTATTAAGTACAGGTTTAGCTTTTCAAGTTCCAGTAATTCAAATTATCTTAGGATTTATCGGAATTGTCACTGCAAAACAAATGCTCTCTGGCTGGCGATATGTGATGATTGCTGCGGTAGTTTTGGGAGCAGTTTTAACACCTTCTACCGATCCTTTAACTCAAAGTTTATTAGCAGGAGCAGTGATTGGTTTATATTTTGGTGGTACAGGTTTAGTGTTCTTATTAGTGAATTTGAATGGAGGACAAAAGTTAATTCAATGGATAGTGTCTCAATTTAAGAAAGAGCCGAAAGAGTCTGCGAAGAATCCTAAGTCGCCAGCTTTAGAAGTTAAACCTGTAGAAGTAAGGAAAGAGGCGGAAGAAGTAGTAGAAAAAGAGAAGAATACGCCATTAGTTCATACTTCTGCAAAAGATTCTGTTGCTAAAACAGTACATAGCGATCGCTTATCCGAGTCACCCGCAGTTGTGGCAATACAAGAACCAATTCAAAATGGAACTTCGGCATTGGTAAGCGAGCAACAAAATGGCAAAGAAGAATTTTCGGAAAATGGAGTAGTTGCAGAGTTACCCAAAGTTGAAGTTGCTGAAGAAACTATACAAAATGGTGTTTTATTGGAGGATAAACCGGAAGTTTTGGAGTTAGATAATCAGGAAAGTTTAGTAACTGAAAATGAGGAAATTGCTGAGTCAAATTTGGAAGTAGGAGGTTACAATATAGAGCCTATTCCTGCGATGGAGGAAGTGTCTTTGCCTGTAACAGAAAGCAAAGTTGAGTCTCAGGAACAAGTAGTAACTGTAACACAAATGTTGCCGAAACTTTTTCATTCTAGAGTGACTGGCACCTTATACAAAACGATCAGTTTATGGGGCGATGAATTAGGAGAAGTAGGGATAAAATGGGCAATAAAATTAAGTCGTAATGGTGAAGATTGGTTATCAATACCAGATTTAAGCTTTATTAGTTACGAAAATCTGCCTGTGGAATTGTTGAAAGATGATATTTGCCCGATCGCACCAGAGTTAATCATTAATATTATGCCTGGGGAAAAAGATTTTCGGGAGTTGGTGGAAGATGCGATCGCTTACCTAGAAGCAGGAGTGCAAAGAGTTTGGTTAGTTGACTATCAAACAAGAAGTATTACTGTATTTTATGCTGATTCTCGACCACGGAATTACACAGGGGAAATGCAAGTAGTCGATCCACTTTTCGACGGTTTAGAACTTACTCCAGAGCAAGTTTTTCAACAAGCAAAGTTACCCAAAGTATAAATTTTTGTATCCTTTCTCCCGCTTCTCTCTGTTTCCTCTGCGTCTCTGCGGTTTTACAAAAACTATTATATTTGAACCGCGTTCGCGTAGCGTGTGCGTAGCACGTAAGACGCGAAGAGCGCGAAGGAAGAAGAAGAGAGGAAAGAAGCAGAGACGTTTTATGAAACGTCTCTACTCTCTCTCAATAGTTTGAGCAAATCTCCTTAAGTTTTCTTGTCGCCATTTAGCATCAGCTTTACGATTTGTGCGTACCTCTAAAACTCGAATTCCTTTTTCGGGTAAAGGGTTCAATTTTTGCTGTAAATGCTGCCAAGAAGTAATTAATTCGTATTCCACATTGTAAGTGGCACAAAGTTGAGCGAAATCTATGTCTTGCGGTGTGGCAAAATACTCTTCAAATGGTGGCTCAAATTGAGAAATAGGTAACATTTCAAATATTCCACCACCATTATTATTAATCAGGATAATTGTTAGATGACCGACAAATTTATTTCTCAATAAAAAGCCATTTGTATCATGCAATAAAGCTAAGTCTCCTGTTAGCATAACGCTGCTTTTTTGCCGATGAGCAATACCTAAAGCGGTGGATAAAGTGCCGTCAATACCATTTGCACCTCGATTAAAAAAAGGTTGAATGTGTGAGTTATTTGGTTGCCAGGAAAATTCCACATCTCGTACAGGCATACTATTAGCAATAAAGATTGGGGTTTCTGGTGGTAAAGTTTGGGAAATTAACCAAGCAACTTTACTTTCAAATAAGTTTTCTCTAGTTATCATTTCTTGGTTAATGTTTTGTCTAACTTTGGCTTCAATATCAACCCAAATTTGCAGATATTTACTTTTAACGTTTGGTTCTAGTTGGCAATAATTAGCTAATTGTTCTACGGAAATTCTTAAATGAGTTGTTTTCCCGTGCAGTGAGTCAAAGTTGTGATGACTGGGGTCAATTATCCACCTTTTTGGTTGTGTTGTTTCTAACCAAGTTCGCAGTTCTTTACTGGTGGGTAAATCGCCAATTTGAATGACGATTTCTGCTGTTAGTTGCTTGGCAATTTGTTGATTTCGCAGGATTACATCATAAGTGGAAATTAAATAGGGATTTAGTTGGTGATAGTTTCTTAATGGCGATAGTCCTTCGGCAATGACGGGAGATTTTAAGGTTTGGGAAAGGTGAGAAATTGCCTGACAATATGCTTGCGGTAATGGGGGATTGGCAGTACCACAAATAATTATTACTCGTTCACTGTTTCGCCATTCTTGTAAATAAGGAAACATGGAATATGAAGTATATTTTGGTAATTCTACCTGTTTTATTTGGAGGGAATCGAAGAAGTTTTCTAGGGAAAGTGAGGATTTTAAGTAATTAGTATTGCTGTCGGGAATGGGGGCGAGGGGGTCACGAAATGGGATGTTAAAATGAACTGGGCCGGGAGTGGGGAAAAGCGATCGCTCCCACCCAAAGATAATAGTTTGTCGTAAGTAATTGAGGATGTTTATTTCTAAAGATGGGGTAGCTAATTCGGTTTGCCAGTTGGGATAATTGCCATACATTTTTACTTGATCTATTGTTTGTCCTGAATGGCAGTCTCGCAATTCGGGAGGGCGATCGGCTGTGAAAATCAATAGGGGAATTCGGCTTTCTTTCGCTTCGATAATTGCCGGATAAAAGTTAGCTCCAGCAGTTCCAGAAGTGCAGATTAATGCTACTGGTAAGTTGGTTTTTTTGGCGATCCCTAAAGCGAAAAATGCTGCCGATCTTTCGTCTAAAACGGGGATGGTTTCTATTTGTTTTTCTTGAGCGAAGCTGATAGTTAAGGGGGTAGAACGCGAACCTGGACAAATAATGGCTGTGGTTAATCCGAGATGTTTTAAGGTTTCGGTAATAATGGAAGCCCAGAGTGTGTTGGTGTTACGAAAGTCTAAGGACATGGAAATATTTAATAAACCGCAGAGGACGCAGAGGAAGAGGGGAGATTTTTTAAGTTAAGGCTTTGAGAAGAGCTTGAAGTTTTAGCTGGATTTCTGCTAGTTCTTTTTCCGGATCGGACCCAGCAACAATTCCTGCACCTGCCCAAAGTCTGGCGCGATCGCTTTCAATTAATGCCGAACGTATTCCTACTATAAATTCGCTGTTTCCTTGATGATCTATCCAGCCTAATGGTGCTGCATAAACGGAACGGTTAAAGTTTTCATAACGACGAATTTGTTGCAGGGCAATGTCTCTTGGATCGCCAGCAACAGCGGGGGTAGGATGTAGTTCAGCCAAGATTTCTAAGGGATGAATTGATATGGGTATTTTACCGACAATTGGTGTCCATAAATGCTGAATATTGGAGAGCTTTAATAAGCTGGGAATGGGCAGTTTTTGTGGGTTTAAACCTAAATTTGATAAGCGTTGAACAATGAAATTACTAACAATTTCATGTTCGGATCTATCTTTTTGACTGGTGAGTAATTTTTCAGCAAAATAAGCGTCTTCTATTAAAGTTTTACCTCTGGGTGCCGAGCCAGCTAAAGCATCTGTTTCTAATTCTTGATTTTGGATTTTAATTAATCTTTCCGGGCTTGCACCAATGAAGTTTTTACCTTTGCCATTACTGAGGGAAAATACATGACAGTCAGGATATTTTTGCCGCAGGTTATTTAGGGAACCGATTAGATTAAAAGGTCTGGGTGCTTTGACATCGATCGCATGAGCTAAAACAATTTTGCTAATTTGCTCTTGCTGAATTAATTCTAATGCTGATAATACTGATAAATTGAAGTTTCTTTTATCGGTAACATCCTGGGTTTCCAAGGCGAATTTATAATCATGTAAATGGGAAATTTTAAAACTTTTGGTTAGGTTAATTTCCTGGTATTTTTGCCATGTGTTTTCACAGGTTTTTTCTATGTTTAAATTCCGATTCACGAGAATATTACTAATAATTATGCAGCGATTTTTTTGACGAGATATTTGCCATTTTGGAAGAAATACCATTGCTGAGGGGAATGGGGAATCTCGGTGATTATCTTCGTCAAAAAAGGTAAAGTTACAAAAGAAATGGGGGCCAGAAAATGGTAAATCTAAGGCTCCGATCGCTGTGGTATTTGTCAGGCATGATTCGATAAATTGCTGCACTTGAAAAAAGCGATTATTTCCCGATATTTTCAGCTTGATTGCTGTGCCAAAAGCAGCGATCGCTTCCCCTTGTTTCGCTTTTTCCCCATAAAAATGGATTTCCCCTGGATGACAAATTTTATCTAGTACTGCCAGGGGATCGATTGATTTTGCTTCCCAGGAAATACTGACTATTTTGGATGGTCTTTTTTCACTTAATGTTTGTTTACAAGCAGAAAGAAACTGATTTAGTTCCTGACAATCCTGAATCAGATTTGCATGATGCTGTATGATTGGCATGGATAAAAAAGTTTGCAAATTTTTTTAAAGTTTGGTTGCCAAAACCGGATTTGTGAGCGTATCTCTAGTAAGTTAAGCTCTCTGCCTCAAGTTCCCAGCATTGCTAGGCGGGAGGCATTTTGCTGATGCTTGCATGGTAAACGCTCCAAATTGAGTTTACCATTGCTCCATTAAAATCATAAAATGATTAAACTTGTGAAACCTAAATTGATTTTGTCTGATGACTACCAATTCGATCGAGTTGACAAACAGTAAGTTGTGGTACGCTGCAATTAAACCACCTATGTATAGCGTTGCCATTATCCCGATTTGGGTAGGTACTGCTGTAGCTTTTGGCGAAACCAAAATAATTCATGCCGGAGTATTTGCCACTTTTTTAATATCAGCTATTTTAATTGTGGCCTGGATTAATCTCAGTAATGATGTTTTTGATTCGGAAACAGGCATTGATAAAAATAAAGCTCATTCTCTAGTGAATTTAACAGGTAATAAATTGTTAATTTTTTGGTTAGGGAACGGGTTTTTAGCTTTAGGGATTTTGGGAATATTAGCGATCGCTTGGCTACAACGTGATTTTACTGTAATTGGCCTAGTCATTCTTTGCTGTATTTTGGGTTACACTTATCAAGGGCCACCTTTTCGTTTAGGATACCAAGGTTTAGGGGAAATTATCTGTTTTATTTGTTTTGGCCCTTTAGCAATAGCAGCAGCTTACTACAGCCAAACAAAAACCTTTTCTATCACTAGTATAGCAGTTTCGGTAATTGTGGGAATTACCACTAGTTTGATTTTATTTTGTTCCCATTTTCATCAAGTTGCAGATGATATAGCTGCGGGAAAACAATCGCCAATTGTCAGACTTGGTACTAGTAAAGCTTCGCAATTATTACCTTGGTTTGGTGGTAGCATTTATGCGCTAACTATCATGTTTGTAGGTTGGCAAATTTTTCCAATTTGGACTTTGCTAACTTTCATTAGTTTACCATTTGCGGTGAAACTATTTCGCCATGTTGCTGAATTTCACGATCAACCAGAAAAAGTTAGTAATTGTAAGTTTATTGCAGTTACTACTCATTTTTGGAGTGGTTTGTTGTTAGGTTTAGGGTTTGTAATTCCGGGTTTTTAATGGTTTATCGATTGCAATTTCGTCCCTATCAACGTTCCTTTGTGCGATCGCTCTCTACCAGTCACGGCAACTGGAAAACTAGAGAGGGAATCATCTTAAAATTAATTGATGAAACAGGCGCAATAGGTTGGGGAGAAATTGCCCCCCTTCCCTGGTTTGGTTCAGAAACCTTAACCGCAGCTTTAGATTTTTGTTCCCAACTAGGGAAGGAAATTACCAGAGAAAATATTTTTTCAATTCCCGATCGATTACCCGCTTCTCAATTCGGTTTTCAGTCAGCTTGGTCAGCAATTAAACATCCCCAAAAACTCAATTTAAACCTCAAATTTAGTGGTTTATTACCTACAGGTGAAGCAGCCTTAGACACATGGCAGAATCTTTGGCAACAAGGGTATCGCACCTTTAAATGGAAAATAGGTATTTTACCAATTGCCGCAGAAAGAGACATTTTTCAACAACTAATTCAAGCCTTACCTAAAGAAGCAAAACTGAGATTAGATGCTAATGGTGGACTGAGTTTTAAAACAGCAAACGAATGGCTAGAAACCTGCGATTATTGGCAAATCGAATTTTTAGAACAACCCTTAGCAGTAGGTGAAGAAAAAGCCATGTTAGAGTTAAGTAAAAAATACTCTACACCTCTAGCATTAGATGAATCAGTAGCTACCGTTACTCAATTAAAAACTTGTTATCAGCTAGGTTGGCCGGGAATTTTTGTGATTAAACCTTGTATTGTGGGTTCGCCATTTCTCCTACGTAAATTTTGCCGAGAAAATAACTTAGATGTCGTCTTTTCCTCTGTATTTGAAACTACTATTGGTAGACAAGCTGCGTTAAAATTAGCTAGTGAACTTTCCCCAAAAAATCGCGCTTTAGGTTTTGGCATTAACCACTGGTTTAAGGAAGATGAAAAAACATGGCTAGCATCTCTATGGGAAACCCTTTAGTATATTTAGAGAAAGGTGCTAATGATAATTGGCTAATTGGTTCTGATAGCCGTGAATTTTATTTATTGACTAAACAGTTATATGCAGAACTTACTCAAAATAATAATTTAAAAACACCCCTAAAAATCATCATTGCTGAACGAGAACCAATAAAATTAATCGCCAGTTTTATTGCTGCTACTGCTGCTAATTGTCAGGTTTTTTTATGTAATCCTAATTGGGTAAAGGCTGAATGGGAACAGGTTTTTAATTTAGTGAAACCGGATTTAATTTGGGGGAATTTGCCAGAAATTGACTATAAAAAAACTCAAAAAGACACTAGGGAATTCACCCCTAAGTTTACATCATCTTTAATCATGATTCCCACAGGTGGAACGTCGGGAAAAATCCGGTTTGCTATGCACACTTGGAAAAATTTAATGGCATCAGTTAGAGGATTTCAGCAATATTTTAGTCTAGAACAAGTCAACTCATTTTGTATTTTACCACTTTATCATGTGAGTGGATTAATGCAATTTATGCGTTCTTTTACTACTGGTGGTAAGTTGGTGATTTCTACTTTAAAGTTGCTAGAAAATGGGGAAAGATATGAGATTCAACCCGAAGAATTTTTTATATCTTTGGTTCCTACTCAATTGCAACGCTTACTAGAAAAACCTGATTTAACTACTTGGTTATCTCGATTTCAAACAGCACTTTTAGGCGGCGCACCTGCTTGGTTAGAACTTTTAGAAACTTCTAGAAATTACGGAATTCGCTTAGCCCCTACTTATGGAATGACAGAAACTGCATCTCAAATTGCCACCCTTAAACCGGAAGAATTTTTAGCAGGAAATAATACGATCGGTCAAGTTCTTCCTCACGCCAAAGTAGTCATTAAAGGTGAAAATGGGGAAATATTAGGAACAAATCAAACAGGGACAATTAGTATTAAAGCAGATTCTTTAGCGTTAGGTTATTATCCAGAATTGTTTGCCAATCAAGAAGAGTTTCAACTAGATGATTTAGGATTTATTGATGAGAATAGAGACTTAAAAATTGTTGGACGTAACAGTAATAAAATCATTACTGGCGGGGAAAATGTATTTCCTAATGAAGTAGAAGCGGCAATTCTTTCTACTCAAATGGTTGAGGATATTTGTGTAATTGGTTTACCTGATTCTCAATGGGGTGAAATAGTTACTGCGATTTATGTTCCTAAATCTTCTAATGTTAATATTGGTAATTTGAAAATAGCTATTGAAGATAAGTTGAGTAAGTTTAAGTGTCCTAAAAAATGGATTGCTGTAGAAAGTTTGCCCCGTAGTGTACAGGGAAAGATTAATCGCCAACTTTTACAGCAAAATTATCGGACTGAAGTCCTTACAACGAATCAGTTTTGTGTAACCAATGAATGATTTCTGATGGTAGTTCTTTTCTGGTTCTCGTATTTAGATCGATACAAATATGTTTGGTAATTGCTTTAGATATTATTTCCTTTTCTGGGGTGAGAATTTGATAGTTAATTTCAAATTTTTGGAGGTTTAATTGGTTAGTGGATAGGTTGATTAATATGCGATCGCCACAAAACATCGGTCGCAAAAAATCTACACTAGCATGAACAATGGGAATCGCAAAATCATTGTTTCTAAAAAATAGCTGAAGATTGATGTTAGATACATTTAAGGATTCTTCATAAGCTTCATGGCAAATTGCTAAAACATTGGCAAAGTAAACAACACCAGCTGCATCAGTATCTTGAAAACGAATGGTACGATTGTAAGTAAAAGGCATATTTTCAGAGTCATAGTAGTTAAACATTGGGTGGTAAATTCCACCCAAGTTTGATTTATAGAGAATTTCTAGGACATAAAGTATCCAATAGTAGATCTGGATCGAGAGTTTCGTCTAACTCTCTATTTTTAGTCAAATAAACTATCCTTTTTCCTTTATAAATTAAGATGGGTGGATTGTTGGCATAACTATTATAGGCACTTATTTCAGAGTACAAGCTACCTAAATTTCCTGAACGGTTTCTAATACTTAATATGCCATCTTCACTACCATAAGGGCCAGAAGGATTGCAAATAGAATTATCAGCTGTGGGATCGCTAGAAACTAAACCGATGAAGGTACCACCATTACCCATTAAATAGGCATTACCGTCTAATTGAGGAATTACCTGCAAAACTCTCAGGTTATTTGCTAACAATATTTCTGGAGAATTTTGAGTTTTTACAGTTGGCGTAAAGGAAACAGCTAGAACTTGAATTGACATCAAAGCTAGGCTTTGAACTGCTAATAATGGGGAAGTCAAGCGTACAAAACGGAAGAACTGGATCATAATTATTGAGTAAAAATCACTAATGTTGCTTAATTCAATATTGGCAAGATATTTAGTTGTTAGTAAATATTGTAATTAAACTGTAAGGTTTGGTGTGATATCAAATCAATTGGCTTCAGAATTATATCTTGTAGGGGCGAAGCATTCTGAAAACGATCTTTGGTTCAAACCGAGAAATTATTGCCAGAATGCTTCGCCCCTACTAAACAAAAAACCCCTTGCAAGCTATTGTTTACTTGCGAGGGGTGTCATCAGGGTGCATCTACTGTACTTTATTAAAGCCTGAAGTTGCTCTTGGCTGATTCACACTTTCGGGTGAACTTTGGTTATTTTGGCGAGTTTAAAGCTTTCTCTGATTTTTGGCAGTTTAGCGATCGCAATCGATTAATCGCCGCTGCTAACTCAAATTTACGGAAAAATGCCAAGTCTCCTTGCGGGAAACGAGTCAAAATATCCAATCCTCGCAACTCGATATCTGCCATAATTCGATCGAGAATTTCTGGTAAAGTAGCAGTTTTATTGGCATATTGACGAACTGCATAAACCATCGCTTCTGCGATCGCCCTAGACTGTGCTTTATCCACTATTTGTTCTACCGCGGATAAGTCAATATCTTCGCCGCCAAATACCATTTCATCAACATCTCTAACTTTTAATCTTACTTGTTTCTGGCGATAACTAGGATCGATCGTTTCACGAATGGGAATACGGGGCATAATTTGACCAAACTTTTCTCCGCCTTCAGCTTGTCTTTGATTAGCATATTGATTGGCGATTTCTTTAGCTTTTTCTGTCACATCTTGCGGCTGAAAATTCTGCATGGCAATCACTGTATCTGCGACTTCAAAATAATCACCGCTACCGCCCATTACCAAGATTGAAGACACATTATAGTCAGCGTACAATTGCCGAACTTTATCAATAAATGGGGTGATTGGTTCTTGATTTTTGGCAATTAATGCTTGCATTCTATGGTCGCGAATCATAAAGTTTGTAGCGGCTGTATCTTCATCTATTAGTAATACTTTGCTACCTGCTTCTAAAGCTTCCATAATATTCGCCGCTTGGGAAGTGCTACCACTGGCATTTGTGGTGGAAAAGTTAGTGGTTGAACGGTCTTGCGGCAAGTTACTAATAAACGGTGAAATGTCAACATTAGCAACGGATCTGCCATCTTCTGCCCGAATTTTCACTGCATCAGGATTAGTAATTACAAACTCTCTACCATCATCGGGAATATGATTATAAATTCCTACTTCTATCGCCCTTAATAAGGTAGATTTGCCGTGATATCCACCACCGACAATTAGGGTAACACCTGCGGGAATTCCCATGCCAGTAATTGAACCTTGATTAGGTCGATCGAATGCGACTTTTAAAGATTCTGGGGATTGAAAAGCGATCGCACTCTCCGCCAAAGGTCGATCGTCAACTCCACTACGCCGAGGTAAAATCGCCCCATCAGCAACAAAAGCCACTAAACCTTTATTTGCTAATTCCTGTCTTAACCAATCTGCATCTTCAACAATCTCTACATGACGTTGAATTTTCTTGGCATCTAACCTCGGATATTTGAGTGTTAAATTGACAAGTTGCGGTACTTGATCGCACAGCATTTCGATCGCTTGATAGCCTAAAATTCTCCGTCCTCCAGCAGGTAATCCCACCACAAAACGTACTTCGACAAATTCGCTATTTATGATTACAGAATTACGTTCTAAAACTTCTTGACCGACTGGTAAAATAGAAATTAAACCACTATTTCCTGTACCTCTTTTTTCCTTAAATTTCTGAGTACAAACATCAAAATAGCGAGTTAAATAATCTCGTAAAGCGATTTCTCGGCTTTTAGTTTGGTAAAGTTCTTCTGGAAATTTAGCGACTGTCATTGGAACTTTAACGCGAATGTTGCTGGGGCTAGCAAAAGGATCGCCTTGTACGCGATCGATTATTAAAGTAAAATCAGCAAAATCGTAACTTCCTTGAATATCTTGGAAAGCTTTGTATCCACGTCCATCTAATCTAATTAATTCTTGGCGCAGTCTTTCTTGGTTAGCCATAATCAAAAAACGGAATTCTATAACACTTGTGTAAACATTTTAGTTGTGCGATCGCTTATTACCCATTTTACAAAAATTCCTGACTTCAGCTGACAAATTCACTTTAATTATTAATTTCCGTGACCAAGCACTGCGATAATAACTATGTAGTCACGGTGACATAAATTCTCTATGCCGATTATCCATCAAATAATTGAAGTAGAAACCAGCGAAGGAATTAGCATTTTTAATATTACACCTCAAATTAATGAGTTCCTACAACATACAGGGATAAAAAACGGTCAAGTTTTAGTTTTTTCGCGCCACACAACCACAGCTTTAGCTATTAATGAAAATGAGGAAAGATTGCTGGAAGATGTGAAAGTATATTTAAGAAAGTTAGCACCAGAAACAGATAAGTATTTGCATAACGATCTACACCTAAGAGTTGTACCAGAAGATGAACCAATGAACGCCCATTCTCACTTAATGTCGATGACTTTAAGTACTAGCGAAGTAGTGCCTATTATCGAAGGAAAATTAGCTTTAGGAACTTGGCAATCTGTATTATTTTTTGATTTAGATGGGCCGAGGAAAAGGACTGTTTTTTTGCAAATTAGTGGGGAATGAGATAGCCTCAACGACTAAAGTCGTAGGCTATACAGACAAAACCTGCCTACGCAGGTTTTACAGTCCGCGTAGGCGGACTTTGTTTGTGTAGTTGCGGTTTTAACCGCCAGAACCTTAATTAAAAACTCATCTCTGGATGAATTAATTGATAACCTGCTTGTTTGATTTTTTGATTGGATACTTTAGCATTGTAAGCACGGTTACTCTTTTGGGAAGCATCCCAAGAAACTTTAGGTAAATTATGTGTTTCAAATAAGCGATCGAGCAATTCTCGGCTAGGTAAATAAGCATCATTTACTAAGTTGTAAATACCTGATAATTGATGCTTTCTAGCAAATTCGATCGCACCCACAATATCATCCAAATGAATCCAATTTGTAGTATCCTCGCCAGTACCCGGACGAGTCGTACCAGCCGCCCTCCCAAATATTTTTAGCAGTTCTCTATTAGGCCCAAAAATACCGCCTAATCTGAGAATACAAACCTTAAGATTATCATTCGATGCTGACAGTAAAACTTGTTCAGTTTCCGCTAAAATTTCCCCATTTGTGGTAGTAGGTGAAAGCGGCATTGATTCATCTACCCACTTACCATTTCGATCGCCATAAACCGAGTAACTTCCAGTATAAATAAGTTGCTTGATGCTGGAATTTGCTTGTAAAAGCGGAACTAAATTTTTAGCAGTATGTAGATAAGTTTCTTCATAAGTATTTGCTCCCTTTGCGCCCACACTCAACAAGACAACTTCCTGATTTTCTAGGACTTTCTGCAAACCTTCCGAGTCATTTCCTCGAACTACAAAAACCTTTTGAGAAACAGCTTCTAATTCTTTAACTCGTTCAGGATTAGTTGTAGTTGTAGTCACCGAAAAACCCAAATCTTTTTGCCAAAGACGGGCAACATTATACCCGACATAACCACAACCAACGATCGCAATATTCATCAGTAAATTACCTTTATAAAAATGGGGACTGGGGACTGGGGACTAGGGACTGGGGACTGGGAAAGAATAATCTTTATAACTAAGAAAGTCGAAATTATTGAACTTCTCCTTTTTTTCTCTCCGTGTCCTCTGCGTCTCTGCGGTTCAAAAAATTATATATCTGTACCCTTCAGGAAGACTTTGCCAACATCTGCGTACCCTAAAAAAATTAGAGTACACAGATAATAAATTAAGCTGCAAAACTATTAGTAACTCGACGTTCTAAAGGTACTTCAATTCGATCGCCTGGTTGCGGTTCTAAAACCTTAGTTGCCAAATTATTTTCCGCCAACTTCGCCCGAAACTCTTCTGTAGTTCCCACAGCTTTTAAGAATTTTAGCAGTAACCCATCAAATTCGATATCACCACCTGCTGCTGTGGGTAACATTACTTGTGGTTTAACCATTTGGGCGACTTCCAAAGCACTCTTTGTTCCTTTAATAATTGAACCAACTAAAGGTAAAGCTAGGTCGATTATTGGGGTAATTACTACATCAATTGGCGCAACTTCTTTTAAACTTGGAGAATGGGAACCGTGAGGCTCATAATATACAGTAAAACCACTTTCTAACTCCTTCAATAAGTAGCCATTCTCTACAGTAGTTGGGCCAATGAGAGAACCGGGAACCGCTTTAATTTCTACATTATTATTTAAGTTGAAAATCTCGTCATGAGTTAGGGCGGTTACTTGCTGATAACCCAACTCTTGTACTAGTTTAGCGGCACTGGGAGAACCGACAACGGGAATGTTACGGTTAAGTTGTTTTAAAGTTTCTGGGTGGGCGTGGTCTTCCAAGCCTTGAGAGAGTAGAATTAAGTCAATGTTTTCGGGAATTTGCCGATCGCTTTTCCGCGAACCTTTAAACAACCATTCCTGATTACCAAATACTAACGGCCCCACCAACCAAGGGTCAACTAAAATTTTCTTACCACCAATTTCAATTAACCAAGAATTACTGTCCAGCCAGGTCAGATACATAGTAACTTTTCCGATAACACCTTTTTTTATTTTAGGCTTATATTACGTTATGTTAACTGGGTGCGATCGTCTTAATTCTGGCATCCCTTCAGCCTTTGAGTATAGTCAAAGTGTAAAGCACCACTAAAATACTGTTCAGAATTACCTAACAAAATCACTCAGCAAACAAAGCAACCCCTTACCAGAGAACGGTAAGAGAATACAAGTAAAAAAATTGATTTTGTGTAGTTAGTTGCACTTTAACAGTTCAGTAATCTTCCCATTTAAATTCTGCATTTTTGTAATATTGAAGACTCATTCTTAGGGAGTAGACTTGGCAGCAAGTTTAAATCAAGAGAGATAGAATAAATGCAGCGAGTTAAATAGATAGGAAATGAAAAATAGTTTTCGTAGATATTTTCCCAAACTCAACTGAAAAAGTTCAACTTGCTTTTCCCAAAAGAAGCAACTAACTAATACAATCAACCAGTAATTAACTTACCGCAAGTATCTTTTATTGCTCACAGTGTTTGCCCTCGAAAAAAATGAAATCTGCTAGAATAAATCAAGAAGCAGTAAAGGTTGCAAAAGGTTTAATGATGAATAAAAGTTTAATTGCAACTAGCCAAATACAGAGTCGAATATTAGTAAGATTATTGCATTGGAGATGTTAAAAACTGAAAGTTTTACCCTTCATTCAAGTAGGTAATTGAAATTCTTAAGAAATCAGAAAAATTAGCTGTAACCTTGAGGTGGGAAGATAAAGTATAGTAGGTTCGCTTTTGCCAATTAAGAACCAATTGTCCACAGTAGTTTTATTCACTTTTGTTTCTCAAAAATTCGCTTTGGCTTCATCCTTTTGGGTGAACCAATCAGAGGAAGTTATGAAAACAGGATGAAATGTATTATACAGATATCAACTAAAGAGATTGCATCAAGCACTACAAAAGACACCAGCTAAATTTTAAGGAAATCTTTCAATTAGATGTATAGCCGAATCAAGCAAAAGCAGTAATACTAAAAACTGATTACTTAGTATTTTCTAATCTCAAAGGTTTTCTGCAATACAAAACTCTCAAGATTGAATCAATTAGATTTGAGACATTGCCCAGAGGTAGCCATGAAAGTCACGAATAATGAAGAACTAGAGCAACTTATCCAACGAGTGAAAGCAGCACAAAGAAAATACGCGACTTACACTCAAGCACAAGTTGACACCATATTTAAGAAAGCCGCACTAGCAGCTAATACCGCACGTATCCCCCTAGCAAAAATGACAGTTGTCGAAACGGGAATGGGGGTAGTGGAAGACAAAGTAATCAAGAATCACTTTGCATCGGAGATTATCTACAACAAATACAAAGCTGATAAAACTTGCGGCGTAATTGAAGAAGACAAAGCATTTGGGATTCAAAAAATTGCCGAACCAGTAGGGATTTTGGCGGGTATTGTTCCCACAACTAACCCAACTTCTACCGCAATTTTCAAAGCTTTAATTGCCTTAAAAACCCGTAATGCGATTATCTTTTCTCCTCACCCAAGAGCGAAAAATTGCACGATCGAAGCAGCAAGAATCGTGCTTGATGCAGCAGTTGCAGCAGGTGCACCGGAAGATATTATTGGCTGGATTGATGAACCTACCGTGCCACTTTCTCAAGCGTTAATGCAGCATCCTGACATTAACTTAATTTTAGCTACAGGTGGCCCCGGAATGGTACGGGCGGCCTATTCTTCAGGGCACCCATCGTTAGGAGTTGGTGCCGGAAATACCCCCGCATTAATCGATTCTTCTGCTCATTTAAAAATGGCAGTTTCTTCGATTATTCTGAGTAAGACTTTCGATAATGGCATGATCTGCGCCAGCGAACAATCAGTAATTGTTGTAGATGATGTTTATGACGAAGTGCGTCAAGAATTTATCGATCGCGGTGCATATTTCCTAACTCCAGAAGAACGGGAAAAATTTGCCAAATTAATCATCGTCAACGGAAGATTAAACGCGGATATTGTCGGACAACCTGTTAGCAGATTAGCAGAATTAGCCGGAGTTAAATTACCCGAAGATACCAGAGTAATCATTGGTGAAGTTGAGAAAATCGGTACAGATGAACCTTTTGCTTTTGAAAAGTTATCGCCAATTTTGGCAATGTATCGAGCCAAAGACTATGAAGATGCGGTAGAAAAAGCCGAACAATTGGTATTATTTGGAGGCAGAGGACATACCGCAGTTCTGTATACTTCACCTTCCAATGTTGAACATATCAAATGGTTTGAAGACAAAGTACAAACTGCCCGTGTTTTGATTAACACACCATCTTCGCAAGGTGCGATCGGAGACTTGTATAACTTCCGTCTCGATCCATCATTAACATTAGGTTGCGGAACTTGGGGCGGTAACTCAATTAGTGAAAACGTAGAACCAAAACATCTGCTAAACATCAAAACTGTTGCGGAAAGACGGGAAAATATGTTGTGGTTCCGCGTTCCACCAAAAGTTTACTTTAAGTATGGTGCATTGCCAGTAGCAATTAGAGAATTAGCCGGAAAACGCCGCGCATTTATTGTTACCGACAAACCATTGTATGACTTGGGAGTTACCAATTCTTTAGAAGAAACATTGGATGAAATCGGCTTAAAATATGATGTTTTTTATGATGTCGAACCCGATCCTTCTTTAGAAACAGTGCAACGTGGTTTAGCACTGATGAATACCTTCCAACCTGATGTAATTATTGCGATCGGTGGTGGTTCACCGATGGATGCTGCCAAAATTATGTGGTTGTTGTACGAACATCCAGAAATCGAATTTGACGGTTTGGCAATGCGGTTTATGGATATCCGCAAACGGGTTTATGAGTTGCCACCTTTAGGCGATAAAGCAATAATGATTGCGATTCCTACCACATCAGGAACGGGTTCAGAAGTAACACCATTTGCAGTTGTTACCGATCGCCGCACCAACATCAAGTATCCTTTGGCAGATTATGCTTTAACACCAACAATGGCAATTGTTGACCCCGAATTGGTGTTAAATATGCCCAAGAAACTAACAGCTTACGGTGGAATTGATGCGTTAACGCACGCTTTAGAAGCTTACGTTTCCGTGTTAGCTTCGGAATACACCAACAGCATGGCATTAGAAGCAATTCGGTTAATCTTTAAGTATTTACCAAGTGCTTACAAAAATGGGGCAAACGATCCAAAAGCGCGGGAAAAAATGCACTATGCTTCGACGATCGCAGGCATGGCATTTGCTAACAGCTTCCTGGGAATTTGTCACTCAATGGCTCACCAATTAGGAGGAGTCTTCCACGTTCCTCACGGTTTAGCTAATGCTTTGATGATTTCTCATGTTATCAAGTACAACTCAACCGATTCACCATTCAAACAAGCTACTTTCTCGCAGTACAAATATCCTAATGCGAAATGGCGTTATGCTCGGATTGCTAGTTATTTAGGATTACCTGGAGAAACGGAAGAAGAGAAAGTTAACAGTTTGATTGCAGCAGTGGAAGACTTGAAACGTCAGTTAGATATTCCAGTAGCGATCAAAGAAGTAATTATGGAAGGCAAAGCGGAATTTTACGCTAAGTTAGAACATTTGGCAGATCAAGCTTTTGACGATCAATGTACAGGTGCTAACCCTCGTTATCCGTTAATTACTGATTTGAAACAACTGTTGGAAGATGCTTATGAAGGTGCGCCAGTGGTTGATGAAAGTCTGTTTTCAACTAATGGAAATGGTCATGTAATTGGTGTAGCGGATGTGAAGCCAGATCCGCAACCTGTGTTCTAGTGATTAGCGTTGACTGACAGGCAAGATGCCTGTCCTACGCTAGGGGATGGGGGATTGGGAAGTGTAGATTGATAAAAGTTTCTCTTCCCTTTACCCTTGTCCGATGAGAATCAATGTATTAGCCTGAGCTTTTTTTATTGAACCGCGTTCGCGTAGCGTGTGCGTAGCACGTAAGACGCGAAGAGCGCGAAGGAAGAGAAGAAGAGAAGAAAGAAATATCTGTGTTCATCTGTGTTTATCTGTGGACATCTGTGGTAAAAATCAAAGTTCCTGCACCCCACAATTAACCTACATATACATCTGCGTACCCTACGGGAAGGCTACGCCTACATCTGCGTTCATCTGCGGTTAAAAACTAACTCTTCCGATCGCAATTAATCCCACTTCATCAAACAAGTTACGTACTCCTGTCTTAGCGACAGAATTTTACAATGGTTGCAATTCCAGTAAAAGAAAACATTTCACTTACAGACACTCAAAACAGCAAAGAAATTCGTGAAGAATGGCAAGGTTTTACTTCTGGTAAATGGACTGAAGAAGTAAACGTTAGAGATTTTATCCAAAAGAATTACACGGTTTATACTGGAGATGCTTCCTTTTTAACTAATGCGACTGAACGCACAACAAATTTATGGGCGAAAGTTTGCGATTTAATGAAACAGGAAAGGGAAAAAGGTATTTTAGATGTTGATACCAAAGTTCCTACCAGTATTACCGCTCATGCGCCCGGTTATCTCGACAAAGATTTAGAACAAATTGTTGGTTTCCAAACTGATAAACCGCTGAAAAGGGCGATCGTGCCTTTTGGTGGAATTCGAGTTGTGAAAAAGTCTTTGGAAGCTTACGGATATGAACTAGATGAAGGTACTTTTGAGACTTTCACGAAGTATCGGAAAACTCACAATGATGGCGTTTTTGATGCTTATACTCGCGAAATGCGGTTAGCGCGACACTCTGGTATTATTACAGGTTTGCCTGATGCTTATGGTCGGGGACGGATTATTGGTGATTACCGTCGAGTAGCATTGTATGGTGTCGATCGCCTAATCACCGACAAACAAGAACAATTGAATTCGTTAGAATTTGATGCGATTGTAGAAACAGTAATTCAACAAAGAGAAGAGATTAGCGAACAAATTCGATCGCTAAAAGAACTTAAAGAAATGGCAGCTAACTACGGTTTTGATATTAGCCGTCCTGCTGCCAATGCCAAAGAAGCTGTACAGTGGACTTACTTTGCTTATTTAGGTGCAATTAAAGAACAAAATGGCGCAGCGATGTCATTAGGAAGAGTTTCGACTTTCCTCGATGTTTACATTCAACGCGACTTAGGAAAAGGCACTTTAGCCGAAGTAGAAGCCCAAGAATTAATCGACCATTTTGTAATGAAATTGCGGATGGTGCGTTTCTTACGCGATCCTGCTTATAATCAGCTGTTTTCTGGCGATCCAGTTTGGGTGACAGAAGTAATAGGTGGTATGAGTGAAGATGGTCGTTCTTTAGTTACGAAAAACAGCTTCCGCTTCTTACATACACTTTACAATTTAGGCCCTGCACCGGAACCAAACTTAACAGTTTTGTGGTCAGTTCGTTTACCGGAAAACTTTAAGAAATACTGCGCTCAAGTGTCGATCGATACGAGTTCGATCCAATACGAAAATGACGATTTGATGCGGACAAATTACGGCGATGACTACGGTATTGCTTGCTGCGTTTCCGCAATGCGAATTGGCAAACAAATGCAATTCTTTGGGGCGAGAGTTAACTTAGCCAAATGCTTACTTTACGCAATTAATGGCGGAAAAGATGAAAAAGCTGGCGAGCAAGTTGGCCCTGCTTTAGCACCAATTACCTCAGAATATTTAGACTATAACGAGGTAATGGCGAAGTTTGATTTGATGACAGATTGGTTAGCGAAAGCTTACATCAATACCTTAAATGTCATCCATTATATGCACGATAAATATTGCTATGAAAGGCTAGAATTTGCCTTGCACGATCGCGATATTTTGCGGACAATGGCTTGTGGTATTGCTGGGTTATCGGTCGTCGCTGATGCTTTTTCTGCTATTAAATATAGTAGGGTCAAAGTAATTCGCAACGAAACAGGTTTAGCAGTAGATTATGAAGTAGAGGGAGACTATCCCAAATACGGCAATAATGACGATCGCGTTGATAGTATTGCTGTCAACTTGGTGAAGAATTTCATGAACAAAATCCGCAAACAAAAGACTTACAGAAATGCGGTTCCAACTCAATCAATTCTCACCATTACTTCTAACGTAGTTTACGGCAAAAAGACCGGAAGTACACCCGACGGAAGGAAAGCTGGCGAACCTTTTGCACCAGGCGCAAACCCCATGCACGGAAGAGATACAAAAGGCGCGATCGCCTCATTAGCTTCGGTTGCTAAACTACCTTACGAACACGCCCAAGATGGAATTTCTTATACTTTCTCGATCGTACCTCAAGCATTAGGAAAAACCGAAGAAGCAAAAACTATTAACTTAGTTGGAATGTTAGATGGTTACTTCCATGATGGCGGTCATCACGTTAATATTAACGTTTTCGATCGGGAAACTTTGCTTGATGCAATGGAACATCCAGAAGCATATCCGCAATTAACAATTCGAGTTTCTGGTTATGCAGTGAACTTTATTAAGTTAACTCGCGAACAACAGTTGGATGTGATTAGTCGGACTTTCCATGAGCACGTTTAATTGATAATAAGGTGGGAATTTCTCACCTTATTAATTATTTAACCGCAGATGAACGCAGATGGTACATATAGGTTGACTGTGGGATGCAAAGACTTTGATTTTGAACCACAGATATCCACAGATGGACACAGATGAACACAGATGAAGATATAAGTTTACTGTGGGTAAATACTATTTTATCTGTCTCTATCTTCTCTCTTCCTTCTTCCTCTGCGTCCTCTGCGTCTCTGTGGTTCAAAAAATAAAAAATCTCTTCATCCTACAGTACACCCACATCTGCGTTTATCTGCGTTCATCTGCGGTTTAAAACTCTTCTCTCTTCCTTCGCGCCCTTCGCGTCTTCGCGGTTCAAAAAAAATGATCTCAACTCACCACCCACCACTCCCCAACCTCCACTCCACCCAAAAAGGTCGCATTCACTCAATAGAAACCTGCGGCACAGTTGACGGCCCCGGCATCAGATTTGTTATCTTTACCCAAGGATGTTTATTACGTTGCCAATATTGCCACAACCCCGACACTCGCAACCCTTGCGGAGGTCAAGAAATCACCGTCGATGAAATAATCTCCGAAATCCAAAAATATCGTTCTTACATGAACTTTTCCGGCGGCGGAGTTACCATCAGTGGCGGTGAACCATTACTACAACCAGAATTTGTTCGGGAAATCTTTCGCCGATGTAAAGAGTTAGAAATTCGCACCGCCTTAGATACTTCTGGTTTTCCCGATTTTAACGCCTCAATTCCCGTTTTAGATTACGTCGATTTAGTATTACTAGATATCAAATCTTTTAACCCACAAATCTATCACGAAGTTACTAAGGTTTCCATTGAACCAACCCTAAAATTTGCGCGACATCTCAACGAAATTAACAAACCTACTTGGATTCGTTTTGTATTAGTTCCTAACCTCACTGATGATGTGGAAAACGTCGAAGGTTTAGCCAAATTCGTCTCTACTTTAAAATGTGTGGAAAAAGTCGAAATCCTACCATTTCATAAAATGGGCGAGTACAAATGGGAACAAATGGGTTATGAATATCAGCTAAAAAATACTGAATCACCGACCCCAAAACAAGTAGAATCGGTGATGAATACCTTTCGGAAATATGGATTAAAAGTGCAGTAAAATCAACCGAATTTGCTAGACATAAACGCAAATCTGGCGACGAATACGGCAGCTAAAATCCAAGTGGCGATCGACACTTCCCGCACTTTCCCTTGGAAGGTTTTAATTAGTGGATAACTGATAAAACCTGCTGCTAGACCAGTGGCGATCGAATAAGTTAAAGGAATCAAAAAGATTGTCAAAAATGCCGGAATTGATTCTGCTGGATCTCCCCAACGAATAGTACTAATCGCAGACATCATTAACACCCCGGTAATTACTAACGCAGGTGTGGTAGCGTAAGGCGGAATTGCTTTAAAAATCGGGATGAAAATCATTGAAGCAATCAACAACAAGGACACAATTAAAGCAGTAAAACCTGTACGTCCTCCTACTTCGACACCAGCAGCAGATTCGGCAAATGTCGTAACAGTAGAAGTCCCCACAATTGCCCCTGCTGTTGTGCCAACTGCATCAGCAAGCAAAGCTTCATCTACTCGATCCATTTCGCCTCTTTCATTAACATAACCTGCCCGCAATCCTACACCCGCAAGAGTGCCAACTGTATCAAACAAATCCACGAATAAAAACACTAGCAAAACTGCTATAAAATCCAGAAAATTGTTCGCATTCAATTGACTAATTCCGCTGAATGCTTGCCCAAATAAATCTTTAGGAAATGTGGGGATTTCGACAATTCCTTGGGGCCAAGGAGTAACACCTAAAATCCACCCCAATAATGCCGTTGCTAAAATTGCCCAAAGTAACGCACCTTTAATTCGTCGCGCAATAAAAGCAGCGGCAATAAAAATACCGAGAACTGCCATTAAAGTTGCTGGTTCTTTTAAGTTACCAAAACCTGTTTTAGTAGCTTGATTAGCTACAATTATTCCTGCGCCGCCCACTTTTGGATCGCCTGATAATCCAATGTAAGCAATAAATAAACCAATCCCTACCGATGTGGCAGATTTCATTACTAAGGGAATGGCGTTAACAATTTGCCGTCGCACGCTAGTAAGAGTTAAAGCAATAAAAATTAGCCCTTCACCTAATATTGCTGACAACGCTAATCGCCAGTCAATTTTTAAGGTTAAAACTACAGAATAGGCAAAGAAAGCATTCAATCCCATCCCTGGTGCCATTGCAAATGGATAGTTGGCGTATAATGCCATTATTAAAGTACCAATTGCGGCAGAAATAGCGGTGGCAACAACTAATTCTGCAAATAAATCTCTCGGTTGACTGAGAAAAATTGCATCGGAAAGAATTAATGGGTTAACCACTAAAATATATGCCATTGTCATGAATGTGGTTAGCCCTGCTAATATTTCCGTGCGAAAGTTAGTATGGTACTTTCTAAATTGGAAAAATTTGGCGATCGCACCTTGCCATCCACTTAATTCTGCTTCCTCTGGCGGTTCTGTGTGCCTAGTTAATTCTATTTCTCTCAAATCATCCTTATTTTTGCTCATTTCAACTACCTGAAACTTCTCCCGAAAAAATTGAGATTACAAATTTTTAATCCTACTTCTTTGTTTGACTGAAAATTGTTACTTTAAACACACTCCTTCATCAGTGGTATATTGTAAATTATCCAATCCCTTGCCAAATAATTATTGTTAACTGAATCACAATATGTCTACTATTTCCACACAAACGCAACCTTATAGTATATCCCTGAAAGCCATTAGAGGAGCTTTTCTTGATTTTATCGAAGATCCCTTTTTTGTCACCGATGAATTAAAAAGCGCCCGCTATATTCCTGATGGTTTACTGATTTTGGAAAATGGTTACATTAAAGAATTGGGCGAATATCAACAACTAAAAGATAAATATGCAATCGTGCCAATAACTGCTTATTCCAACTGCTTAATCATGCCAGGATTTATTGATACTCACATTCATTTTCCCCAAACGGAAATGATTGCTGCTTACGGCGAACAACTTTTAGAATGGTTAAATAAATATACTTTTCCTGTAGAAGGAAAGTTTAAAGATCGAGATTATGCTCAAAAAATTGCCTCTTTCTTTTTAGATGAATTAATTAAAAATGGTACAACTACAGCTTTAGTTTTTGCTGCGGTTTTTCCCCAATCAGTTGAGGCTTTTTTTACTGAAGCAAGTCGCCGCAATTTGCGGATGATTTCGGGTAAAGTAATGATGGATCGCAATGCGCCAGGTTTTTTGCGGGATACTGCTGAAAGTTCTTATGAAGACAGTAAAAAACTCATTCAAAAATGGCATAAAAACGGTAGACTACTTTATGCTGTTACTCCTCGCTTTGCAGTTACTTCAACAGAGGAACAACTGCAAGTAGCAGGAAAATTATTAGAGGAATTTCCTGATGTTTATTTACACACGCACTTATCAGAAAATGCGAAAGAAGTTGAGTTAGTTGCTCAGCTTTTTCCGAAAAGTAAAGGTTATTTAGATGTTTACGATCGAGCCGGATTAGTCAAAGAAAAATCAATTTTTGCTCACGGAGTCCAATTGCGAGATGATGAATTTAAAAGATTGTCTGAAGCTAAATCAGCTATTGCCTTTTGTCCTACTTCTAACCTATTCTTAGGTAGCGGTTTGTTTAAACTTTTTCAAGCCAAATCTAAAGAAAACCCGGTAAAAGTTGGATTAGGTACAGATGTCGGAGGTGGAACGAGTTTTTCTCTGTTACAAACTGCAAATGAGGCTTATAAAATAGTGCAGTTACAAGAGAAAAAACTTTCATCTTTTAAAGCCTTATTTTTAGCAACTTTGGGCGGTGCTAAAGCACTATGTTTAGAAGATAAAATCGGTAATTTTGATGTCGGAAAAGAAGCAGATTTTATCGTTTTAGATTTACAAGCAACTCCTTTAATGGCATTACGTAATTCCCAAACTCCACCCGCTAAAACTAAAGCGGAAATTGCCGAAAAAGCATTTGCGATGATGATGCTTGGTGATGAAAGAACGATTCAGGCAACTTATATTGCTGGCGAATTAGCATATACCCATTAAATAAAGCTAAACAATGCTGATAAAGATGGCTTTGTCTGCTTTTTCTCTGGCAATTTATACGATTTATTTATAGGACTAGTAAAGTTACTTAGAAAAAATATATATATTTGATAAATTATGTTAAGTTATGTTTTAATTCATTATTGGACTTTGAGGCACAAAAATGCTTGTGAGTATTCTCATGCCTTAAAGCTTTTCAACTAAGGATATTCCAGGCGAAAAAAAGCTAATTATATGATGCGTAAAGTTTCTTTTGTCGGTACGGCATTGTTTGGTTTGGTTGTTTCTGCTACTTTATTGTCCAGCTGTGGTCAGAAAACCGAAACCCCTCCAGTAGCAGTTTCTCCCACTCCCGCTGCTGCTTCTCCTGTAGCAGATGCTTCGGCTAATACTGCCACTGCCACTCCCGCTGCCGAGTCCACTGCTAGCAACGCTACATCTACCGTAGCAGCTACCCCTTCTACTTCATCTGCTGATACTACAACTGCTAGCACTGAGACTCCTGCTAATACTACAACTGCTAGCACAGAAAACCCTGCTGCGTCTACTGATACTACAACTGCTTCTAGCACTCCCGAAACTGGTGCATCTCAGTTTATTTCCGCCGCTGCTTTTGAAGAAATTGACGCTAATAAAGCAGGTAAAATTAGTTCTGAAGAGTTTGTCACTTACTACTCGGAAAAAGCTGTTTCTGCTAACAAACTCAACAAGGAAGATGCTGAGAAAAAGTTCAAGCAACTCGACAAAAATAGCGATGGTAGTTTGACTAAGGCAGAAGCTACTGGTCAAATGTAATTCATTTAGGACATTTTTTTAAGCTTATTTTTAATTGGACTTTGGAGATGTTTTCCGAAGTCCAATTTTTAGTTTGTTGTTGGCGCTTTAGCGCAATTCCTACTGAAGTGGGAACAACGGACTTTTTGGAAGTAGTTTTATGGGAAAGTTTTTTGTCAATGAGTTTTGAGTGCTATCAGCAATTAGCACAAGTGCTAATAAAAGGTTCAGCAGTTTTAGCGACTGTGACTAATATTAAAGGTTCGGTTCCTAGAGAGGTAGGAGCAAAAATGATTATTGGCGCTGATGGTGCAATTATTAATACTATTGGCGGAGGTGCGGGAGAGGCTAAGGTGATTCGTCAGGCGATGCAGGTGTTAGAAACTGGCGAAAAACAATTTGTAGAAATTGATTTATCTGGTGCGCCGCAACGGGAAACTCAAGGTGTTTGTGGGGGGAGGATGCAAGTTTGGTTGGAACGTTGGTCTGGGGAAAGTGCGATCGCACTCTCCCAAAACATCCTACAATTACTTAAAGCTGGTCAATCCGTGACTTTAATTACTCCTTTCACTCCTGACAAACAACCATATTTATTAGATAACTCTTCGCCAATTCCTGAATTAGAAAATGCCTTTATTGAACAAATTAACCCACCACCGACTTTACTAATTATAGGTGCAGGTCATGTGGGGGAACAATTAGCAAAATTTGCTCATTTGATTGGTTTTGAAATTGCGATTCAAGATGACAGAACGGAATTTGCTAATGCAGAAAAATTTCCCCAAGCTAATTTAATTTTAACCCAGCCAATTACTGAAATTATCGATAATTTTGTCGCATTTTCTCAGTTATACGTAGCTTTGGTGACGCGAGGATATATTTATGATTTGGAAGCTTTGCAAATTCTGTTAAATCGTGCGATTCCCTGCCAATATATCGGCATGATTGGCAGTGAAAAGCGAGTAAAACTAGTTTATCAAAAGTTGCAGGAAGCGGGAATATCTCCTGAGTTACTAAAAAATATTTACGCGCCAATAGGTTTAGAAATTGGTGCTTTAACGCCGGAAGAAATTGCTGTTAGTATTTGTGCAGAATTAATTTTAGTGCGTCGCGGCGGTACAGCTAAATCAATGTCTGAAGGAATTAGGAAATTGTTAGCTTGATAATTAAACCTTTTGCGAAAGTAGAAAATTTCTCTATACATCTGTGTTCATCTGTGGTAAAAATTCTAGATTTCAGGCTTTTACCAGAAACTTAAATTTTAAATAAAATTGCAGCTTTTAAACTCCTTTATACTATTGTAAATTTAAAAAACGTAATTTATTCCCTAAAAGTACAATTAGATTGTTTGTAAATAAGCTAAATATTCATTACGTTTATGTTTTTGATCGCCACGAAGTTTGTCAGTTTGGCGGATATGTTGGCTGGATACATACTTCAGTATTGCAAGAAGAACTGGAGTTTATTCAAATGACTTTTTGTTGAGCGATTTAATGGGATTACAGCTGAAAATGGTTATTAAAGTTCCTTTTTGGTTGCCACATTGTAACTAATTTATCTTTCCGGTGGGTAATCTTGGTTCGATATTATATAATTATGCTGAATATTGGGAGCTTTTAGAGAAAATTGAATATTTATTTTTGAATAATATGACATTTTGGTAATTCTTTTGTTAATATAGTATTGTTAGTCAAATTATTTCTAGTTTACGAGGAGATTATTATAGCTACAAAACAATTGATTAATCGGCAAATCAGATCCCCGCAGGTTCTTCTAATTGACCATGAGAACCAGAACCGTGGTTTAATAGACACCAAGGAAGCTTTGCAACTTGCTGAAAGTGCAGAGCTTGATTTGGTGATCGTCTCTGAGGGCAAAGAAATCCCAGTGGCGAAAATTTTGAACTACGGTAAGCATTTGTATCAACAGAAAAAACGTAAGCAATCTAGTGCTAAAACCACTGTTAAAGAAGTAAGGTTGCGTCCTAATATTGGTGAATCGGATTATACCTTACGTATTAATAGAGCGATCGAATGGTTAGAAAAAGGTGATTCCGTAAAATTTCAGGTACGTTTACGAGGACGGGAACATCAAAATCGCGATCGCGCCTTAGACTTGTTAGAGAGAATAGTTACAGACCTCTCTCAAGCGGGTAAAGTTCAGTCCTTAGATAAAGGCTCATTAATTGTGCAGATGGTTCCCGGTTAAACTAAATCCCTCAGCATCTTTTGCATAGTTATTCGCAGTTAAAAGTAAAAAAGGGTCAGACATAAATTCCTGAACCCTTTTGACTTATTAATGGTCTATTTTTGAGAGCTAATACTAAATACTATTTAGTATTAGCGTTTAGTAGCTGCGGGAGAAGTTGTTATTTCTGCGTCCACCACCAAATGAGCCACCGCGTTCTTCACGAGGTTTTGCTTTATTGACCTTTAAATCACGACCCATCCATTCTGCACCATCAAGTGCTTCAATGGCAGCCGCTTCTTCAGAATCGGCACCCATTTCCACAAAACCAAAGCCGCGCATCCGACCTGTTTCGCGGTCAATAGGTAACTGAACTCGCTTTACCGATCCATATTCTGTGAATACAGATGTTAAATCAGCTTCTGTAACGTCGTAAGACAGATTGCCTACATAGATTGACATAGATTGACTCCAAAACTTAAGGGGTGTGGAGAGTGAAATTTCGGAGAGAAGTCTGTCAATGGAAAAACGTAGAAACTAGTTAATACTAAAAACAAATGCTGCAACCGATATTTAATTCTCTTTTAGTATTGTAGCACCTCGGAACAGCTTTTGCATCAATTCGAGCCGTTATTTTTCTAGAGGGATCGCAAAAATGACTGACAAGCAATAATACTTAATAAATTTTCACGTTCGTGATGGCGCGGTCTTTCCTAGATAAGGAGTGAAGACAGCGCCATCATGTACCTTTTTAATATGCGATCGCTCCTTTTTAAAGGATATTTTGAATGAGATTATTAGGTTTAACCAAACTGGTAATTGCTTGCATTAATACTTCTGGTTCTACGGGTTTAGCAATGTGTTTTTGAAAGCCACTTGAAAGTGCTTTTTGCTCATTAATATCTCCGGCGTAGGCGGTCAGTGCGATCGCTGGAACTTCTCCCCCTTTTTCTGGTGGTAAAGAACGCACTTTTTCTATTAACATATAACCATCCATTCCGGGCATTCCAATATCACTAACTAAAATATCTGGCAGGGATTGCTTTAATGCTGTTAAGGCTTCTTTTGCTGATGCTACTACGGTAATTGTTGCGCCATATTCTTCTAAAACAAAACTAATTAATTGTCGGACATCTGCTTCATCATCTACTACTAAAATTTTCATCCCTGCTAGAGGCAAAGGATTAATATTAATTGTGGAAGAACCATTGTTTTCCGTACTGATAATTTTATTTACCTTGTTTAATAGGGGTAATTTAACAGTGAAAGTTGCGCCGTTACCTTCTCCCTCGCTGGCTGCAAATACAGTTCCCCCATGCAATTCTACTACTTGACGGACGATCGCTAATCCCAACCCTAAACCGCCAAATTTGCGAGTCGTGCTACTGTCAGCTTGGCGGAAATAATCAAAAACGAATGGGAGAAATTCTGGTTTAATTCCTTTACCATTGTCAGTTACTTGAATTTGGGCTTGATGATTAACTTCTTCTAATTTGATTTCTACTTTGCCGCCAATTTGGGTAAACTTAACGGCGTTAGAAAGCAAATTCCAAATTACTTGTTGCAGTCGGTTAGTATCGCCTGTAATTAAGCCAACATCCTTGGCAAAAATTGTTTCAATCTGGATAGATTTGGCGACTGCTGCTAAACGAACTGTTTCGATCGCAGCTTCAATTACAGTGATTAAATCCACAGCAGTTATGTTTAAACTGAGCTTGCCGCGCAAAATTCGGGAAACATCTAATAAGTCTTCAACTAACTGCGCTTGTAGTTTAGCATTACGCTCAATAGTTTCTAATGCTTGAGCAGTTTTGTTTTGATCCATTTGCCGAGTTCTTAATAATTTTGCCCAGCCTAAAATCGGATTTAAGGGCGATCGCAATTCATGAGAAAGCACTGCTAAGAACTCATCTTTGGTGCGGTTGGCGGCTTCCGCTTCTTCCCTAGCAACTTGCTCTCTTGCTAACAGTTGTTCTCGCTCTTTCTCTGCTTGTTTCCGGTCAGTAATGTCGTGGAAAGTTACCACGCCTGCGACAATTTTACCAGCGCGATCGCAAATTGGTGCGGAACTCACTTCAATAAAAGCATAGCTTCCATCACCTCGTAATATCTTAATCTCTTCACTTGTAATAATTTCGCCTGTAACCAAAGAACGAGCTAAAGGCCATTCTTCCGATTGATACAATTTACCATTAATATGAAAACCGGGATACTGACGGTATTGTTTAACACTATCAGAAGGAATAAAGGGCGTTCGCCAAATTTCTTCTACTTGTTTGTTACCTAAAATTAGCCTACCAGAAGGTGCTTCAGCAATAATTACTCCTCCCGGCATTTGTTGTAAAACTGCTTCTAAAAGTGCTCTTTCCGATTCTAATTGTCTCAGTAATTCCTCAGTTTGCCGTCTAGCTAATACTTGTTCAGTTACTTCTACTGCATGAAGCAATATCCCTTCAATTTCACCATCAGTATTCCACAAAGGTTGGTAAACACAATTGAAAAAACCTTGATAAATTGTGCCGTTATGGTAGCGATCGTATTCTGCAAGCATTTCATTGCCTAGAAAAGGAATTCCAGTCTGATAAACTTCGTCTAATGCTTCAAAAAATCCCTGTCCCCGCAATTCGGGGAAAATTGCTTTTATTGGTTTACCAATTAATTCTGCTTCCGAACGACCAACTACTTCTTGATGAGCGGTATTTACAAATTCATAAATATGATCCTGTCCTTTAGTTACAGCAATTAATGCTGGTGCTTTGCGGAAAAATTCTTGCAGTCGAGAACGTTCTACCTCTGCTTGAGTTTTTGCTAGTTCTGCTTCTTGACGTGCTGTTTGTTCGGCAGCTAAAAGTTTTGTCCGTTCCGCTTCTGCTTGTTTGCGATCGTGAATATCGATCGCACTTCCCACCCATTTAATCACATTACCGCGATAATCATGAATCGGAGCAACAGAGCCTAAAAACCAGCGATATTGTGCATTATTTTGGCGAACACGATACTCTATTTCGTAGCTTTCTTGCAACGCTGCGGCGGTATTCCATCGTTGAGTTAATCTTTCTACATCATCAGGATAAACAACTGTACTCCAACTTGAATTAAGAGTCTGCTCTTTATTTAAACCTGTGTATTCGTACCAATATTGATTGCAGTATTCCAGTTGACCATTAGCTTCAGAAATCCAAACAAATTGTGGCAAACCTTCTGCTAATAACCGATAGCGTTCGTTACTTTCATGCAAT
This sequence comes from Floridaenema fluviatile BLCC-F154, assembly GCF_041929135.1. Taxonomy (NCBI): domain Bacteria; kingdom Bacillati; phylum Cyanobacteriota; class Cyanophyceae; order Aerosakkonematales; family Aerosakkonemataceae; genus Floridanema; species Floridanema fluviatile. The sequence goes on along the minus strand of NZ_JBHFNS010000093.1, from coordinate 59,020 downwards.
GCTTCTTTAATGCGCTGGGATTCAGTAATATCTAATGACATTCCTGCCAGTAACTTTCTCCCTTGAGCATCGGGAAAGGGAAATTTGAATGAAGTGTAGATATGTTCTCCATCTTTTAGTAAGACAGTTTCGCTAAATTCGATCGCCCGATTTGCAGCTAAAACAGCTAAATCATTATCGCGCCATTGTTGCGCCATATCTGCCGAAAAAAAATCAAAATCAGTTTTTCCTAGATAATCTTTTAACGGTCGATCGAATATTCGCTCAAGTGTTTGATTAACATAAATATAACGTCCGGCTTCATCCTTAATAAATGCCGTCGCCGGACTATGATTCATAAAACTTTCAAACATTTGCTGAGTTTCCCGCAGCTTTTGGAAATTTTTTTCCACTCGTAACTTCGCACTTCGCAAAGCTGCACTGACAAACGCCAATAACAAAGCTACTGATAACAGAATAATTAACCGAAAAACTTCTCGTGTTGAGGCAAATTCTAAGGAGAAAAATGGCGGAACGAAAAAATAGCTGAAGGTAATTCCTGCTAATAGTGTAGCTAGTAGTCCAGATTCTCTTCCACCATACAAAGAAGAAACTGTAATTGAGGCAAAAAACAAAGCAAACAGCGTTGGCGTAAGTATAGGTTGTAACAACCATGTGGAAATTAAAGCGATCGCATTAGCAACGATAGCCACAAAGTAGCGTTGGTATTTTCGGTAATTTGCGTTGAGGATGACACCGTTTTTCAAGGCAGTTATGGCTCATTCTTGTTGAAAGAAACTATAATACCTTACGTGAGTTGACAAATTTTTAATACTAACCTGGGATAGAAATTTTTATGAACTTTTTGTGAATGTTATCTTTAACACATTGCTTTTAGGGTTGCGACTTTGGATTAACTCGAAAATTAAATTTAAATTGCCAACTCTGCACTTAAGAAATCTACAAACTGGCGTGCAGTACGTCCTGACCTGCCATTATGACGAGTTGCCCATTGTAACGCCCGCTGTTCTATTTCTTCGGGTGGTAATTTAATCGCAGCTTGCTTAGCTAAATGTTGTACTATTTTTAAATAAGTTTTCTGATCTGCTGGTTCAAAAGTTAAGGTTAAGCCAAAGCGATCGCTAAAAGAAAGTTTCTCCTGCATAGTATCCCAAGCATGAACTTCTTCATTATCACTTGGTCGAGGTCTGTCTGCAAAAAATTCTCGAATTAAATGCCGTCGATTAGAAGTAGCATAAACCACGACATTTTGCGTTCTAGCTGTTACATTGCCTTCCAAAACTACTTTTAAAGCTTTGAAAGCGTCGTCGTCTTCTTCAAAGGAAAGGTCATCAACAAAAATAATAAATTTTTGAGGCAAATTTCGCAGCTTTTCCACAATTGATGGTAAATCTTTCAGTTCAGTTTTGGCGACTTCAATCAGGCGCAAATTGCGATCGCCATATTCATTCAACAAACTTTTAACTAAAGAAGACTTACCGGAACCTCGACTGCCATAAAGTAACACATGAAGCGCCGGATAACCTGCTAATAAAAACTCAGTATTTTTAATTAACGCCTCTCGTTGTAACTCATAGCCAACTAACTCTTTTAAGTTAATCGGATCGGGATAAGCAATCCCCACTAATTCTCCAGCTTGCCAGCGAAAAGCTTGATATTCCGCAAATATCCCCGTACCAAATTCCCGGTAATAATTAGCTAAATCTGCTAAAACATCTGTCCAATCTTCTAATTCTTGCCAAGTATTAATTAACTCTACTTCTTGCGCCGAACCAGCTATTCGATCGGATTCTAAATACCAAACAACCGGAGCCAAAGGCAGTTGAGCAGCTTCTTGAATCCAATAACTAATATCAGCGCCACTACATTCGTAAAGACTTTGTAATGCTTGTAAATCTTGACTAGCCGCAGCAACTAAAGCCGGAGGTAAATCTGCTAATTTATAATACTGTGCTTGTTGGCTAAAAGGATTTTCATCCCGGAGAATTTTGCTTAATAAATATTCCTGCCAGCTTTGATTTTTGCTAGCTAAAGCCTTTACCCATTGTCCATAAGCTTGTAAATAACTTAATCCATCTGCATCGCGATGTCTCAAAGCTTGCAGCAAGTTCAGGAAAGCCACACCTGGGGTATCTTCCAAAACAGATTGATACAGCAATAGAGAAGCCGCTTGACGTTGGAGAAATTGCACAGGAGCGATCGCAGAAGCATTCATTAATAAAAGAAAGAACGAGAATCTAATACCATAATTTATGGTAGCAGCAAAAGTAACTTTATTCACGCTAGTAACAACTACCACCTTCATTTCAATCATAGCTTGTCCGAGCGAAAGTTAAAATTTATTTATATTTCGCCGCAAAAGTATATTGAAAATTGTTTAAAAATTTATTTCACGTAAGATTACAGTGGAGAATAAGCATAAATAAATCTAGACTTATTAATATAGGCTTCACTGGGGATTAAAGAAATGGACGCTAATGAATTAATCGAACGTTATGCCAAAGGAGAAAGAAACTTTAGTGGGATCAATCTCATCGGCGTTAACTTAGAAAGAGCTCATTTAGTAAAAGCTAACTTTTCTGGTGCATATTTGGGAGCAACTAACTTAAGTCGAGCGCAATTAACTGGAGCGAACTTTGAAAATGCTTTCCTACATCGAGCGAACTTAAGCTTTGCTAGACTTGACGAAGCATTACTAACAAATGCAGACTTAACCAAGGCTAATTTGAAGGGAGCATATTTAGTTAGGTCAATACTTAAAGGAAGCAAACTAAGCGGAGCAATCTTAACCGCAGTCAACTTTCGTTTAGCTAATTTAGAAGCAATAAATTTATGTGGAGCAGACTTACGCGAAGTTAATTTGCGTTCCGCAAATCTTACCAATGCCAATTTAAATTGGGCTAATCTCACTGGAGCTAGATTAAGTGGTGCATTACTCCAAGGAGCATCACTTAATGGAATTAAGTTATCTGAAGCTCTGCTTAACGGTGTAGATTTAAGTGGTATGGAATTAGACGGAATTAACTTAAGTAACTCTAAACTGAGTGGTGCTAATTTAACAGCAACTAATTTATCTGCCACTAATTTAAGTAATTGTCAGTTGCGAGTTACATTATTAGCTAGATCTAACTTGCACGCAGCAAATTTAACCGGAGCGGTACTTTCTAAAGCAGATTTGTGCGAAGCAAATTTGAGCAAAGCTGATTTAACTACTGCTAGTTTAAATGAAGCCGATTTAACTGGAGCCAAATTAAACATGGCTAATTTAAGCGAAGCCGATTTATCAGATGCCAGTTTGCGGAAAGCTTACCTGTGGGGCGCTAATTTAAATGTCGCTGAATTGCGCGGAGCAGACTTAAGAGGAGCCAGTCTTCGGGGTGCTTATTTGCATGGTGCAGACTGGCAAGAGGCAATTTTAACTGGTGCAACAATGCCCGATGGAACTTTGCATGAATAGCTAAGTTTAATGAGGAATTATCAGGAAAACGCTGGTTTTTTTAATAATAAATTTCAGAGGCGCAAATCTCTTTAGTGCCTCCGCCCACAGCCGAAACTTTTACAGCTGTTGGCATTAACTCTCGAGCGAAAAGAAACGCACCATTCCTTTATGTAAAGCTAGAACTGAAGTCCCTACTACCAACCTGTTTGATGAGCTACAATTCTCATAAAAGCTAGCTCCTTTTACTAGTATTATCAGGAAAAGTAAAAATTCTTCATGTTGCAGCAAGTAAAGTTATCACTTATAGCAAGAAAATTAATATTTTTTTGGGGTTTTATTGGGCAAGCTATAAATAGAGACTATTTTTAGCAATATTATGGAGATTAATCATAATGGATGCTCATGAATTACTCAAACGCTACGCAGCCGGGGAAAGGGATTTTACCGGAGCTAATTTAATCGGCGCTGACTTGGAAAATGCCAACTTAACAGGAATCAACCTTTCCGGCGCATACTTAGCAGCAGCTAACTTAAAACGATCGCATTTAACCGGAAGCAATTTAAGTGGCGTTTTCCTCCATAGAGCAGACTTAAGTTTTGCCAAAATTAATGAGTCATTCTTAACAAATGCCGACTTAACAAAAGCAAATCTTCAAGGAGCTTATTTAGTTAAATCTGTACTCAAAGGAGCCAGACTCAGCGGCGCAATTCTTACCGCAGTTAATTTGCGTTTAGCCAACTTAGAAGGTGTAAATTTTTGTGGCGCAGATTTACGGGGAATTAACTTCCGTTCCGCCAATTTAGTAGATGCTAACTTTAGTTGGGCTAATCTTAGCGGAGCCAGATTGAGTGGCGCAATATTGCGGGGAGCATTACTAAACGGAGTTAAATTAAGTAATGCTTGGTTAAATGGTGTAGATCTCAATAGTGTCGATTTAGAGGGAGTTAATTTCAGTGAGGCAAAATTAAGCGGCGCAAACTTAAGCGGAGCTAATTTATTAGCTAGTAATTTAAGCAATACTCAGTTGCGCGTTTCCATGTTAGCTAGAGCAAATCTTCATGCAGCTAACTTAATTAGGGCAAATTTAACTAAAGCTGATTTGTGTGCCGCTAATTTAAGTAAAGCTGATTTGAGTGAAACAAATTTGAGCAAAGCTGACTTAACAGGCGCGAATTTAAATATGGCTAATTTGGGCGATGCTGACTTAACTGAAACTTGTTTGCGAGAAGCTTACTTGTGGGGAGCTAACCTTTGTGTAGCACAAATGAGTAAAGTAGATTTACGTGGTGCTAGTCTCCGGGGAGCATTCATGGAAGTTACAGCAAATAAATGGCAAGAAGCAATTTTAACAGGAGCAACTATGCCCGATGGAAGTCGTCATTCATAGATTTTTTCACTAGATGCAAATTTTAGGTCGTGCGTGTTCTCCATGATGTGCGATCTGATTTTTTTCCTTAACATTTTGATAAACTCACATAACCTTCACTTCTAACTATGTCAAGAGTAAGAAATTTTTCCTAATCATTGCAAATATTTATTTAATACTGTGTGACATTGTGTTATCTTGAAATAGTAAACAGCCAAGAGAAACAATTACGTTCTCCAATTCTCGGAAGATTAAGACATCATTAATTAATGAATAAAGAGGGACTTAGAATGCTGGCTTTAAATAACGCCTATCGCTACAAAGATCACAAGCGTTCATTTAAAGAAATACAACCAATTCCAGGTGAAAAGAAAAGAGCGATCGCATACAGTATGGACGCTCTAGTTCCAGGGATATATTGTTGGTTTGGTTCATGGAATTTCCGCATCGGTGGTAGCAAAGCAGAAAGAAGCTATCCCGGTACAATACATAGTTTCGCTGGTTTGGCGCTAGTATTACCGGGATACCGGATATACAGCACCTACCAGGGAGACTATGACCCTCGATAAACATCAAATTGACGGCATAGGTAAGATTAGTAGTAAAACTTTACCTACCCATAAATTTGAAGAAATTATGCAGCAAGCTGGCTACAGACGTATCAGTAGCCAGCCAGCTGAAGGTGCCAGAATTAAGGTAGATTGGTATCACTACAAATGGGCAAAAGTCGAGGCGATTTACACCCCCGATCAAAAAGTAGCAATTACCGCTTATCATCCCGAAAAAAAAGGTGTAGCCGGATATTAATTTAAAATGGTGAGAGCGATCGTTGTTTTTAGTTATTCATATTTATTAGTTCTAATCCATTCATTTACAAGCTTGTAGATTGCGAATTTGTTTATTTAATCTACTAAATAGAAAATATATTTCTGGTATTTTGCTGCATTTTAGGGCATAATATTCCTAACAAATAGTGCAATTGTACTATTTTGTTTTTATGGCTCTCAACACAAAAGTTGCTGTTTCAATGGTACAGTCTGAATATGGCTAGCACTAATACTGGTATAGAGTGGACAGATAGAACTTGGAACCCTACAACTGGCTGTAATAAAATCAGTCCAGGTTGCACGCATTGCTATGCAGAAGCTCTCACCAAACGTTTCCCAAAAAACTTTCCTAATGGATTTGAGTTGACACTGCATCCAGAACGTTTAGAAGAGCCTAAACACTGGCGTACTCCCAGCAGAATTTTTGTGAATTCAATGAGCGATCTATTTCATGAAAAAGTGCCAATTGATTTCCTTAAACAAGTGTTTGATGTAATTGGTGAAACCCCTTGGCATATATATCAAATACTAACTAAACGCCATGATCGTTTGCTTCAATTAGCACCTGAATTAGAATGGCACAACAATATTTGGATGGGGGTCTCTGTAGAAAATCAAAATTACGTTCATCGGGTTGATTCTTTGCGACAAGTACCTGCAAATGTACGCTTTCTTTCCTGCGAACCTCTGTTAGGTGCTTTGCAGCTTAACTTAACAGATATTGACTGGGTTATTGTTGGCGGAGAATCGGGTGTAAAACACCGTCCTATAGAATTAGAATGGGTGCAAAGTATTCGCGCTCAATGTCAAGAAGCTGATGTGGCATTTTTCTTTAAACAATGGGGAGGTAGAACACCAAAAGCAGGTGGAAGACTTTTAGATGATCAAATCTGGGATGAGATGCCTACAGCATGGGAACAGCATAGAAAAAAATGGGAAAAACATAAAGTGAGAACATCCCGCAAATCAAATAAAGTAGCACTTACTGCTTAGGCGGGAATATAACCTGTACATTATCTCCGAAAGTGTTTTTTTTACGTTTAGCTGGAATAGCTGTAATTTTCCCTTGAGCCTCTAGTTGGAGAAGCGCATCCTTGTAATTTTTTTTAATGTAGCGTTTTCCAACATGATGTTGCTCATAAATATCTATCATAGTAATAGTTTGACCAGCAAACTCATCCATCAACATATTTTTCAATTTTTCAATTAGTTGATAATCATCAAATAGAGAAAGCTGCCTATGTGTGACCGAACTATATTCAAAAGATGGTACACCTTCTTCTGTCATAAAACCTTCTTTAGCCATTATATCTTTCATAATGGAATGCCCACACTTATCTTTGGATACAAAAATTAGATAATGGCTAGTACGGTTTCCCCTATCATTCTTGAAGCAAAACTCCTGAATATGTGAACCACCTACTTCTTTCAAAGCTTCACCAATAGCATTAACAATAGTTGACTCTCTTTCATCAGGCTGCATTGGTGCAAGTCTTTCTCGAAGATTATCTGCTCGCTCTTTGCCGAATAGAGAATTCATATCTTCTTTTACTAATTGATTATTCAAATCCATATTTATTCGGTTGTAATTGAAGAAAAATATACAATCACAACCCCAGCCTTTAATTGCAGAGCTAATGAGAGTAAGGGATAAACCTTTGTACCCATAAGGATCTATAAAAAAGAGTTTAGGAATTGATTTGATTCTTTCCAATTCGAGTAAAATTTCTTCTCCTACTGCTTTATTTAAGACTAATGGCTTATTTTGTAAAATGCGTATCTTCGGTATAGAGTCTATTGCTTGCTGTAGAGATTTAGTATGCTCTGGATTTATATCATTAAAGATAGTTATTAGCATATCTCGCATTTCAGGATCAGCTATAGCACGTTCTAAGATAAGCAGTGGTGTAGATCTATAACCATTTTGGTATTCGCCAGGGCCAGAAAATAAATCTACATAGGCAATACTTTTTTGATATTTTTTGGCTCTAGGTATAATTATTTCTGCCCAAGCCCGAAAGTATTTAGCAACTATTTCAATTTTGACTTTCGATTGTTCTTTGGGTTTTCCAAAGAAAGAACTGTTGCTCATAACTTCTGCTCTTACTAAAAAAAATGGATCTAAAACCTTTATTAACTGAGAGAGAACTATGAAATAAATGCGCTGTATAACTTACTTATCCTTGGACATATAAAACCCCCATCCCTTGACGTTGCAATTATCAACAAATTCCCCACCTTTCCTATTTACCCTAAAGTCAACAATCCAGCAGCAAAATTCACCGTTAGCGGCAGCATTTTCAACCATTGTAAACCCAGTAAAGATTCAGGAATTCCATCCCCAGCTAAAACCGGAATTATGTATTCCTGTTCATCCAGTACAACTCTTCCTTCATATACATCAAAAAATGCCTCGCCCCGTGCAATCTGCATGGCTCGTTCACTTTCAATCATAACCCACCCCAGACTGAGAACATCTTGGGTATGAAGTGCAAGCCAGCCTGTTGTAAATCCTGTATCTAGTAGCCCATCGATAGTAAACCTTTCTCCATCAGCAGCAATTAAATCAATTTCAAAAATTAACTCCCCTATTTCACCGAACTTGCCTGAAATCATATCATTCCACAAGTTCCTGTTTCATTAAGACGCATAATGCCAACCATTCCGCTAGGGTACTTTTGACGAGTTTTTTGAACTGCTACTTCTTCATCAATGTCGATAAAATAATCACCACTGTCTGGTTCAATAACAATAAACCAGTTGTAATGGTTTTTCATCAATTCAGGGCTGACTTTTGAAAAAACTTCACGATAACGTTGAGAGCGAGCATCTTTTTCGGCTTTGCGTCTGGCTAGTTCTTCTGGGGGTATTGTGAATTCTGGGAATAGTCTGCCTCGACGACGGGGAATTTTTCGGTTTGTTTGAGTCATGGCTTAAGTTGTCTATTCAAGTATTAATAATTATATTGTGGATAGGGAATTGCGATCGCACTTTCAAAAAATCCGATCGTTATATTTTTATTCCCTATTTGTTAATTTCTATCTATCCCACAACCGTAAGCTCTTTTAACATCATGAGGAATAGAAGGACGACACCAAATTTGATTATTTCCAACAACAGGGTTAATTAACAAATTTTGCGGATCTATCTCTACCTCTTCTAACTTGCTTTGATTGTATTTTTCTGGAACTAAAAAGTAATTATCTTTTCCCCCACCATCAACAAATAAGCCTAAAGTAAGCATGAATTCTCGCAAACCAGATACACCTTCAACAGAAGATTGTCCATAAGCAGGTTCGGCAAAAGATAGATAAGTATCATCACCTTTCTTATCCCAAAAAACGCTAATACCATTAACATCTGCACTACCTAATATTCCATGATGTCCTAAATATTGGTCGTTGCCTGCACTGTCTTCAAACCAGCCAATACTCCAATCACGACCTTTACCCAGACTTTGCGAAAGTCTCACTTTATAGCGATCGCTACCACTATCATCTTGATAAATACCAACAGCAAAATGTGGTGAACCTCCCAAACTATAAACTCCGCTTCGGTGATAATCATCTCCGGTTTTATCTACTAACAAACCCAAACTATACCAGTAAGCTGTACCTTGGCAGTAAACATCGCATTCGTAGCGGTCATTTCCTGTGCCATCGATTAACATCCCCATTCCACCAGCCCAACTGTGACCATCATTGTAGTCAGCACGTCTACCAAAAGCTGCACCTTGGGAGAAATGAACGTGCTTTTCGGCTCCAAAGGGGCCACCATTGGGATATTTGTCTTCCATACCGATGTAATAATCATCACCCTCACTATCTAGCAATAGTCCCACACCTTTAGTAAAACCGTAGCCTTGACCATATCTATATAAAGAATAGCGATCGCTCCCTTGATTATCGATCAGCAGTCCCATACCAAAACTACCGCTACCTTGGAGATTGCCAATACCACCATAAGTGTCTTCACCTTGCGCGTCGTACAAAATGCCTGTACCAAAAATTCCCACTCCTTGGCTAAAGTACTCTGCTTGGTAAATATCATTACCTTGCATATCCATCAGCACCCCATAGCCAAAGATACCTGCACCAAAACTCGGCACTGTCCCTAGTGGACTGGAATATTGGTCATTACCTGCTAAGTCAACAATAACGCTGACACCGTGATTGATATTTCTATTTGCTGCACCACTAGAGTAAGTGTCGTTACCTGCAATATCAATTATCAGTAGATAATCTTTTGGGGGATAAATGCGATCGCCTTTACCATTGATAATAATTTCACCTTGGGGTGTATCTATAATGAAATCTTCATCAATCAACAAAGAACTGAGATTTAACTGACTCAATTGATTTTGCAATTCTTGAGTCGCACTGATAGCTAAGGTAGCTCCCGTATTCAGAAATTTAAAATCAACATTATCTAGCAAAGATTCAATTAATACTATCTGTTCTGGGGTTTCCTCTTTTGCTTGAGGAGTGTCTTGATTAACAATCTGCATTATGTAATCAATGACATTGCTGTAGGTTAGATCCGGATTTAATTGTAGCTTTTTGAGCGATCGCAAAAGTCCCAAATCTCTATAATGCAGCACATCAGGTATGGTTAATAAAAACTGCGCGACAAAAGAACGTAGCTGTGAGGGTAAAGCTTCATATTGCTGATTTTTAAAACTATCAGCAGATTTGCCAGTTAATTGACTTAAACTAACAGCTAAAGCATCATCACCCAATTTTTTGACTTGCTGCTGATATTTGGTTAATAAATCTGTATTTAATCTAGGATTAACACCTTCTGCATCAATTCTTCTCTGAGTACTTGCAGCTAGAAAAGCTAAATCAGATTTAGCAGCCAAAAAGTCTCCACTGATAGTGCGAGTGTAACCGCTAATTTTCCAAGGGTTATCAAAAAACAAATCCAGCATTTTAAATCGATATTTGTCACCACCCCATAACGCCATATCTGCCCGATCTAATTTGAAATCATCAGGCGTTAATTTAGCAGCCGTTAGTACTTGCCGAAACAATTCCCCTTGTTCGCTTAAGTATTCTGTAGTTATAGCGTTAACACTGTATCCAAAAACTATAAACCAGCACGCTACTAAGCCTGTGAGAATAAATTGGATAATTTGGCGAAAAATCATTGTTTATATCATAATTAATCTAGATTTTGTCGATCTTCCAGCAACAAAGAACGTAAATTATCTATTTGCTCGCTTGTTAAACCAATTGTATGCAAATAACCAATTACTCCCCCATATTTTTCATCTAAATACTTAAAAGTATCTAACAAAGTTTCTGCACGACATTCAAACATATAAGCATAGCCAAGTTCTCTGGCTTTTGGTAACAAAGGCGCAAACATCGGCGCGAGATAATCACCACTTAAAACAAAATCTTCCACAATAGTATTTACTGGTACATTCGCCACACTCAGCAATAAAGCAATAGTTAAACCCGTGCGATCCTTTCCTCCCGTACAATGAATTAAAAGTGGTGATGGTAAACTATCAATAATAGTTTCTAGAATCTTCCGAAACTGTGCTTGACAGCTATCTAACCAAACATAGTAGTTTTCCGCCTGACTTTTTAATACTTTTAATTTTTCTAATAATTCATTCTCAAACAAGGGAACATTGAGATATTTTATCTGTTTTGATTCAGCAAAAACACTTGGTCTATTTTGAACTTCCGAAGCGTAACGTAAGTCAATAATTATTTTTACCCCGTAATCAATTATTGCTTGTTGACTCACTGGTGAAAGTCGATGCAAACTATCTGAACGCAGAATAGTTTTCCAGCGTGTTTGATAACCATCAACTGTAACATAACCTCCAATATCCCGGATATTATAGCTACCTTCTAATGGTAAATGACGCTGAAAAACTGGCGATGAATTTATAGAATTTTCCATGTTATGCCCTTATGTATTGCAAGCCAAAATTATTTTACCGCTAACAGCTGAATTTTCTACTAATTCATGGGCGCGACTTGCTTCTAATAAAGGCATTATTGCAGCAATTTTTGGTTGAATTTGTTGATTTTTCAGTAATTGCAGTAACTGAGTTAGATCTTCTCTAAACCAATCAGGATGTTTCTTTTTTGCATCAGCAACAGAGTAGAAAATTGCCTCCTTTTCATCAGGAATTAAGTTGAGAATTGACAATAATCCCAAACCAAAAACTAATTTAATTAACCTGGCATTTTTACTTTTTAACACTCCCGAAAACCCGTAATTAACTAATCTTCCTTTGGGGCGCAAAATTTTATAAGAACGGGGAATATAATTACCGCCAACCCCATCAAAAACTACGTCTACACCATCACTTGTAAGTTCCCGAATCTTGCTGACAAAATCCTCATTTTTGTAATCGATTGGTATTGCTCCTAAACTAGAAACAAATTCATGTTTACCTTGAGAAGCAGTACCATATATTTGCAATTCTGCCAGTTTACCAAGTTGCGACAAAGCCATTCCCACCGCACCGCCAGCACCATGAACTAAAATGCGTTCACCAGATTGAACTTTGGCAATGCGATGTAACATTTGATAAGCAGTAAGATAACTTAAAGGTAAGCAAACTGCTTCTACAGGATTCACTTCTGAAGGTACAGGAATTAGTTCGGTTTCAGGTAAACAAATAAACTCAGTGTAGCCGCCAAAAATTGTCATGGCGACTACTATTTTTCCTAGTTCTAAATTGCTAACTTCTGCGCCTAGTTTATCAACAATACCGACGATATCGTAGCCTGGTGAAAAAGGCACTTTAGGTGTTCCGGGGTATATTCCTTCACGCACCAAAACATCAGTAAAAGCTGCACTTGTGGCTAGAACTTTTACCCGCACTTCGTTCGATTTTGGTTCGGGAATTTCATCTTCTGTTACTTGTAAAACTTCCGAACTACCGTGACGAGTAATTACTACCTGCTTGTATTTCATAGAACTGTCCTTAGCTAAGGTAACTCTGAAGTTCTGTGTAAAAAATTATAAGCAACTTTTTACTCTGTCATGGCTTTTCACACAGATTTTTTAATTTTTAGCTGAGGGAATGATACCTTTTTCGGCATAGATAGGATGTACAAATGGTTTGAGTCGAGGGAGTTGTCGGGCAAAAATTAAGGAACCTAAAATGCAAAATATACCGCCGATTATCACTGTATTAGGCGCACCAATATAATTAGCTAGTCCGCCAGCAAACAAGTTACCAAAGGGGATAACTCCGAAAAATGCCAATGTGTAAATACTGAGTACTCTGGCTCTTTTATCATCTTCAACTATTGTTTGTAATAAGGTGTTACTGGAGGCAAATTGTAAGATAAAACCTAGCCCGATTACAAACATCATTAATAGGGAAAGCCACAATGCACGAGATAAGCCGAAAGCAACTAATCCAACTCCCATAATTGCTGGTGCATAAGCAATTATTTTACCAAGTCCAACAACACTTTTGCGACTGCTGAGATACACCGCACCTACTAATGCCCCAATTCCTGACGCTGCCATTAAAAAGCCTAAAGCATCTGGGCCTCCATTTAAGATTTTTGTGGCAAAAATGGGGGCTAAAATTGTATATTGCATTCCCATGAAACTGACTAATGCTAGTAGCAAGATGATGGCGCGAATTGGAGGAAAAGTGAAAGTATAAACAAATCCTTCTTTTAAACGTTGTAAAGAATTTCCTTTAATATTTAAGGGGACAATATGAGGCTTAAGTTTCATTGATAATAAGGCGGAAATTACGGCAATGTAGCTAAGTCCATCGATGAGAAAGCAATATCCTGCGCCTATAGTGGCTAAAACTATTCCGGCAATAGCTGGGCCAATTAATCTGGCTCCATTAAACATAGCAGAATTGAGAGCGATCGCATTTGCTAAATCATCTCTCTTTTCCACAATTTCTGATACAAAAGCTTGACGTGCTGGCGCATCAAAAGCATTTACTGTACCCTGAAATAAACTGAGCAAGATTAAATGCCAAATATCAATCACTCCTGTTAAGGTTAAAATAGCTAAAGCTAAAGATTGAATCATTGATAATACTTGGGTGGCAATAATCACTCGATGGCGATTCCATTTTTCCACAAATACCCCAGCAATAGGGAGGAATACTACACTCGGTACTTGACTTGCAAATCCCACTATTCCCAATAACCAAGGTGATGTTGATAGTTTATAAACTAGCCAAATGGCAGCGACTTGAGTCATCCAACTGCCTATTAATGATAAACCTTGTCCGGCAAAGAAAAGGCGATAATTTCTCGATTTAAATGCTGGTATATTGGGAATAAACTTTTTTGCGATGATAGCCATCTCTGTTGGTTACTTAACATTTCTTCAATTATTACTGAAAATTCGGTTTTAGGGGGTAGTCGAAGAGTGAATTTATAACTTAAGTAAGAAGGGCAAATTGAGTTATAATTAAAAGTTTTAAAGTAGTTAGCGATCGCTTCCACAAAAAGACGATCGCTAAGTTAGTTAATCATAAACATTCGCAAAAAAGCCATCTTATATCTTAGGTTAGAGGTTAACAGCTTTCATGGCGAATTCCGGGTAACGTTCACCAGAAGCGACACCTTTTGGCGCAATGCGATCGAGCATTTCCAACTCACCCAAACTTAAAGCAACTCCTTCCGCTGCTGCTACATTTTCCTCTAAATATTTAACTCTTTTTGTACCCGGAATTGGCACAATATCCTCACCTTGAGCTAACAGCCAAGCTAAAGCTAATTGGGAAGGTTGACAATCTTTTTCTTTCGCTAATTCTTCAATCTTTTTTACTAAATCCAAATTCTTGGAAAAATTCTCTCCTTGAAAGCGAGGTGAAAAACGTCGCCAATCATCCGGCGCTAAATCATCAATACTCTTAATTTGCCCAGTTAAAAAACCTCTACCTAAAGGACTATAAGCCACAAAAGCAATTCCTAAATCGCGACAAGTTGGCAAAATTTCATCTTCAGGATCGCGAGTCCAAAGGGAATATTCTGTTTGTAAAGCGGTAATTTGATGTACTACATTTGCCCGTCGAATTGTTTCCGGCGCAGCTTCCGAAAGCCCCAAAAAACGCACCTTTCCCGCTTGCACCAACTCCGCCATTGCACCAACAGTTTCTTCAATTGGCACATTCGGATCGACACGATGTTGATAATAAAGATCGATCGCATCTATTCCCAAACGTTGCAGACTCGCATCACAAGCTTGGCGGACATATTCCGGTGTTCCATTAACACCTAAAAACTCACCATTTGCCGATCGTACATTACCAAACTTCGTAGCCAAAATCACTTCATCCCGGCGATTTTTAATTGCCCTTCCCACCAATTCTTCATTTTTTCCCACACCATACATATCAGCAGTATCGAGAAAATTTACACCCAAATCTAAGGCACGATGAATAGTAGCAATTGACTCCTCCTCATCGCCACCTACATAAAATTCTGACATTCCCATACAGCCTAATCCGATGCAGGAAACATTTAAAGAACTCTTGCCCAATTGATGGTATTTCATATTTCTACAAATCGCTACTAATTTAGAGGCTAGCAGAAATGGAGATGGGGAAACAGAGAAGTTTATTAACTCAAAACTTTCCCAGCCCTCAATCCCTAATCCCCAGTCCCACCAACAATTCTTTGCTTCATTCGCGCCAACTCAGCATCAACATCACTTCCCCTTTCCAAAGCCGCAAACTTACTTTCTAACTCCCGACTTCCCATATTTTCAATCACCTCTGAGCGAGCTTCCAATTCCAAAATCTTCTCCTCCATTCGCTCAAAAGCCCGCAAAGTTCCACTAGGATTATATCTATCCATTAACTCATTCATTTTCGCCGCTGCCTGAGCCGATCGCGCACGAGCAATATACATATCCTTCCGCATTCTCGCCTCAGCAATCTTACCCTCCAAAGTTCTTAAATCTTGCTTCAGCTTAGTAATAATAGTCTCTTGAGAACTAACTTGCCCTTGCAACGCTTGAACAGTTTCCGCATAAGACTTACGTCGAACTAAAGCTTCTCTAGCTAACTGTTCATTTCCCTTTTCTAGCGCCAACTGAGCACGATCGTACCAAGAATCAGCATGAGACTGAGCCCCATTCACATCCCGTTCCGTCCGCTTTTTAGTCGCAATAGCCGCCGCCACCGCTTGTCGCAACTGAATCAAATCCTCCTGCATCTCCAAAACAGTTTGTTCGAGAATCTTCTCAGGATCTTCCGTCTTATTAATTAAATCACTTACATTTGCCTTAATTACTCGCACAACCCGATCGATCAATCCCATCACCGCTGCTCCCAACGCATTCCTACTTCTTATGCTACAAGTCCCAGGAGCAGGGGGGCAGAGGAGCAAGGGGGCAGGGGAGCAGAGGGGCAGGGGGGCAGGGGAGAAATTTATCCTTCAGCCTTCAAGCCTTCTGCCTTCTGCCTTCTACCTTCTACCTTCTAAAGCCGATAGACTCTGGCAGAAATTCCCTGCTTTTTCAAATCCTGCACTTTCTTTTGCGCCGCCTTTTCATCAGGAAAGGCAGACAATTGAATTGCCTTACCTTGTTTGAGTTGACGTACCAAAGCTTTTGGTGCAACTTTGCGAGCTTGGGCTAAACTGCGATCGCCACCATAAGACATAATCACCAAAAACTTATTCTCCGCCTTCTTCGTCACAGTCGGCTTTTTCGCCCCAGGCTTACTACCAGCAGCCGCCTGCGGCGAACTCACCACCTTCGGCGGTGCCGTCGGAATAGGCGGTTGTGCCACCTGTGGCGGAATAATACCCGACTGAACCGCAGGCGGAATCAAAGCCGAAGGTAAATCCAACCGATTATTCACCGCCGCCGGACTAGGTAACGGCGCAGGAGGATTAACAGGAACTTGAGTTTTCGTCGCACCCGGAGCCACCTGACTCACAGCAGAACCCCTGGGATTCACCGTAGCCAGCGTCTCCAAATTCAAATCCACAAACTCCTGCTCCGCCAAATTCGGCGAATTCGGAATCCCACCAGCATTTTTACCACCTCCAGCCGCCACCCTAGAACTCTCAGACTGTTTATTACCAGCCAAATGGCTAATCGTCGCCGGATTCATCGCCACAAAACCCAGAACAGCTGCCGCCACCAACAACAACAGCATCGAACCAATCCCCAAAGGAGTCATTAACTTATTATTAGGGCTTGCCGTTGGCTCAACAAACTCATCTTCTTCCAGATTATTCAGCAACGCTTCCGACGACTCTAAATACTCATCTGGCAACCTTTTCCCTACAGGATTTCCTAAACCCAAACTAGGACTTGGCGATTCTAACCTCGCTTCCCCAGCCACCTTTGCATTTCCATTTAACACAGGTGCAACAGCAGCAGTCTCCTCATTTCCAGACAAAGGCATTGTTTCCTCCGCCCCAGAATCATCATTTAACAGCGGCTCTGCCACAGACTCTTTTTCTTTTTCTTTTACTGATGCAGTAGGCAAATGAACCTGGCTCTCTGTAGCAGTAACAGAAATCAAATCCAAACCCTTCTTACCAACAGCACTCTTAGACACACCTCCCTGGCGCACTTGTTTAATCGAACGTTTACGGCGATATTGAACTATTTCTTCCTCTAGCTGCACATCTAAACAGCTAAGCACACCCTGCACCACCGGAGAGCAAGGTTGGTTGCGGGTGGTTTCTGGCAATGGCTCAACAGGTGAAAGTTGATTCATGGCTAAACTTCTTTACTAGTAAGGACAATTATCGGAGATAAACTCATTTGTCGCTACTTCAGCTTATACAGCTGATACAACTTTCTCTCCCATCTAAAAAATTGAGCAAAAGCAGGACAGCTGAACAGTTTAAGTAACCTACCTGAATTTTCCTACTTTAGATAACTTCTCATACTTAAGTAAGATTTTTCTTAATCAGATATCTGCTCTAATTTACAGTGATTCAATTCAGAATTGCCTTTTCCCAGCAGCGAAAACTAGGGAGTAACGCAGAAATCTTTCCCAGTATTTACCCGATCGCCAAAATACCATATCTCATTTTACTAGATAAAGTAACTGAAAAATATTCCTTCAGCATTATTCCGGTATAAACTTATTTATAAGTGAAATCTCTACAGTAAAGACATTTAACTATTATAGGATAACCACTTGGCGTTTGCATTGATCCCAACTCTGTTCTTATAGAGAATAACCGAGTTATCGCTTACATGATGTATAAGTTTATTAACGTAAAAGTGAAAAGAATCTAAAATTTAATTTTTCTTTGGGATCGCTACAACCCTTGCAGCATAAATATTTGAAGCCGAATTTTGTCTTCCAGCAATTTGCGATAAATAGATTAGGAATAAAATTTCGCAGTGATAGCTGCAAAGAAGTAGAGAAAACAAATGGCGCTTAATCCTGTTACTTCAGCCTGTAAGTCCTGTCGGTATTACACCCCAGAAGGAAGACGAGGTGGAAATTGCCAACAGCTTGGTGTTCCTGTTCGAGGTGGCTGGAAAGCCTGTTCCTTAGCTCTACCTCCTTTTGCACCTTCTTGGGAAAGCTTAGAAGAAATCTTCAATTTACAAAGTGAGGTGCTAAAAATAACTGAGGTAATGCCCAAGGAAACTGCTCAACATACTCCTGTAGAGGACATAGAACCAAAATATGTTGACACCTACAAAGCTTCACAAATTGAAACAATGTCTGTGTAATCACTTACCAGTTTGTAACTAAAAAAATAAAAATTTAATAAATCAAGATTTTTTCTTTAAGCTCCAAACAAAATCGCACCTCCTGAAAAAAGGTAGGTGCGATTTTTATAAGTTTTGACTAGGGACGAAGCATTCCGTTACCCAACAAATTATTGCCGGAATGCTTCACCCTTACAGAGATAAATAGAAGAAAATCAATTCAAAGTCTGCAAACGGGTTTCCACCTTACCATTCTTGTGCAAAATCAACAGAATTTCGGGAGTTCGTCCTCCTTCCACCGGAGAAACAAAAGGTTCACCCACCAAAGGCATTTGAGTCCGGTCTAAGTAAATCTGTGCTACTTGTCCCCTGGGAGTTATTTGTTTAATCGTACCGTCAGCATTAAGAGCTAAAGTATACTCAATTTGATCTTGAGTCAAACTAGAAGGTGGTTGCCAGCGTTGCTGAAAAAATTGTCTAGCTTCCGCCACTTGTGGTATTTGATCGAACAGAGAGTTATTACCACTAGCATTTCTAGCCGAGCTATTCTTGGGAGTAGTGTCACTAGCCAAAGCCGCCACAGTCGGACTCCCAGAAGTTTCGCTAGCTGTAACTTCTGAATCCTTTTTATCGACTGTTTCTGTAGCTTGACCATTTTGCTGTCCTCTGAGTGTATTAGAAAACAAAGGTTCAGCAGTAGAAGTTCCCAAGTGATGACCTAATCCAGCCAACTGAGGATTTTCTTTTGGCTTTGGCTTGGCGGCGGGACTCGGTTTCACTTGAGTTTGGGTGTTTGGCTCAGAACCAGAATTTAAGGGAGTTGTAGCTAGCGGTGTTGTCGAAAGGTTGGACAGTATTGGTGATAGTGGCGCTGGTGTTTCTCTGGGAAACATTTGTATAGAAGTGGGGCTAGGAGAAGTAGTTTGTGGAGCGTTTCTAGTTTGTTGATTGTTTCTAGTTTGCGGTTTTACTTGAGTTGCTGGTGTGGAATTGACGGGTGATTTTTTCGTGTTAGTCGGTGTTGTATTGTTATTTACAGGAATATTAATTGTTCCTTGAGATGTTACACCAGAATTAGACGGAACGCTGGGTGTGCCAGTTGGTAAGTTACCAATGCGATAAGTTCCGGCTGGCAATCCTCCGGGAGAAGTATTAGGAGTGATGCTCAGAGGTGGAATTTGAGCCGGAGTACCGGGGGTGTTGTTTCCTGGCGAAGTGGGATTAGGGGTTTGGTTGCCTAGTAGTCCGGGTGGAGATGGTAGAGTTTGGGGAGAAGTTCCAGGTGGTGTTACTACTACTCCGGGGGTTGGTGCAGGTAAAGGTGAGGGAATGGCAGCGACTTGTGGCTGTGCAGGATTAAGATTATTTGGGTCTGTTGTGGGGTTAATAACGGCGGGTGCTGTTTCTGGAGTGCGCTTTCCTTGGTCTAGCATTTTGGCAACACCTGCGGTTAAGCCAACTGTTACTGCTACCATTGCGGCAGAGATTGCCCAGTAGGGAGGAAGTTTTCGCCCAGAGGTGCTGCGATTATTGGGTAAACCTTTTTGTTCGGCTGTGTATTCTTCTAGGGCTGTGGCTAGGTCGAATAATTGTAGCAAACTCAGGTTAATTGCTCGCCCTGATTCTGGAGTAGCTAAAGAGCCCAGGAATAAATCGTGAGAAAGTAAGTTGCGAGGTTGTAAGTAAATGCCGCTATTTACTTGTGGGAATTGCAGATTTTGTGGGGGTAAGTTGGTTGTGTCAGGGGCAGTAGTTGGTTGATAATTCTCTTCTGGGGCGGGATGTGGGTTAGTTGCGGCTGTTTCTGGTAGTTCGCTTGCGAAGTCCTGCTCAGGAGAGATGTTGATAATCTCGTTTTCCTCTGGTTGTAACTGAGCAATTTCACTTTGGTCAGTAAATGAGGGTGTATTTGTGGCTTCGGTGGTGGTTGGTGTTTGTTCTGGTGCGGTGAGTACGGAATGCCATCCGGGGAAGTTTTCTGGTTTTTGGACGAGAAATTCTTGAATGTATGTTTTTACTTCTTGGTGAAGTGCTTCTAGTTGGGTTTTGTCGCCATGAATGGTGATTCGCTGTTCTTCGGGTAGTCTTGGGTCGTCGAAGTTCAGGGAAAAGTTGAGGTTTTTGAGTGTTGAACGACCAACCCAGCGAAATAGGGGTAAGCCTTGGGAATTTATTTCCAGGGTGCAGGTAGGTGGGGTGTAGCGTCGCAGAAGTGAGTTGGAAGACATAATGGTTATGGTTGAATTCGTCAGGGAAATCTAATTTCTTAGGTTTTGAGTTAAGAGGATTTACGCACTGATACTAAAATTAAGTGGAATGGTGCGTTATGTTGTCTCTAACGCATCTTACGGATAGAGGTTTTGTTGAGGTTCTGGGTGGGTTTTTTCTAAGAGGGAGAACCAGAGGCGCTGATGTCCGCTGGATGTGCTGTAGAAAAGTAAATCCATTATTTTTTTGAGTGCCAGTTGAGTTAAGGCTTCTTTTGATAATATGGTTTGGTGTTTCATGCCCTCAGAGTATAGCTTGCTGAAGGTGTTGATGTAGTCGTTTAGCAAACTGGAGGTTTGCAGTTCTCGTTGTTCCTCTGTTAGTTGTTCGAGGAGGGCTACGGCGCGGCGAATTAGTTCTTGGTGTTGTTTGGCTAGATGATTGATAATTAGGGTTAGCGATCGCAAATCTTCCAGATTCAATCTTTCATTCTCCGGCTGATTTCTCTGCCAAATATCCATTCTCTCTTCTGCTGATGGCATATTTAACTGGCTTGCTGCTGTCAGTATTGCTTGTTCGTCAACTCCTGCCAATGCTTCTAAAGCTAGAAATGTTTCGTCTAGTTGGCTTTTCATGTTGCTCAACTGCACTGGGTCCAGTGAGGAGGTTAAGGTTAATTCCTCTCTTTCGCTGACTAGGGTAGGCGATAATCGTTGTAATTGCATAAATCCACAGTGCTCGACAACATACAGGAATTTTAATGAAATTTGAGGGAAGCGATCGCTAAATTTAGGCAGAGGGGCAGGGGGGCAGAGGGGCAGGGGGGCAGGGGGGCAGGGGGGCAGAGGGGCAGGGGGGCAGGGGGCAGGGGGGCAGAGGGGCAGAGGGGCAGGGGGGCAAGAAAACTTCTTAACTCAAAAGTCTCTCCAGGGCGGGTTTTGTTGTTAATTCTTCTGCTGTGAGTCAAGGATTTTCTGCTAAACCCGCCCCTACAACTCAAAACTCCCCAATCCCCAATCAAATCAGCAAATTTTAGCAAAGTTGCTACTAGATTTCTCTTCTCCCACTGGTTTCGACTAAAATCTTAAAATACTGCAAAAGCTTCCCTTTACTGCCGCAGTTTGACCCAATTTCAACACGGCTGATTCACTATGGCTATTGGCTACCTTGCCCTTGTTCTTCATGCCCACTTACCTTTTGTGCGGCACCCTGAGAGTGATTATGTCTTAGAAGAAGAGTGGCTTTATGAAGCCATTACAGAAACTTACATTCCTTTGTTACGGATATTTGAGGGATTAAAGCGAGACGGTATAGATTTCAAAATCACCATGACGCTGACACCACCGCTGGTGTCGATGCTGCGCGACTCTTTGTTGCAAGAACGTTATGACGAACACTTAGCTAAGTTACAAGAACTGGCTGAAAAGGAAATCGAACATAACCGTCATCATGGTCATTTGAAGTACTTGTCTGAGTTCTATGCTAAGGATTTTCAACAGACTCGCGAGTACTGGGAACGTTATGGTGGTGACTTGGTGAAGGCTTTTAAGCAATACCAAGACAGCAATAATTTGGAGGTGATTACTTGTGGGGCGACTCACGGTTATTTGCCTTTAATGAATATGTACCCGCAAGCAGTTTGGGCGCAGATTAAGGTTGCTTGCGAACATTACGAGGAAAGTTTTGGTCGTCCGGCTAGAGGTATTTGGTTGCCGGAATGTGCTTATTATTATGGTTTGGAGCGAATGCTGGCTGATGCTGGTTTACGCTATTTCATTATTGATGGGCACGCGATGCTTTATGGTCGTCCTCGTCCGCGGTTTGGTACTTATACTCCGGTGTTTACGGAGTCGGGTATTGCGGCTTTTGGTCGGGACCATGAATCTTCACACCAGGTTTGGTCTTCTCAGTTGGGTTATCCTGGAGATCCTGAATATCGGGAATTTTACAAGGATTTGGGTTGGGAGGCGGAATATGAGTATATTAAGCCTTACATTATGCCCAATGGTCAGCGGAAGAATACTGGGATTAAGTACCATAAAATCACTGGTCGGGGGTTAGGTTTGGGTGAGAAGGCTCTTTATGACCCCTATTGGGCGCGGGAAAAGGCTGCGGAACACGCGGGTAATTTTATGTACAACCGCGAGCAGCAGGTGAGGCATCTATATAATGTGATGCAGAAAAGACCGATCGTTCTTTCTCCTTATGATGCAGAATTGTTCGGTCATTGGTGGTATGAAGGCCCTTGGTTTTTAGATTCACTGTTTCGTAAGTCTTGGTATGACCAAAGTACTTATGAAATGACTCATTTAGCTGATTATCTGCGGAAGTACCCGACTCAGCAAGTGATTCGGTTGGCTCAGTCGAGTTGGGGTTATAAGGGTTTTCATGAGTATTGGTTGAATGAAACTAATGCTTGGATTTATCCTTATTTGCATAAGTCTGCGGAGAGAATGATTGAGTTGGCTAAGCGAGAACCTGCTGATGAGTTGGAGTGGCGGGCTTTGAATCAGGCGGCGCGTGAGTTGTTGTTGGCGCAGTCTTCTGATTGGGCTTTTATTATGCGGACTGGGACGATGGTTCCTTATGCTGTGAGGCGGACGCGATCGCATTTGATGCGCTTTAATAAGCTTTATGATGACATCAATGCTGGCAAAATCGATAGTGGTTGGTTACAAAAAGTTGAGGGAATAGATAATATTTTTCCCAATATTAACTATCGCACTTATCGATCGAGCTAATTGCTGTTTTCGCTGTGCGAATGTCTACAGCAGCTAACACCAACGCCCTTCCTTAACTTGCAAAATCTCATCAACCGGGTTTCTCCTTAAATTACCAGAAACCCGGTTAATCATTCCCTATATTGTGAATATGGATAAGCCAACGTGAAACTAATTAGATTAACTAATCACGCTCAAGAGCAAGCAGTTGAAAGAGGTTTATACTTTTTAGTTTTGAGGTATCTATGAAAATTACTTATGATTCGGAAATTGATGCTCTCTACATTAGACTTGCGGAGGGTGAGCATCAGTGCCGCACTTTACAATTAACTGAGGAAATTGCTTTAAATATTGGTAAAAATGAGTTGTTAGTAGGTATAGAAATTTTAGATGCTAAAGAGGTTTTAGGTTCTGGAAATGTTCCTAATGTAGTCCTAGAAAACATATCTTTTACTGTAGTTTAGACATCGCATTTGATGCGCTTTAATAAGCTTTATGATGACATCAATGCTGGGAAAATCGATAGTGGTTGGTTGCAAAAGGTTGAGGGAATAGATAATATTTTCCCCAATATTATCTATCGCACTTATCGATCGAGCTAATTGCTGTTTTTTTGGTTGGCGAGTTGCTTTCTTAACTTGCAGAATCTTATCAACCGGGTTTCTCTTTAAGTTTCAGAAACCCGGTTTTTGTATCAATGTAAGCCTATGAATTCTTGACATCTCCCCCATTTGAAAAAGGGGGATTCTAAAAGGATGTTGCTACGTGGTCTAAAGACACACTTCGCAACGCCTTTTTAC
The DNA here is from genome assembly GCF_041929135.1 of Floridaenema fluviatile BLCC-F154. Lineage (NCBI taxonomy): Bacteria > Bacillati > Cyanobacteriota > Cyanophyceae > Aerosakkonematales > Aerosakkonemataceae > Floridanema > Floridanema fluviatile. The sequence continues at coordinate 35,008 of NZ_JBHFNS010000093.1, read as the reverse complement.
GATATGATTTAGAAAGTTTTCTATCTAAATCAATTCGTTGTGGCAGTGCCAAACTGCTTCTACCCACCTCGGCTAGGCACAAGCCTAGCTGTGTGGCTACTTTTTTAATTATGTTAGCTGCACCATTGGCATCAGCATTAATTAGATGACCCAACTTTGTTTTATACAAACCACGCTTAATTCTTGTACCAGATGCCTTCCACGTTGCGGGTTTTTCACCGTGTTTTGGTAGAGAATCACCATCAAGAAATGAAGCTTTGGAAGTATAGGCTTCTTCGGTAATTGTGAGTGCAATTCCGTACTCACGACAAAGTTGTTTGAGCCTTTCAATTAACCGCCCTGTAGGAATCGCCACAAAGTTTTGATTGTTCCTTTTCCCCATATCAGAGCAGTTTTTCTGTTCTTCATTCCAACCAATAACTAAATTTCCTACTCGGTCATTTAAGCATTGATTGATAATAAACCTAGCAGCTTTATTGATGGCATCGCGCATTTGGTTGTTACGCTTGCGCTGCACTCTATCTAAATTAGTATCCCAATAAAACTCGGATTTGCCTTGTTTATACTTAGCCACCAAACGACAATAACCTTGATTCATTGATTTTAGCTTTCTGCCATCAATGATTAAGCTTTTACCGTGAGTAGAAACGCCAGTCAGCCAATTAGTCCCACCATGATCGAATCCCCACGCTTGGGTGTAATCTAAGTTTGGATTGATATTAATCGGCTTTTTACCGTCATCAATTATCCAATCGATCCAGAACCCTCCTAAATTAGGGCGAATTCTCACTTCTCTTACCCAGTCAACATCAATAAATTCTGGCAAAGGAAGCGAAATCTCTGTTATTAATTCTGGCTTAGTTCCCCGGCTTATAGACGGATAAAAGCACCCATTTTTATAAATGAGTGCTTGTTTTGGAAAGGTAATTGCTGCCAATCCACCCTTCTTTCGGTATCTAGGTAGCGATGGTCTGTCAACTTCTCCTTGGTAGTAAAGATCTACCAATTTGTTGTAACTATTAATTGATTCGCCAACGGTTTGCAATGTCTGTTGTGCTGTTTGGGCTGCTACTGCTTTATAGTGGGGATTTTCTTTCAGGATTTTGTCTAATTGCTGGTAAGTTGTATGACATTTGTATGCCTTCCAGCCGGAGCGCAATTCATCACCAACCCAGTAAGTTGTCAAAGCATTGTCCATGCTTGACAACCTATCGTAGTGGGTTTGACGAGTATGGTAAATAGCACAGTTTATTAGGCTATTTGAGTTTTTGCATTGGTCAACCCAAAAGGCTTTTTCTTCTTCGGTAAAGTTGGCTTTAATTGGAATAGTTTTAAACAGATTCATCACCTCCTTTTATTTTATTAGTATAGCTTAAAGAGATACAAGGGGATAAATCCCCTTGAGTCGCGTTTCATCCCCTGCTTAAAAGCTAGGGGTTCTCACGCTCCCATATTTTTCCGATAGCCAATAAAATCAGGGATATCGGGTCAACTGCTGGAGTTTAGTCTAGTATCCAGAAGATAAAATGATTATTGATTTGTTAAATTGCTTTATCGTGTGGTTCAGAACTTTTCCGAATATGTTCAACAAATTCAGGATAATTATCTAGATCTTCAGCTGATTCTAAAGGTGGCATTTCGATCCAGGTAGCTTCTGCGTGTAATTTGTCTATATAAGCATAAAAGGCTTCTTGGTCATCTCGGTGAGCAAGAACGTAAGCTTGTAAATCTTTCTGACTCATTGCTTTAAAATTAGGTTTGCTCATCTTACATACCTCCATTGACCGTTGGGGTAGATCTCAATAATATTTTCCTCACCAGCCAAAAAGAAAATATTGCCTGTGCGATCGTCAATCCGCACTATATTGATAGGCAAATACAGTTTACTGAACCATACACACAAATTGAAGCATTGTGTTTTTTGCTCTGATGTGGGAATTCTTGGCACGCTCTTATCTAGTCTAATCAATATTAAGTGTAACACTGAAGTTTTTCAATAAAAAAGACGGGTCATTTGCCCGTCTTTTTTATTATTTTGTCATTTAAATCGAAAGCCAAACTTAGAAATTCATTTCTGCGGCTTGGACTTTTTCGATTTGTTTCTTCTTCAAAACGAGGAAAGTTTGAGAAAGCATAATTGCAGCGAAGAAAGCCATTAACCACTTAATGCGATTAGGATCTTGCAACACAATTTCACCGTCATCTTGACCAAAACCGCCGACATTGGGGTTATTGGTCAAAAGTGCGCCTGCGCTTACAGTTTCGCCTTCGGTAACGATTAATTCTGGGCCAGCAGGGATAGTTTCGACTACAGTTTCACCAGATTCAGTTTTAATGGTTACTTCGTAGCCACTATCTTCAGTTGTGGCAATCTTGGAGATTGTGCCTGCAACTGAAGCATTGTAAACGGTATTATTGGTTTTATCGCCAGTGGGATAAACTTGTCCGCGTCCGCGATTACCGCCTACGTGAACGGCATATTTACCGAAGTGAATATTTTTGTCTGTTTTAGGATCGGGAGAGAGGACTGGGAAAACAATTTCCTGATATTGATCGCCCGGTAAAGGCCCGATGATGACAACGTTTTCTTGGTCTTCGCTGTAAGGTTGATAGTATAGCCCTTCGACTTTTTCCTTCATTTCTTCGGGAATGCGGTCTTCTGGGGCGATTTTGAAACCTTCAGGTAACATCAATACTGCGCCGACATTTAAACCGCCTTTAGATCCATCGCTGAGTACTTGTTGTGCTGCGGTGTCGTAGGGGACTTTAACAACTGCTTCAAATACTGTGTCTGGGAGGACGGACTGAGGAACTTCTACATCTGTGGGTTTTGCTGCTAGGTGACAGTTAGCGCAAACGATGCGTCCTGTAGGTTCGCGGGGGGTTTCGGGTGCGGTTTGTTGCGCCCAAAATGGGTAGGCAGCAGCGGATTGAGGGAAGACCAAATCGGAGGTCAGGAATAGTCCTAAAGTAGCGATCGCCACCAAGAACAGTTTGGCGATTCTTGCTTTTTGTCTATTCAGCAACGTCGCCGCTAAACAAGCTTTTTTCATCTGTTACAAATAGATTCCGTGACAAGCTTTTAATCAATACATTGAAGGCTTCTGTTAGTAAACTTTAGATTTTTGACTTGCTGAATAAATCGAAAATCCCAAATCTAAAATCTAAAATTTCTATGCCCACCAAGGTTTTTCCCCAGTGCGGAAGTCGGTTTCTGTCCAAGGCGTAAAGTTAACTTTGTCGTCTTCGACATTAGCGTGAACCAATGCTAGAGACAGAGGTGCTGGACCTCTAACCACCTTGCCAGTGCTGTCATACTGGGAACCATGACAGGGACATTTAAACTTGTTTTCTGCGATATTCCAAGGAACGACGCAGCCCAAGTGAGTGCAGATGGCGTTGATGCCGTAATCTGCGATTTGCTTGTCTTCTGTGACTACAATGTAAGTTGGATCGCCTTTTAGTCCTTGAGCTAAGGTGCGATCGCCTGCATTGTGAGTATTGAGGAACTCGCTAGCGCCGATCGCGTTGCCCAAAGCATCTTTAGCGATTACGCCACCACCAGCACCGCCTTTTGTGGGGGGAATAAAGTATTTGACAACGGGATACAGTGCCCCCAAAGCTGTTCCTGTAATTGTGCCGAAAGTTAGGAGATTCATAAACTGACGACGACCCATATCAGGTGCGTCAGCAGATCCGGAGATTTGAGCCATAACCTATGCTGGAGTCTGTATCTTTTCGTTAACTACCCTGGAACTCACACCCCAAAACTTTTGGGAATTGGGATGGTGAAGTGCAATTTCCCGTGAGGGCAATCTCCCAAAAATCCTTTGAGAAACTGGTTTACAACTTTCATCTGGTATTATTACATTTTTTGATCCCCCTCTCATAATTTATTGACATCAATCAAAAGACGTTAATTTAATTAGGTCATGACCGGAGCAAACTTACGTCAACTGTTGCTGAATAAGTGGGGACGCTCTTACGATATACAAATAAGGCGGACTCAGGGCAAGATTTTTGTCCAGATAATGTGGAAGTATTTAGAACAAGCATCTTTCCCTTTAACAGAAGCAGAGTATATGGCACGTTTAGATACGGTTGCTAGTTACCTGTTAGCTTGGGGTGCTAGTTTACAGGTGCAAGATTTTGTGGAACAGACACGCGATCGTCCCCGTTTGGGCAAAGCCGTCAGTATTCCGATCGACTTGGGTGAACTTTCATCCGAGTGGCTGATTGAAGACTTTTGAAGCTGATTTTTGCCGAATTCTTAGGTTCATTACTAGTAAATAGCGAATTATGGTAGACAAAGTTGACGTTAAAGGGTCAGTCGCCGCGCCTGTGGAAGAAAAGAAGCCGATTCCTTGGCGACGATTGGCTGTAGGTACAATGTTTGTTTTGCTCGGATTAGCAGCGGCTGGTGTGGGGGTTAGTCTAATTTCCTATCGAATGACGCACTATATTGTTGAATCTGGCTTAATTAATGGTCGAACTACTCAGTTACGTTCTCCGATCGATGGCAATGTGAAAGCTTTTTACGCTAGACCGGGTGTATCGGTGCGATCGGGACAAGTCTTAGCCCGGATTGGTGTCGATCCTAGCCCACAACAAGAACAAATTCGTTTGCAAATTGAACGTACCCAACAAGACCAAAAACAACAACAGAACGCATTTCAGCAACAACGGTTACAAATTGAAGGTGAAGTTCAAACCAATCTGACTCAGTTAACCTCTGCTCAACAAACTCTCGAAATCCTCAAAAGTCAATTGCTTGACATCAATCGTCAGTATAATTCTGTAGGCAAGGTGAATGTTCAGCTGGCGAATAAAGAAGTGGCGCAAGCTAAAGCGGCTTTAGACGCAGCTAACGCTAAAACTACTGCGGCTCGGTTAGATTATGAACGCTATGCACAGCTACTCAAAAATGGAATTGTCCCCCAGCAAAAAGTGGATCAATTACGTTTTGCTTGGGAGTCAGCCAAGGCGGAAGTTCAACAAGCACAGGCAAATTTAAATGCTGCCAAGGATTCCTTGCGAGCATTTCAAACAGGCGTAACTATAAATAACAACACTACCAGCATTTTGGATCAACGCACTAAATTAATGCAGTTAATTCAAACGCAAACGGTGTTAGTTAATACCCTAAAAACTCAGTTAGATAGTGCTAGGGAACGATTGAAGCAAACTCAAGCTTTTAAACCAAATTCGATTCTACAACCAGTCAGCACTACCAAACGCTACCTGGCTCGCCAAGATTACGAAGTTGCAGCGCCATTTGCCGGAATTGTTTACAAAACCGATCGCGAACCCGGAGAACAAATCAACCGGACCGAAGCGATCTTAACCATGTTAGACTGCAACGAACTTTGGGTGGAAGCCGTAGTTCCCGCCAGTGAAGTCAGCAGTCTGCAAATCCAAAAACCCGTCAGCGTGCAAATAGCTGGTTATCCTGAAACTATTGCCGGAGAAATTGACTTAATTCAGCCAGTTAGCGGTCAAGGGATCGCTCAACAGTTACCATCCACTCAGGCACAAGCTCTCTCTCCCAGCGTGCCCCCTAACTTAGCAGGTCAACCTCTAGCCAGAGTCACAGTCAGAATTCCTCCCCCACCGCAATACACCCAATCTAATCAGTTTTGTGGGGTGGGACAGTTAACTCGTTTAACTTTCCAAAAGAAGCCAGTAGATTTACCTAGCTGGCAAAGTTTGGGTCTCAGTAATTTCCGCTTACCCGGTCAAAGCTGACTCAGCTACATTTTTCTTCTGCCAAAGTTATCTTTGAATGTCACAATGTCGTCATTTTTCCCTAGTTCAAATCTCAGCGATTTTCCGCTATTTTTAGCGAGGAACTACTGACGGCATTGTTGGTAAATGTGTAATTTTTGTGAAGAAGTGGAAAACTTTACAGTCAAACTGTAATAATTTGATGAAGAGATAGAGAAAAGGTAGTCAGTTAGAAAAGGGATTCAGTAATCTTACAGATATGTACAGACAATAGAGAATTGTCTAACAACCATCAGCAAGAGAACTTCATCCCTGTATAAACATGGTATTCATTTTAACAGTACTAAAAGGAAAATTCCAGTCACTTCTGGAAAATCTCTCTTTTTTGTTTACAAAGATTTATTTAATTGCTCAATCCGCAAGGGCAGAGTCTAGAACTGAGGGCTAGAAAGGGATATGAGTACATCAGTAAATCCTTGGAAAACACCAAAACTTTACCTCAACTTACTAGCTCTGCTGTCGATTTCTGCTTGTGGATTTGCCGGACTCTATTATTTTAGCCCGCAGCTAGAAATATCCGTTTATGGTGGGTGGGCAGCAGTATCAGTAGGAACACTGGGAGCAATTAGGTGGAGTTGGTTTGGCTTTCATTTGCTCCGGGGTTGGTACTATCGTAAATGGGTATTTGCGCGTTGGCGACGGAAAGCGAACCGAATACCCTTGGAAGATTTGCCGACAGCTTGTTTAATTGCGCCGACTTTTAAAGAGAAACCTTGGATTACGGATAAGGTGTTTCGGGCGATCGCCAACAATGCCAAAAGTCTGATTAATCCAACGATCGTAATTGTAGTCACCACGCCGGAGGAAATTGAAGCGATCGGTAAAATCCTCGAAGAAGAAGACCCAGAGCACAAGTACATTAAATATATGCCAATGCTCGATCCTGCTGGAGGGAAACGCAAAGCATTAGCAGAAGGCTTAAGACTATTAGCTCGTTCCAATCCGCCAAAAAACACCATTGTCGGTTTAATGGATGGAGACGCAGTAATTAACCCTGGAGTCCTCAAAGGTTGCTTACCATTCTTTAATATGTTCCCCAAAATGGGTGCATTAACCACCGATGAACGTGCCACAGTTTTGGGTTCCAAATTTTTTGAAGAATGGCTAGTTTTAAGATTCGCCCAAAGACACTTATATATGTGTTCCCACGGACTTTCTAAAAAAGTGCTGTGTTTGACAGGGCGTTTCTCCTTATATCGAGCCGAAGCTGCACTCAATCCCACCTTCGCCGACTTGCTAGAAAAAGATATGCTCAACGATTGGTTGTGGGGCGAATTTAAATTCCTTTCTGGCGACGACAAAAGTACTTGGTATTGGGTACTCAAAGAAGGATACGACATGATGTACATTCCAGACGCAATGGTAGATACGATCGAAACCATCTCTGGATCTGTACCCATGCGAGCTTACCAAAATATGCGGCGTTGGTTCGGAAATATGCTCCGTAACGGTAGCCGAGCCCTTCTCCTGGGGCCCAACAAAGTAGGTTGGTTTATTTGGTACTGTATCATTGACCAAAGGCTGAGCATTTGGACGGCACTGATTGCACCTGGATTAATGATTATTTATGCACTCACAGGCGATTGGATCAAACTCGGCTTAATCTTTTCTTGGCTGACTTTTACTCGCGCCTTAAGTTTAATCATTTTTTCCCTTGGTAGAGATGATTATCTCAGACCAATACATCTTATCTATATGCTTGCCTCACAGTGGAGTTCATCACTAATCAAGATTTACACACAGATGAACTTAGCCAAGCAAAAATGGTCTAACCGCGGCAATCAAAAAACGGACATTGCTGGTACAGGTTTCGGAAAATGGCTCAAACTCAGCACTTCTAGCTTTCTTTACTATGCACAGTTGTTTGGCTTCGCCATTTTCTTATGTTCAATGGCGAAAGTGTTCAGTCCACCTGATGACTTGCCGAACTTCTGGTGGCACGCTAATGTGCAAACTAAACCTGCACCAATGCAAATTGTTAAAGCGATTAACTACGGGATTTTACCTAATGACGGGAAAGATGATGGTGCTGCACTGCAAAAATTAATTGCCAGTTTACCTCAAGAGGGCTTAATTCAAGTTAATTTACCCATTGGTGAACTAGATTTGTTTCAGCCTGTGGAAATCAACCGCAGCAATATAATTATTAAAGGTCAAGGTGCTGGACGCACGGTAATTAAAGCTCATGTGAGCCGAAAAGTTCCAGATTCGTTTATTACTATTAAGCCGCCAAACTTTAGCAAAAATCTTATGGCTAGTAGTTCCCAAATCGAGACAGTTTCAGAAGATAATTCAAGTATTCCCACACTGATTAATGTGGAACTTAGTCGTTTTTCTCTGGAAGTCGTCCCCCCCAAAGAATCAGAATTAAACTACAAAGTAGACAGTATTGTGCTCGATAGAGTAGAGAAAGCTGCTTTAAAAAATATTCAGTTTGAACAGAGTCAGCCTCATGCTTTAGTACTTAACAATACTCAAGGTGTAAATGTCGAGTACATAGCTATAGAAGGAAATTTTGATTGTATGAATTCTAGTACGGTAGATTCCCACCAAGAAAGTCTTTGCTTAAACGAACAAATTGCCCAAAAGAATGCTGTAAATACAGTTATTAAAGGAATTAATCTCCCTACAGGTTCTTCATGAAGTAGTTTGATTTAGATCGCTTATTAACGAGTAGGGTGTGTCAGAGGGTAAAGCCTGATATAGAAAGGGAAATATCTAAATCTGACGCACCCTACAATATGACTTTTAGATGCGTAACAGCTTAGTGTTTTAAATTCTTTTTAGTCTTCCCTCCTTTAAAGGAGGGATTTGCTTTTTATCTGAGATTTTGCACCTGCGCTTTTAGCCCGCCTGGAAATTGATTTCCGGGCGGATTTTGGGGCTGGTGCAAGATCTCATTTATGCCAGCTACTAAGGTTTCATAACGAAAGAAGTTGACACAATTATTAGTCATAAAATAAAATTTTGCTTTCTACTGTACAATGTAATTGCTAGTGTTAAATTTATCATCTCTAATAAGATTGAACTGGGATTAATACCCTAATAATACTTACTTAAATTACAATTGCGATCGAGATATACTGCTTATTTTTCCTATTTCAGTAATATTACTGAAATGAGTAAACGCTAATTTTTTTTATAGGTACAACTACGTATATCAAAAGTAGTAATTCCAAACATACTTAACTAGTTTTAGTGTATTGCAATACCTTGATTGTGTGGTTATTATGAAGCAATTTCACTAGAGAAAAGTACAAGTGTGATGTTTTGATGAAGTTGCGAGAAAACACTAGCCAACCAGAGAGGAAATTCAGTAATCTTACAGAGAAGAACGGACGAAGAGTTCTGAAGACAAAGACAGTCCGAAACAACATTTCATCCCTGTATAAACATAGAAAAGGTGCAATTATGCGAATTTTAGTTTGGGGCTTAGGCTATGTAGGCACAGTAGTATCTGCTTGCTTTGCGGAAATGGGTCATGAAGTTGTTGGTGTAGAAACCAACATCGAGAAAGTTAAAGCTTTCAATGAAGGAAGAAGCCCAATTGTTGAACCAGAGTTAGATGATTTAATTGCTTCGGGAATCAAAAAAGGCAACCTGAAAGCAGTTAACAAGGGTAAAGAATATGTAGCTTGGGCGGATGTGTCACTGATTTGCGTAGGAACACCTAGCGCCCCAGATGGTTCTCCAGTGATGACCTACATTGAAAGTGCAGCCCGTGAAATTGGGGAAGGTCTGCGAGATTCTAATAAATATCATGTAGTAGTATTACGGAGTACGGTATTTCCCGGAGTTTCCCGAAATTTATTAGCTAAAATTGTCGAAAAATATTCTCACAGTAAAGCTGGAGAAGGTTTTGGTATAGCAATTAATCCAGAGTTTTTGCGGGAAACTACGGCAGTCAGAGATTTCTACGAACCACCTTACACGGTAATTGGCGAATTAGATGCTGCTAGTGGAGATATGGTAGCTGGTTTATATGAGAGTATTAAAGCGCCAATTTACCGTGTGGGTTTGGAAGAAGCAGAATTGTTGAAGGTGATTAATAATTCTTTCCATGCGCTGAAGGTGGGTTTTGCGAATGAAATCGGTCGGATTGGTGATGCGTTAGGTTTGGACAGCCGTGCGATTATGCAATTGGTCTGTGCAGACAATAAGTTGAATATTTCTCCGAAGTATTTAATGCCTGGATTTGCTTTTGGTGGTTCTTGCTTGCCGAAGGATTTGCGATCGCTAATGTACAATGCACGTCGCTTAGGTGTGGAAGCGCCTATTGTTGACTCGATTTTACCTTCTAATACATTGCACATTGAGGCGGCGAGAATCAAGGCTCATGAACTGAAAGCTAAAAAGATTGCTATTTTGGGTTTAAGCTTTAAGGGTGGTACTGATGATTTGCGGGAAAGTCCCATCATTGCGCTGATTCGCGAGTTGTGGCGTGATGGAATGCCGATGATGGTTTACGATCCAGATGTGCAAATTGAGAAAATGTTAGGTAGCAATCTGGAGTATTTGGAAAGACAGTTGCCGCAAATTCATCAATTGGTAAGTTCTGATTTGAATCAAGTGCTCAAAGAATGTGATGGCATTGTGCTTTCTAAGCAACATCCTGTGTTTAGTACGGCGTTGCAATCGTTGAATGGTCGTTTGCCTGTTTTAGACTTGTCTCGTTGGGAAGTTCATTCAGCTGCTGCGATCGAGAAGCCTGTTCTTTCTCAAATAGCTGCTTAGTTTGCTGATATTTTATGGGTGAGACTGCTAACTGTAAAAGTCTGATTTGTCAATGGTTAATTTGCAGATTCCAGAGGTTTAGATCGACAGTTTGCAGCTTTCACCCAAAACCAAATTTTAGAATCACAAAACCTGTTTCATTGAGCTTGAACTAAAGAGAAAGGAGAGAAAATAAATTATGCTTCTCTGCCTTTAGCTTGAGTTATAAAGCAAGTTTCTTGTCTGTTTTTTTCCTAAAGTTGAATCACGTAATGTAACCGTTGTTTGCTTTGAATAGCCAAACAATGGATTTAGTTCGTGATTGATTAAATCTTTGGTGAATCCGTGCAGAAACTACAGAATTTTTGGTAATAAATCGGCAAATTAAGTGATAGGTGAATCATGGAGTTTGAACTAGGTTCATTGAGTGCTTACAATAAGCAGACTGAGTTTGTGAGTACATCCGAGCCAACGGATTTATATAAATTCAGTGTGGGACAACAACAAACTGTCAGTATGTTTCTCAGTGGTTTGTCAGCAGGGACGAAAATAGAACTGTTTGATAATAATGGAACGCTGATTGATAGTTCGGTTAATTTTGGGACGGCTAACAATGGGGGAACAACAGGGGGATTAATTACCGAAACTTTAGCTGTGGGTGATTACCAAGTTAGAGTTTCTCATGTTGATGAAATTACTGGTAATCCACTCTATGACCAAGGAGAAAAGTATAGCTTAATTTTCCAACCACATGATGAAGCAAATACAGTAGTTGTGGCATCTTCTAGTTCGGAAAATAAAGATGGTGCTGATTTTTTAACTGATGGGACTGGGGATCAAGAGGAGATTAATCAGGCGATCGCACAAGTCGGACAAGCTGGAGGCGGAACTGTACTTTTGTTAGATGGTACTTTCAATATTACCGATAACATTTTAACAATCTACGATAATGTTACTTTAACAGGAGTTGGTTGGGGTACCGTTCTCAAACAAGGGAATAATGTCGTATTTACTAATGCGGGAATGGTGCGTTCTGCTGCTAATTCATCTGCGGGAAATATTGCTAAACCTGTTTATATTAACCAGCATTTTCGACACATGAGTTGGGATGGTAATAAAGCAAATCAAACTAGCAGCAAAAATGCTTATGGCAACTTTGGTTTTTATCAAGATAGTAGCTTTGAAGATCTGCGAGTTCATAGTTTCAAATACTACGGTTTAGATCCTCATGAAAATAGTGATGCTAAAGTCCCAACGTTGAGATTAACAGTTAAAGATAATTTAGCCGATCGCAATGGTCAAGACGGGATCACATTAGATAACATTGTGGATTCAGTAGTTGAAGATAACATTAGTGATTCCAACAACCGACATGGGATAAATGTAGTTACCAACTCGGACAATAATGTTATTAGAAATAATGTTGTTACTAGTAACGGTTATCGGGGAATTGTTGTGCAGTCAGGAAGCGATAAAGCTAGAACTTCTGACAACAACCTGTTAGAGAACAACATCGCTAAATTTAACGCCAGAGATGGGATTTATTTAGAACTAGCCGAAGGAACCAAAGTTAAAAACAACTTTGTCGAAGAAAATGGTCAAAGTGGGATTCATTTAAAAGGTGCATCAGATAGCACTATTACTGACAACCAGTTACTAAATAACTCGCAATCTAAACATCAAGGTTACAGCGAGTTACTGGTTAATCATTACTTGAATACCAGCACGAATGAAACTACTTACTCAACTAACAATGTTGCGGAAAACAATATTATTCTCAACAATCAATCAGTAGTTGCGAAGTACGGAATAGAAGAAAAAGATCCAAAGAACGACTTCAACACTTACAAAGATAATACCATTCAAGGAACATATAAAACCAGCCGAATCCAAGGGCCAAACTCCAAGGAAATTTACAGTGTTAATCAAGCAGGTCGAACTTTTTGGAATTCAGAAGAAGGCGATCCTTTAGCGGGAATTACACAAGCTCCTGAGTATGTCAAAATTGATTACAAAGCTAACGATGGTGCAGGTAATACTAAGGAAGCTTCTCGTGATGTTGGCAGTTTAACGGAGTACAAGAAATTCACTGATTATGTTGGGGAATTTGATGCTAATGATTTCTATAAATTTAGTATTGACAAGGAAGAAACTGTTAGCTTATTTGTCAATGGTTTAGCTGCGGGAACTACGATCGATCTGCTCAATAGTGATGGTTCAGTTTTGAAGAGTTCCACAAATAAAGGTACTACTTGGACGGAAACTGATAGCGGTAAAACTGAAGGTTTAATTAGCGAAACTTTGGCTGCGGGTACTTATTTTGTCAACGTGAAGCCAGGGGAAATGACGGGTAATCAGATTTACGATAATGATGAAAAATACAGTGTCATTTTTCAACCTCATGATGGATTGAAGACAGTTGCAGTCGCAGCGAAAGATACTGTAAATCAAGGTGGTGCTGATTTCATTGCTAGTGGAAGTAATGACCAAAATGTGATTAATCAGGCGATCGCACAAGTGGGAATGAATGGTGGTGGTACAGTCTTACTTCTGCCAGGAACTTTCAGTATTTCTGATAATGTTTTGCTTACCTACGATAACGTTACTCTTTCTGGTGTAGGTTGGAATAGTATTCTCAAACAGGCAAATAATGTTGAATTTGAAGATGCCGGAATGTTGCGTTCTGCACTACACTCCGCAGAGGAAAATATAGCAGTTCCTCGCTTCTACAATCAAAATATTCGCCACTTGAAATTAGACGGTAACAAGAAAAATCAAACCACTACTCGGAACGCTTATGGTAATTATGGTACCTACGGTAATAGCACTTTTGAAGACTTGCGAGTAACTAACTTTGCTTACTACGGTTTTGATCCTCATGAAAATTCTTATGCTCCTGTTCCTACAGTGGCATTAACTATCAAAGATTCTCTGGCGGATCATAATGGTCAAGATGGAATTACGATCGATAATTTAGAGTATTCTTTGGTTGCTGACAATATTTCTGATTCTAACAAACGTCATGGTATTAATGTAGTAACTGCTACTCAATATACCAACTTCTTTAACAACGTTACTACTAACAATGGTACTGGTGGTAGTGGTAATGGAATTACAGTTCAACCAGGAGCAATAGATTTATCGAGAACTTCTGATTACAATTTGTTTGAAGGCAATATTTCTCGATACAACAAAACCAGTGGAATTTACTCATATTTGGGTAAAAATAACGAATACAGAAACAATATTGTGGAATACAATTCCACCTATGGAATTCGTCTCCGATCTTCTTCCTACAACACTGTCAATGGTAATCAACTGCTAAATAATTCACAAGCAGTTAAGGGTGGTTACTCAGAAATTTATATTGATGATGACACTACTACCTTCTCTACAGAAAACATTGTGGAAGGAAATTTAATTGTCAACGACCCAATTGACCAAGCAAAATGGGGTATTGGAGAAAAGAGTATTTCTAACTCTGGCAATACTTTAATTGGCAATATTATTCAGGGTCTAACTAAACAATATCGAGTTTATTCGGAGGTGACTGCTTGATTAAGGAAAGCTGCAAAAATTACATTTGCTAGCAAAAATAGTGCGTTATGGTATCACTAACGCACCCTATAAATAGCTGAAATAAAAAAATTAGGATCGGGAAATTTTCTCCTGTATCCTAATTTGTGTTTTGTATTTTTTGAGAGAGTTTGAATTCAATTAGATTAATAATTAAAATGCTTTTTCCCAAAAATCAAATAAAGGATAAAAATAATTTATAACTCTAGACATTATGGCTAATTCTTTACCAAATCTTTCCCTAAACTTTAAAGATATTTTATTAAAAAAAGGCTTATTTAAACTTATTGTGAAGTGAATAGAACTGAGTTGATGGTTATTCTATAAAAAGCCAAATTTGCGAATTTGAATTTCTCGTTCAAAATACGTATAGTAGAAATACATAAATAGTTAATTGGCAGGGTCACTAAGTCAGAGTACAAAGATTTGAGATTTGGTTTTTGACGCTAAATCATGCAGTTGAGTTAGAGAATTTCTGAAAGCAGTATTAGGTTTTTGCTCTTCAGTGCCTCTAGATAAAAATCATCACTAATTAATTCTTTTGGCACTACAAATAAAGGATGCAGCGACTAATCTGCAAATTTTATTGAACGCAAAGCTGGTACTTAGTACCGATCGAATTAGCCAATCAAAGAAATACGGCTTTTCTATCTTCAAAATAGCGAAACAATCACTAATTTAGGACTCTCAGAGGTTTTTAATGTTAGATCCCCAAGTAAATCCTGAACTTAATCAGGAACAACAAAATCAAACCACTGCGGCTAATACTTTTGATGACGCATTGGGTACAACTCAAAATTCCCTTAATTCTACTAATGACGATCCAACGACGGCTCAATTTAATGAAGCTTTAGCCAGGGTACAAACAGTAGATACAATTCCTGATGGTGCTGGTAATACTTTAGCAGAAGCTCGTAACATAGAGGTTTTAACTGATTATCAAAGTTTCACGGATGCTGTTAATGCCGAAGATCCAAATGATTTTTACAAATTGACTTTAGATCGAGAAGACACAGTTAGTGTATTTCTCAATGGTTTAGCTGCTGGAACCAAAATAGAACTGTTAGATAATGCAGGAAATCTAATCGAAACTTCAACGAACACGGGTACTAGTTGGAGTGCAAATAACAGCGAAGGTACAGGAGGTTCGATTACTAGAACTTTAGCAGCGGGAACTTATTTTGTTAACGTTACACCAGACGAAATTACGGGTAATCTGCTTTACGATCAAGGTGATAAATATAGCTTGATGTTCCAGTCACACAGCGCACCTGACACTATTGTAATTGCTGCTGCTAATACAGAAAATAAAGGTAGTGCGGATCTCTTTGCTGATGGTACTGACGATCAAGAGGTAATTAATCAAGCGATTCAAGAGCTAGGAGAAAAAGGCGGTGGTACGGTACTATTATTAGACGGAACCTACGACATTTCTAATAATATTATGATCACCTATGACAAGGTTAATTTGCGTGGCGTAGGTTGGAATACACATTTGAGACAGGCGGATGATGTCGTATTTAGTTATGCGGGAATGTTGCGATCGATGTTCGCCAAGAGTTCAGACAATGTGATTAAGTCTTCTTTCATCGATCAGAATTTTAAACATTTCCGTTTGGATGGAAATAAAGCAAATCAAACCAATTCTAAAAATGCCTATGGTAATTTTGGAACTTATGAAGGTGGTAGTTTTGAAGATTTGCGAGTTCATGATTTTAAATATTATGGACTCGATCCCCACGAAAATAGTTGGGCGGAAACACCTACTGTCGGATTGTTAGTTAAAGATAACTTAGCCGATCGCAATGGTGTAGATGGAATTACGCTGGACAACGTTGTAGATTCAGTGATTGAAGATAACATTAGTGATGCCAATGGTAGACATGGAATTAACATAGTTACTGATTCAGAAAACAACATTATTCGTAATAATGTAGTGGCAAATAATCAGGCTCATGGAATTGTCGTGCAGTCAGGTTCAGATAAGACTAGAACTTCCGACAATAACATTTTAGTTGGCAATGTTAGTAAGTTTAATAATCGTCATGGAATTTACGTTGAGTTAGCCAACAACACGCTGGTAGAAAATAATCTGGTTCAAGAGAATGGACAACATGGAATTCAGTTGCGATCGGCTTCATTTAACACAGTTCGTAATAATCAATTGCTGAATAATTCTCAACAGGAAAACAATCGCTACATTGAAATTTATGTAGATGATTACAGCAGAGAAGTTGGCGGTGAATGGCTATATTCCACTAACAATTTGATTGAGGAAAATAATATCCTCAACAACAAAACTAATCGCGCCAAATATGGAATTAGGGAAAGAAGTCCTAATGATGATTTCAACACTTATAAAGACAATATCATTGAGGGACCGGGCAAAGACTATAGCATTGTGGGACAAAATTCTCAGATCGTAATTGATGGCAATGCTAGTACTCTTACCACAGGTAGAACTGTTTGGGATGCAGCAGTTGGCGATCCAATGAAGGATATTAACGAAGCTCCCAAATACGAATTTGTTGATTTCAAAAATAACGACCAAGCTGGGAATAATCAGGAAACAGCTAGGAGTTTAGGTAGCATAACGGATTACTTTAAAGTTGAGGATTATGTAGGGGATTTAGATCTGAGCGACTTCTACAGTTTTAATGTAACTGAAGCCGATCGCTTTAGCATTTTTCTCAATGGATTAGCTGGCGGAACTAAAATAGAATTGCTCGATAGTAATGGCAGCTTAATCACTAGTTCCACTAACAAAGGTACTACTGGTAATAATGCTACAGAAGGTTCAATTACCACAGATTTAGATGTAGGTAATTACTTTGTGAATGTGACTCCTGGTGAAATGATTGGTAATTCTTTCTGGGATAACGATGATAAATACAGTCTGTTATTCCAACCACATAATGCTGACGAAACTTTCACAATTGCAGCGGCAAATAGCTCAGCAGAAGATAAAGCTAGTGCAGATTTTGTGGCTACTGGTAAGGGCGATCAAAACTTAATTAATGACGTGATTAGGCAAGTCGGACAAAGTGGCGGTGGTAGTGTAGTGTTGTTAGGTGGAACTTACGATATTGCTGATAACATTCGGATTGTTTATGACAATGTAAACCTTTCTGGTGTCGGTTGGTTAACGCATTTGAGACAGGCGAATAATGTAGTATTTGAAAATGCGGGAATGTTGCGATCTGCCTTACATTCGGAAGCAGAAAACATTTTAATTCCTCGTTTTTACAATCAAAATGTTCGCCATTTGCGGCTAGATGGTAACAAGGAAAATCAAACATCTGCATCTAACAGTTACGGCAATTACGGTACTTACGGAGATAGTAGTTTTGAAGATTTGCGGGTAACAAACTTCGGTGCTTATGGTTTCGATCCTCACGAAAATTCCTACGCACCAGTACCGACTATTGCCTTAACAATTACCGATTCCCTAGCTGACAATAATGGCAAGGATGGGATTACAATTGACAACTTGTTGTACTCTTTAGTGGCTGACAATATTTCCGATTCTAATGTCCGACATGGGATGAATATTGTGACTGAATCCCGCTACAATGATTTTGTGAATAACATCACTACTAATAATGGCGGGAATGGGATTACGGTGCAACCTGGTGCCGTTAATATATCTCGTACTTCCGATTTCAACCTGATTCGGAACAATATTTCTAGCTTCAATCAGCGGAGTGGAATTTACACTTACTTAGGTCAGAATAATGAAATTTTTGGTAATGTTGTTTCTGACAATGGTAGACATGGAATTCAGGTGCGATCGTCTTCTTACAACCTGATTAGTAATAACACATTACGCAACAACGGGCGAACAGAAAACAACAAGTATCATGAGATTTACCTAGATGATGATGGCGTGACTGCTTCTACCCATAACGAAGTTTATAACAACGATATTGCCAACGATCCAACTTTAGAAATTCGCGCTCGTTGGGGAATTGCAGAACGCACCAACATTGATGATTTCAACATTCTTGATGGTAATATTATTAGCGGTGTCTTCTCAAATAAACCCATCCGTTTGTTAGGGCCAAATTCGGTCATTTTGTCTTAGATTTTTTCCAGATTTACAGCTAAGTTTGAATTTTCCCCCTGAAAAGGGGGTCTTTTTTTAGTTATTAACTTATAGTTGTAGGGTGCGTCAGACATCAATACTGCTCGGTTAAGAGTAGGGGCGAAGCATTCGGGCGACAATTTATGACTCAAACCCTAGATTTTCTGTCCGAATGCTTCGCCCCTACAAAGGCAAAAAATGCTTAACCGAGAAGTATTGCGTCAGACATAGATTTGATTGAAAGTATTAAGGGTTAAACTTCTGACGCACCTACTAATTTTGCTTTTATTGATTTACAGAAGTTACAGAGAAATTTGCAAAGTCTGCATACACATCTTTAGAACTTGCCCAAGAAGAATCTCCACCACCAAAAAAGGTAGAAAAAAGAATGCCTTCAATTTTTAAATCCTTAGTAGTACGAAAAGCTAATTCTTTTTCATCTAGTACTTGTTCACCATCGAACCAAACCCGAATTCTGCCATCATTTTTTCCGGGTTGATTGAGGGTTAATTCTTGTTCGATAAAGTGCCATTTTCCTGGTTGGAATTGCCAGTTACCTCTGCCTAATGAAGTACCATGTTTTTTACTGGTAGGGAGATAAGCATAAACTTCGCCATCACCGTTGCGTCTCCACATATAGCGGGTAGAAAAGCCATCCGTACCGTCAGGAATTTTGCCTCCGGTGTTATTATTTCCCCCAAATAATCCGGGTAATTTTCCACCTTTTACAAAGTCAAAGTTGTCAGAAAATCTTACATAGTAACTTAAGCGTAAAGCGTCGCGTGGTTGCATATTTAAGTTGGCGAAAAATTGAGCACCGCCTAAAGGTGCTTCTTCTTTCCTGTTGACTGTGGGGCTTGCAGATTTTTCTGGGTAGCGTACTCTCAGGTATTTAGTAAATTTACTGCGGGGATTTTCCATGACTTCAATATTTTTTAATCCCCAAGAACCAGATTTTTTTACGCCCCATTCTTCTTGCCATTTATTACTGGTAAAATCATTTGCCCAAAGAGATGATTTGTTGTCAGAGTTTGGGTTTTCTTTTGGTTCTGGTAGATCTTTGGAGTTGGGGGATGGCGATGAGGTTTTAGTTACTTCTGTTGGTTTTCGATCGAGAGATGAACGTTTAGCTAAAACTGTTTCGGTTGCGCTGGGTTTAGTGCAACTGAGTAAGGTTAAAGACAGCAAGCAAATACTGAAAATTTTAGGCTTTTTGCTGGTTAGGAAAGGAAATTTTGTTTTCATAAAGTTAGGGCAAATGACTTAGATATATTTTAGAAGAAATCACCGATTAATTGATATCTATAAAAAGAGAGAAAAGACAAAGTTTGTCTTTTCTCTCTCCGCTTAATTCGATTCTTTTTAAGTAGACTTCAAGTTATTTAGCTAGCTGAATTGACAATCGTCTTCCGAGTTGCTTTATTAAAGTTAAAGCTGGCTTAATTACTTGTTCTAAGAGTGGTTTTCTTTCGATGCCTAGTGCGCGATCGAAACTGTTATATGCTTGTTTATACAGATTGAGTCGCTGTAAAGCAACTCCCCGCATTACCCAAGTTTCGGAATCTTTTGGATCTAGGAGTAAAGCCCGATCGCAACTTTCTAATGCTTCCATGTATCTTGATAGAAAAATCAAAACTGCTGCCCGAAATGCCCAAGCTTGTTGATGTTGCGAATCTAATAATAAAACTTGGTCAAAATTGAACAATGCAGCTTGATAATCAGTAAGATTTGCCAGCACTTCTCCCCGACGATACCAAGAGTCAGCTTGGTTGGGCATGATGGCAATTGCTTGGTCAAAATATATTAGTGCTTCCTGAAAATTTCCGGCACTTAGTAATGAACATCCCTGTTTGTGCAACACCTGATAAGTATTTGTTCGATCGACACCTGATTGGGAAACTTGGTGAGATATTAACATTGCACTACTCCTGGGGACAAGTTCTAATAACAATTTGATGGTGTTTCTATTTTCAAAATTTCCCATTGAATTGACATCGTGAGAAATTGCAGCTTCACTGAGGTTTTGTTTCCGTATATCCTCGATTCAGTTAGATATAAGTTTTTAGTGTCTCACGGATTGACAAAATAGACAGAGTATGCAGTACAAGGCTGAGGAAGAAAATTTTCCATTTGCTGTGCGGTGTTAGGGCGATCGCTGTCAGAATCGGCGTTTCAGGACAGATAATACTGTAAGTCGATATTTAGATCATCATTTATGCAAGTTGAATGGCAAACTGTTAAAACTTACGAAGACATTCTTTATCACAAAATGGACGGCATAGCCAAAATTACTATTAATCGTCCTCATAAACGTAATGCCTTCCGTCCAAAAACTGTTTTTGAACTTTACGATGCTTTTTGCGATGCCCGTGAGGACAGAAATATTGGGGTAGTACTTTTTACTGGTGCGGGGCCGCATACTGATGGGAAATATGCGTTTTGTGCAGGGGGCGATCAAAGTGTGCGCGGAAATGCGGGTTATGTTGATGATGATGGTGTGCCGCGATTGAATGTGTTAGATTTGCAACGTTTAATTCGATCGATGCCCAAGGTTGTGATTGCTTTGGTGGCGGGATATGCGATCGGCGGAGGTCATGTTTTACACATTATTTGCGATTTAACAATTGCGGCAGATAACGCAATTTTCGGTCAAACTGGGCCCAAAGTTGGGAGTTTTGATGGCGGTTTTGGTGCTAGTTATTTGGCGAGAATTGTGGGACAGAAAAAAGCGAGAGAAATTTGGTTTTTATGTCGGCAATATGATGCGAATCAAGCTTTAGAAATGGGTCTGGTTAATTGTGTTGTTCCGGTGGCAGAGTTGGAGACGGAAGGAATTAAATGGGCTCAGGAGATACTGGAAAAAAGTCCGATCGCAATTCGCTGTTTAAAAGCTGCTTTCAATGCTGATTGTGACGGACAAGCAGGGTTACAAGAACTAGCAGGAAATGCCACGCTACTTTATTATATGACCCAGGAAGGAGCAGAAGGAAAACAGGCATTTTTGGAAAAACGTAAACCCGATTTTCGGCAATATCCCTGGCTACCATAAAGTAAATTGTAGAGACGTTGTATACAACGTCTCTACCGATTGTTAAACAAATTGCACTTGTAATGACAACGACTAATTGTGTTAAGCTATATGAAGAAGTTCCAATGGTACAACGAAGTTAGTGGTGTGAACAAAAGCTGGCTTTAACTAAGCAGCAAAAAATCGGAACTAAAAATCTATATCCCAATCCAAATTTCTCCTATTAAAGTCTTAGAAATGATATCCACATTACCCAATTCTCCTAACGTAGATTTATCTCGAATTCGATTAGAGATTCGACAATTACAGCCGCAGCTTGTGGTATGGCGCAGAACAATTCATGAACGTCCTGAACTTGGTTTTAAAGAAAAATTGACTACAGAATTTATCGCTAAAAAGTTAACCGAATGGGGAATTGAGCATCAAACTGGGATTGCACAAACAGGTATTGTTGCAATTATTAAAGGGGAAAAAGTTAGTTCGGAAATAGCTAGAAAAGGGAAAGTTTTAGCGATTCGGGCGGATATGGATGCTTTGCCAATTAAAGAAGAAAATGAGGTGAGTTATCGATCGCAACATGAAGGAATTATGCACGCTTGCGGTCATGATGGACACACCGCTATTGCATTAGGAACAGCTTATTATCTTTACCAACATCGGCAAAATTTTGCCGGAACAGTAAAAATTATTTTCCAACCCGCAGAAGAAGGGCCAGGTGGCGCACAACCGATGATTGAAGCGGGAGTATTAAAAAATCCCGATGTTAATGCCATCATTGGTTTACATTTGTGGAATGTCTTACCAATGGGAACAGTAGGTGTGCGTACTGGTGCATTAATGGCAGCTACGGAAGCATTTAATTGCACAATTTTTGGTAAAGGTGGACATGGGGCGATGCCTCATCAAACTGTAGATTCAATATTAGTTGCTGCCCAAATAGTTAACAACTTACAAACTATTGTATCCCGCAATATTAACCCGATCGATTCGGCAGTGGTAACAGTGGGAAAATTCCATGCAGGTAGTGCATTTAATGTAATTGCAGATAAAGCGGAAATAGCCGGAACAGTGCGATATTTTAACCCTGCTGTCGGTGAAATAATTCCCGAAAAAATTGACCAAATTATTGCCGGAGTTTGTAAAAGTTACGGTGCAAAATACGAACTAGATTACCGCCGACAATATCCAGCAACAATTAATAATGCAGAAATTGCAGAATTAGTCAGATCGGTAGCAGTAAATGTGGTAGAAACTCCCGCAGGAATAGTGCCAGATTGTCAAACAATGGCAGCGGAAGATATGTCTTATTTTCTGCAAGAAGTTCCTGGTTGTTATTTCTTTTTAGGTTCAGCTAATCCCAGTTTAAATTTAGCTTTTCCCCATCATCATCCCCGGTTTGATTTTGATGAAACTGTGTTAGGAATGGGTGTAGAAATCTTTGTGCGTTGTGTGGAAAAGTACTTTTCTGAAGAGTATTAATTTTCAGGATAGATTCCCGACTTCTTGACAGATATCCGACTTCTTCAGAAGTCGGATATCTATATTCTAACTGGGTACTTTCATTCCTTCTTGTACTGCTGGACGTTGCTGCATTGTTTCTACCCAGCGTTTAAGATTTGGGTGATTATCTAAAGTTAATCCTTGAAATTCATAAATTGCTACCCAAGGATAAGTAGCAATGTCAGCAATAGAGTAATTACCGCAGATAAATTCCTGGTTTGCTAATTGGGTATCTAAGACACTGTAGAGGCGTAAGGTTTCTTTTTCGTAACGTGCGATCGCATAATCAATTTTTGACGGCGCAAAGTTTTTAAAATGGTTTAATTGCCCAAACATTGGCCCAACGCTGCCCATTTGAAACATTAACCATTCCAACACCTGAAAGCGATTTTTAGTGTCAGTTGGTAACAATTTCCCAGTTTTTTCTGCCAAGTAAATTAGAATAGCCCCTGATTCAAAAACAGTTATATTGCTTTCTCGATCGACAATTGCCGGAATTTTACTATTAGGATTAATTGCCATAAATTCCGGCGTAAATTGTTCTCCTTTGGTGATATCAATTTTATGCACATTGTAAGGAAGACCGACTTCCTCTAACATAATAGAAGCTTTGCGACCGTTAGGAGTGGTGAAGGTGTAAAGGTCAATCATATATTTTGTTGGTAGTTGGTAATGGGTAGTTGGTGATTGGTAAATAACTATTTACTTTTGCCAAATGACCTATGACTAATCACTAATATGGTAGTGTAGCGAAAAAGTTGGTTAATGAAAATTAAATTTATTGTAACTGTTGTTTTAGTTAGTTTAATCAGTTTTGCTTGTGCTGTTGGTATTCCAGCAAACAGTAAACTACCTGTTAAACAAGATAATTATTTAGTAGCAGTTCAGGAGAGTTCGGCAAGAAATGAAGAGACTGCTTTTGCTGAACGTAGTCTTGCTATTCGCCAAAAAATAGCCGCCCAAAATTTAGATGAGTTGGATGTTTGGTGGCGGAGAGAAAATATTGGCGATCCTCATAAATACTTGTTACCTGTTATTTTAGCTCGTTTAAGTTTGGGAGAAAAGTACGATCGCCAACACAGTTGGAACATCCTATTAAACATAGACAAAGATCGATCAGATATTTACCATTTTCGCAGTATTTATGATCTGCCAATTTTCTTTTATTTTCGCGATAAAATGCCAGACAATGTAAAAGAATATTATCGTAGTATGGTGGAATCAAACCGTGTTAAAGAATGGCTAGAAACTGGTACAGAAAACCACATGATGATGCAACGTCTTTCTGGTTTAGCATTAATAGATGGTAGTGGATGGTCAAATAGCGATCCGGCGACTCCTGCATCTATTGAAGCTTGGTTGCGTGCAGAAATTAATAAATTTCTAACTATTGGACAAGGGGAATTTCACTCTTCTACTTATTATGGATATAGCATTGGAGGTTTATTAAATCTTTACGACTTTGCCAAAACTCCCGAATTAAAAGAATTAGCAAAAGCTGCTTTAGATTGGTATGCTGCTAATATGGCAGTTCGCTTAAGTTGGGGAACTGCGGGAGGTGCGGAAAGTCGAGGTTTCGATCGCGGAACTTGGGATGAAACTTCCTTATCAGCTGTGGCTTGGATGTGGTGGGGAGATGATGTTAAAGTTGCTGAAAGAATGCGAAAAAATGTTACCCCATTAGCGTTACTTGCTGGTTTAAGTAGTTACCGTCCGCCCGCAGAATTTAAAGCTTTAGCTAGAAAAGAAATTCCTTTACCTTTTCAACTTTTAGCCAGTCATCCAGCATATTACAGCTATCACGAAGATAACCAATTTTGGGAAACTTTTTATATTACGAATGACTACAGTTTGTCTACTTTATTAATTCCCGGAAAATCCTATCAAACTAAAGGAACTATTAATGCTCAATATGCTACTTATAAATTAGTAGTGCGTGACCCTAAAAGAGAGAATAATGCTGTAATTAGTTTAGGGGGAACTTATCATAATTTAATGGGAACTGGGCGAAGTCCGGGCGATCGATATTTGCAAAAAGATGGGACTGTAATTTATCAATTGCGGTTGAATGAACAGGACAAAAAAGCGGGAGTTCCCAATCGATCGCATTTAGTTTTACCTGCAAGTTTTGGGCAAGCAAAACAATATAAATCTTGGTATATTTGGCGGATTCACGAAGTTTGGTTGTGTGTTCGTCCTTGGGGAGAAATAAGTTTACTTTCCCCGATTTCGGAACGTTATAAAGACTATCAAGCTTTGGTGGCGAAAGGCGATCGCACTGCTTGGATTACCGATATAGCTAGAGTTAGCGATTATCCAGATTTTCAGCGTTTAACTGCGGCGTTAGATCGAAGTGAAATTGGCGATCGACAATGGGAAAGTGTCGGCAAATTAACCTACACTAGTTTAGCTGGAAATCGTTTAGAAATGACCTATCAACCAAATGAAGCTATCAGTCGCGCCATGATTAATGATCAAGAACGAATATTAAAAAATTGGTCAGTTTTAGAAAGTCCTTATTTGCGCCAAAGTTTAAAAAGTGGAATTTTAGAAATGTTTTTGCCTGGAAAAACCTGGCGTTTACGCAATACTTTAACCAGCCCCAAATGGGAGTTAATATCAAATCCAAGTTAACTCATCTCTTGAGCTTCTTCTTCCTTCGTTTTCTTCGTGTCTTCGTGGTTCAAAAAATCTTTTTTTTAAACCACGAAGACACGAAGAAAACGAAGAAAGAAGAAGATAAGATTATTGGGTTTTAATATTTTTAAGAGAACCATTTCAGGGAAAAGGGGTAGTTAGTACGATCGCTCTCTTGCGCTGTATTTTCTAAGGGTAATTTAATAGTAAAAGTACTCCCTTTGTTTGCTTCACTTTGTAGTTGGATAGTACCTTTGTGAGATTGAGTGATTGCTTTGGCGATCGCTAATCCTAATCCCGATCCGCCTGTGTGACGAGAGCGATCGCTATTTACCCGGTAGAAGCGATCGAAAATTCGCTTTTGTTCAGCAGGAGGAATACCAATACCTGTGTCTTGAATTTGAATTAATGCTTGATTGTCAATACTATCTAATATAACTTTTACTCGACCTTCAGCAGGAGTATATTGAATCGCATTAATAATTAAATTAGAAAATAAGCGATAAAGTTGTTCTTCGTTACCCATAATATTAAGGGGATTATTTACTCGAATTTCTGAGGTTAAATTGACGGATTTCGAGATTGCTAAAGCAGTAAATTCTTCGACTAAATCGTTAATAATATCATCTAAATAACAAACTTTAAATCGGGTTTTTGTAGCTGGTTGTTCCAAGCGAGCTAACAGTAATAAATCAGCTACTAATTGAATTAAACGTCGGTTTTGCCGAGCGATCGTTTCAAATATTTCTTGTACTTCTTTAGAGTCAAAATTAGATATGGGATGGGCTGATTCTATTGTTGCTTGTGTCGCTGCTAATGGTGTTCGCAACTCATGAGCAGCATCGGCTGTAAATTGTTGGATTTGCTTGTACGATCGGTAAATTGGTTGCATTGCTAAACCAGCTAACCACCAACTAGAAATAGCTACTAAAATTAATGTAGTTGGTAATCCCAACTTCATGATCCATTTCACATTATTCAGATAATCATTAAAATCTTTGAGACTGCGCCCGACTTGAAAGTAACCCCAATCCCGACGATCGCGAGTATGCAAAGATATAGAAATTTGATGATAAAAGTTGCCTTTACTATCTTGAAGAGTTTGCCATTTTTCCTTATTCAATATTAGTGGTAAACCCTCTGGATGATTACCAGCTACAGCAATTAATTTACCTGAATTATCAAAGAAACGAATATAATAATTCCCTTGATTAATGGCGGTGAGAATGTGACGAGAAAAATTGACTTTCTTTGCCATACAGCTAGATCCTGCTAAACAAAGATTGGGTAAAAGTTCCTCAATAATTGGTTCTAAAACTCCCGGTTTATTTAACTTTAATTCAATGCTGTCATGGAGTGTTCCAGCTACAGATTCTAACTCGCGGTTAATCGCAACATGATGAGCATGAGCGATCGCCTCATACACACCAAATCCCGACAAACTTAAAATTATTCCCATCACTCCAGCATAAGATAAAGCTAAGCGAGTGCGAGTTCTGTTAAATAGTTTATTTTGATTCATAATTAACTTTTGTTCCTAGTTTTAGATCCCCCTAAATCCCCCTTAATAAGGGGGACTTTGCATTGAGAAGCTTCTGCTTAGATCCCCCTAAATCCCCCTTAATAAGGGGGACTTTGAATCCGGTTCCCCCCTTGTTAAGGGGGGTTAGGGGGGATCGAACCAACAACATTTGTAACTAACAAATTGCCTTAATTAGGGTTAAAACGATATCCCATACCATGCAAAGTTTCAATCAAATCAGGACAACTATTAGCAGCTAATTTACGCCGCAATAAACGTACTTGCGCCGCCACAACATTACTAATAGGTTCTGCACTTAATTCCCATAATTGAGTGCGAATTTGATCGGTACTCAGTACAAACTTAGGATGTTTCATAAAGTATTCCAAAAGTTGAAATTCTTTAGTAGTTAGAGAAATCACCTGCTTTTCACCTTTGGTATTTTGGAAACAAACTGTGCGAGTGCTGTATTCTAAAGTTAGATTTCCAACTGTTAGTTTTTCTGGTTGAAGTTGAGGCGATCGCCTTTGCAAAGCTCTTAGTCGAGCCAAAAGTTCCGCCATTCCGAAAGGTTTTACTAAATAATCATCTGCGCCAGCATCTAATCCAGCGACTTTATCTTCTTCATGATCTTTTGCTGTTAGCATTAAAATTGGTAAAGGATTGCGTTGCGATCGCACTTTTTTGCACAACTCTAATCCTGAAATTCCTGGTAACAACCAATCAAAGATCGCCAAAGTATATTGTGTTTGTTCATCTGATAAATAATTCCACGCTTCTTTGCCATTTTGCACCCAATCAACTACATACTTTTCTTGGTGCAAAATTCGCTTAATTGCTGCACCCAAATCTGGCTCATCTTCGACTAATAGAACTCGCATACAGTCAAAAATAAAACTCGATCGCTCAACTACCTTTATTATATATCTGTGAGCAACCGAGCTTTTCTTAGGAGAAATGAAAGAATTGTTTCTTGATGAGTAATAATATTTGTTGTAACTTCCATTCCTGGTTGAATCGGATACTGACAACAACCTGATTCCCCAGTTCGATCGCCTTTAAACAAATAACTTTTTTCTGGTTGAATACTTACTTCATAATATGAGGGAGTTTGAGTAATAGTATTATTTTGCGGAATTATTGCATCAGGAGCGATCGCACTCACCTTTCCTGACAAAACTCCATAATCAGGATAAGGATAAGCAGAAACTCGCATTAAAGATTTTTGACCTAAAGCAATTTTACCAATATCTTGAGGAGCTACTTTAGCTTTAATAATTAGTTTACCAGAACTAGGAGAAATTCGCGCAATTGTTGTACCTACTTCTACATTTTGTCCTGAATTTCGTAAATTTAATTGAAAAATTGTTCCGGTGACAGGAGAACGCACAATAGTTTTTTTCAGATCTTCTTTTAACTGTTGCAACTCTTGGCGATCGCGATTTATTTGATTTTGAATTTCCACTCGACGCTGCACTAAAGCTTCTCGTTCTTGTTTTAAATTCGCCAAAGTTACCTCACCTTTCGCTTTTTCTTCTGCGATTCTTTCAGTAGCAATTACAACTGCTGCATTAGTAGGATTAAGAGTAGCTTTAACTCCGGTTAATTTAGCTTTAGCTACAGCTATCGCTTGTTGTTGTTTGGTAACAGTTTTTCTTTGACTTTCAACTACTTGCTTTTGTACTTCTAAAGCCGCCTTTTGTCCAGCTAATGCTTGTTTTTGTTGGTCAACATCCAGTTTGATTTCTTCCAGTAAATCTAAGGAAATTGCCCCAGAATTTCGTAAAGGTGAATAGCGATTAAATTTAGAAATTGCTGCTTTTAAACTGGCTTCTGCTGCTTTTAAATTAGCGATAACTGTTTGTAAATTTGCTTGTTCCTTTTGTAAATCTTTCTGGGCTTTTTGCCATTCCGATTCAGCTAATTTTAAGTTAGCTTCGGCGGCTTGTACTTCTGTAATTATACTAGTTTTTTGTTCTTGATACTCTTTTTGCTTGCGACTTAAATCAGCTTGAGCCGAAGCAATTGTCCTTTCTATAGCTCGTCTTTCAGCGTTTAATTGATTTTCTAAAGCGTTAATTTGAGCAGAAATTTGATTTAATTGAAGTTGGTAATTTTGCAGATTTCCTTCGAGTTTACTTTTTTTTGTTAACAGTTGAGAGGAATCTAGAAAAGCGATCGCTTCTCCCTGTTTAACAACCTGATTCTCCTTAACTGAAATTTGTTTAACTACTCCCGCAGTCGCCGCTTCCACAATGCGAATTTCTCCCGTAGGACGAACAGTAGCCGGAGCTTTCACAGTAACATTGTAGGGAGCGATCGCCGCATAAGCGATCGCCGTTCCCATCGTTCCAACTAACAATAACCCGCCAACAACTGCCCATCTACTAATAGGGGGTAAAAATTCATCCGGTTTAGCAGTTTGCAGAAAAGCAGAGTTCACTTGATAACGATTTTTAGATTGGGATTCAGAAATTGTCGGTAAACTAGTTGTATCTGTCATAAATTTGGTTTTTTTTGCCTGATATTTTGCAATTTATATGGATCTAATTATAAAGTATTTACTAAGGGAAAATTTTAGCAATTTAACATGAAGAATCCTCTCGTTTTACAGCATAGTGAAGAAGATTGTGGTGCGGCTTGTCTCGCTACCATTGCTAAATATTATGGGCGGAAATTTGCAATTTCTCGCGTTAGAGAAGCAGTGGGTACAGGACAGTTAGGGACAACTCTTTTAGGATTAAGAAGAGGTGCGGAAACTTTAGGATTTGACACTCGTTCAGTTAAAGCATCTCCTGAGTTGATCGATCGCCTAAATGAAGTTCCCTTACCTGCAATTATTCACTGGAAAGGTTATCACTGGGTTGTTTTATACGGACAACGAAGAAATAAATATGTTGTCGCCGATCCAGCAGTGGGAATTCGCTATTTAAGCAAGCAAGCATTAATGGAAGGATGGACAAACGGTGTCATGTTACTTTTAGTAATAGATGAAGACCGTTTTTATGAGCAAAAGAGCGATCGCATTTCCGGTTTTTCCCGTTTTTTAAAACGAGTTTGGAACTATCAAGGACTTCTCGCAGAAGTATTGCTGATCAACTTAGCAATTGGCATTCTTTCACTCGCTCTACCAATTTTAATCCAAATTATTACCGACGAGGTAATAGTTAGAGGAGATTTGCAGTTATTAACTGTTGTGGCTATTGGGGTGATGGTGGCGATCGTTTTTAGCAATCTATTACAGTTAGTTCAATCCTATTTAGTTGCTCACTTCGCCCAAAGATTAGAATTAGGTTTAGCCTTAGAATTTGCCCAACAAATTTTACAACTCCCTTTAACTTATTACGAATCTCATCGCAGTGGAGAAATAGTCAGCCGCCTGAGAGATATTCGGGAAGTTAATTTGTTAGTTTCGCAAGTAATTATCAGCTTACCAAGTGGATTATTCATTGCTTTATTATCTTTAATTTTAATGCTGATTTACAGTTGGAAACTAACAGCAGCAGCTATCCTTTTAGCTGGTTTAATGACTCTTTCAACCTTCATATTTTTACCCGCACTGCAACAAAAAACCCGTGATGTTTTAGTCACAGAATCAGAAAATCAAGGTGTATTAGTCGAAACTTTCAAAGGTGCATTAACTCTGAAAGCTTCCAGCGCAGCACCCCAAGCTTGGGACGAAATGCAAGGTCGTTTAGGTCGTTTAGCTAATGTTACATTAAAGCTATTAAAAATTGCCATTATTAACAATGTTTTTTCTAGCTTAATTTCCGGGGTTGGTAGCATTGCTATTCTTTGGTTTGGTAGTGTTTTAGTAATCAACCAAGAACTAACTATTGGTCAATTATTAGCTTTTAACGCTGTGAATCGCAATTTTACCAACTTTATTAACACCCAAATCAATTTTATGGATGAATTTGCCAGAGCGAAAACAGCGACTCAGCGTTTAAATGACATCATTGATGCCACACCAGAAAGCTCGGAAGATAGCCAAAAAGAATGGGTAGAAATTGCTAACAATGTCGAAATTAATTGTACTAACCTCAACTTTCATCATGTTGGTAGAGTAGACTTGCTCAAAGATTTTTCAGTCACAATTCCAGGGGGAAAAGTTACGGCATTAATTGGTAAATCTGGTTGTGGTAAAAGCACTCTGGCTAAGTTAATTGCTGGGCTATATTCCTCACAATCTGGTAACATTCGCTTTGGTGCTTATAACCAAGATGACCTTTCTTTAGAATGTCTCAGATGGCAAGTAGTTTTAGTGCCACAAGAACCGCATTTTTGGAGTCGGGCTATTGTGGATAATTTCCGTTTTAGCTATCCCCAAGTAAGTTTTGAACAAATTGTTGCGGCTTGTCAAATTGTCGGTGCTGATGAATT
Organism: Floridaenema fluviatile BLCC-F154; assembly: GCF_041929135.1. Lineage (NCBI taxonomy): Bacteria > Bacillati > Cyanobacteriota > Cyanophyceae > Aerosakkonematales > Aerosakkonemataceae > Floridanema > Floridanema fluviatile. Next base: position 3,781 of record NZ_JBHFNS010000093.1, on the reverse strand, counting down.
TATTAGTCAGTTACCTGACAAATATAAAACGGTTTTGGGAGAGTTTGGGGCTAATATTTCGGGTGGACAAAGACAACGATTAGCGATCGCTCGTGGCATTGTCACCGACCCACCTGTGCTAATTTTAGATGAATCAACAGGCGCACTCGACCCAGTAACAGAAACGGAAATTTTAGACCGACTTTTAGCTTACCGTCAAGGCAAAACCACAATTATTATTAGCCACCGTCCGAGAGTAATTCAACGAGCAAATTGGATTATTTTGTTAGAACAAGGTCAACTGAAACTAACAGGAACTACGGCAGAATTAAGCAAACTTCCGGGAGAACATTTGGATTTTTTGAATCCGTAATTACTCCGAAATCTATCGCCGAAGAGTTGACCCAATTTCAAACTAAAAACCCAATTTTCCTTTATATCCACCAGCCGGATATGTCGCAAGTACCACCCCGACCCGGCCCATCAGAAGGGAAGCGAGAGCCACCAGAAATATTTGCTTGATTTTGTTCGGTTACTTCCACCACTAAATTTTGTAACTGTTCGCTCTTTAAAACAGGCGGAGATGGTTTTTTAGTTGAGGATTTACGAAACATTTATTTAACTCCTTTGTGATTTTGTACTCAAAAAATTTGCCAATCTAGAACCTGAACGTCGCTCGAATAGCGCCATAAGATCCTGTTTCTTGATTTTCGATCACCAAATAGTTCAATTCAATACTGGCATAGCGATTGTAGTTCCCACCAACAATTATCCCTTCCTTTGTTTCACCTAGATCTGTCACCAATGCTTGCAATCGATCGCTATCTAAAACAATCTTAGGAGCTTGTTTGGTTGAAGGCTTGCGAATCATTTGTTTTACTCCTTTGTAAGTTTTTATTGAATGATTGGTAGATGCGATCGCCCCTTATTTGTGATTATTTAAACATTAGGAATTTTTGAATCTTTAAGGATAGCGATCGCTTCCTGACTTTCATTGGCTTCTAGAACCAAAAAAGTACGCCGCTTGATTTAGCAGTCTTAGCCTTATTCACTTGACCGAGGAAACTAGGTGTGGCGATCGAACCTCCTGCTAACAACTCCTCCCGTTTTTCGTCCAGATTTTCAATCAGTTTTTCTGACGAAATCCTGCCTAAACTATCTTTCAATGCCACTCTTTTGGAAAACAAATTAATCATTGGTTTGACTCCTAAACCTCAACTAATCAATTTTTGGGCCTACGACAACAATTTCTTTTGGTTTTGAGGATCTTGCTAACTCAGCCTCAAACTCTTGCTGAAGTCGCTGTAAGTTATATAAACTACCTCCACTAACGAGTTCAGCTTGAGAATCATCTAATTCTTGCCAAATATCTGTTTTGATTTTTTCTTTTTTCATGGTCACTTCTCCCTAAAACAAAAACCTTAAAGCCAATTTAGAATTGGCTTTAATCTCCACAAAATTTTCCCTATTCCGCTACATTAAAGTTGGAATACTACAAATTACTAATTCAAACAAAAGCAACTTTCTATGCAGCGAAGATAATTATTTTTGTTTGGGAAGAAACAACACCGTTTTGTTGAACAACATGAGTTAATTCATGGGAGATTGCTCCTCCTTGGTACTGACTAGCTTCAACCTCAGAAATTTCTCGGTACAAGCTTCGATCTAATGGCAATGTTTGGTTTTTTGATGACTTAGCCACAATAGATTAATCTCCTCTAAATGCGATCGACCTTAAGCAAAAGGATTAGCAAATAGCAGTACTAGCGCAGTAATTTTTGGAGGAGTAATAGTAAGTTTGTCGTCAAGAGGACTAATAGTTCCACCAGACAATGATTCTTGATCGTTATCTGTTAATTCCACGATCATTTCATTAGCAGGTACATCTTTTGAAGATGATTGAGAAATGCTTTTGTTTGAATGTTTATTAAACATCATTCAACTCCTAAATTCAACTATGATTTACGTCCAACAATGGGGTAAGGAAGCGATCGCATAAGATTGTATCAGATCGAAAACCCAAATCAAAAAATTGCCGCTTAATTATACTTTCCGGCGTAAGGATCGATCGCCCAACCCCAATCTCTTGCATTGTCGCGAATCCACTCCCAAATTGAGGGCGATCCACCACCTACCAATTGAGCACTTTCTCGATCGTTGATTTCAGTCAATAAAGTTTCAACTGAGTCATTTTGTGCAGATTGTAATTTCTTAGTTTCTTTCTTATTCATCAGATTTCCTCCTGTAGAATCATTTGAGAGCGAACTAACTATTTGCCAAGCACTAACATGAGGCTGCAATAGTAAATTTTTCGGGACTTTAGGAAAAATAAGTTAAATACCTGTTGATTGATTTAACCAGCTTTGGTAGATGCTGGAAAATGCCTAATTACCGTTTTTTAATTGCTACTGAAGCGTAGAACATCTCATCAAGATGCCTTAATAGTCGCAAATAATTGTACAAAAGTCTTGCACCTTCTTGCTGTTTTTGCACGAACTTGCTAAGAATTGAGAAAATTTCCTGGTGTTGTACCTGTTAACCGTTTAAAGTGGCGATGAAGATGACTTTGATGGTTAAAACCACAAGCGATCGCAGTTTCCGCAATACTCAACTTCCCTCGCCTTAATAGTTGTTTCGCTCGTTCTACCCGCTGTTGAATCACATATTGATGTGGACTCAAACCAGTAGATTGTTTAAACAATCGACTAAAATGATAGCGACTCATGCCGAGATAATTGGCGATCGCATCCAGGGAAATATCCTGTGTTAAATGAGCGTCGATATAATCAATTACTTTTCTTAGTTGCTGTTTTGGTAAACCCCCAGCATACTCCCGAACTAAAGCTTTTTGAATTGAGTAATTTTGCAAAAGATGAACAGCCAAAAAATTAGCAGCAGATTCAACATAAAGACGGCTATCTGAATCATTATTTTTCAGGTGTTCCTGAAGGTTCAATCCCATTTGATAAATCAAAGTATCCTGAGCGATCAAATGAGGTAACATCTCATATCGATCGGTATCCAACAACTCTAAAGCATGACTGCTCAGTAATTCATCATCTAAACTAAGCATCAAAATGTTAGCATCTCTATTCCAACGAATTACTTGAGGAATGTATACTGGACAAAGCCCAACAGCACCCGTCATCATTAAACCTTTTTCGAGATGCCGATCGGCAATTCTCTCTATCTCAAAACTTTGACCAAGATTAATAGCGATCGCGAATTTTTCCAGAGAATATTCAGGAGTTTCTCCTGGTGGTAAATAGTGCTGTTCTAAACCGATCCCACTCCACATTTTCCCCCTGCTAGAAAGTCTAGGTGGTTTGATGAAAAGCTCTGTCAAAGAATTTTCGCGGTTTGTACCAATATCTGGTGACTTTTTGCGTGACATTCTTCACCTCCTACCAGTAAGTGACTTTGTTATTTTACCTAACTGGTAGAAATAGCACCCCAATCTTATTGCTTATTTATCCATCATCAAATCAAACTCATCCCAATTTTTAGCATATCTGACAACTAAACGAAAATCACTAGGTCGAGAAGTTTTCCAAGCCCAATTATACATCCTGGTTTGATTTGCTGGAATTTCGTAGGCAGCTAATTTGCCATTACTTTCCAGATATCGCCATTTATTTTCTGGTTCATTATGTCCTTTTACGTGACGTTCTCCCCCGTTAATTTCTGCGAAATATAACGGGGGCTTCTTAGGACTAAAATAGAGCTAATTGCACTCCACTAAAACCCCAAGCTTCAGGCTTCACAGGCTGTCTATTGACGAAGCCTCCACCCGCAGAAACGA
>NZ_JBHFNS010000028.1:0-1441 GCF_041929135.1 Floridaenema fluviatile BLCC-F154 | reverse complement strand
TTACAACTAATCCCAGCCTTGGTTAACTCTCCTGAAATAGCAGCTGTCAAACCAACTGCTTCGAGTGAAGAATGAACAGTTAACGTAATCCATGCAGCCACGAATGAATAAGGAATAAAAAGCCGATCGGCCTCCTGTTTGGTAATAATTAACGTTGTACCTTCTACTTCCCGAAAAATACAAATTGGTTGTACATCTTTTGGGATTTGATTGTCAGGTAGAGTACAAAATACATATTCGCCAGCTTGTAACTGCGGTTTCATTCCTTTGATTAAATTTGACAGTTCTGTTTCTCCACTCATGTTTTTCTATCTACAAAGTGCGATCGGTAATTCCTCAATTGTCCGCCGAAACACAGATGTATCGTCCAATGCTTGCGATAAAATCAGTGAACCTTGAATTGCTATTGCGGCATCTTCCCCCCGCTGTTTAGCAAGTTGAGCATCCATACCTGATTCGATTAACACATTTGCGATCGCATCAATCCAACCCTGAAACAGTGCCTTTACTCTAGCGTGAAATACATCTCTGGCTGAACCGGACAACAAAATTGCAAACATACAGGGCTGTTCTCCTCCGTGATAGAGTTCGTTTAAGCGTAAGCACATTCGCTGCAACCTTGTCACCGCATCCCCTTCACTCTCCAAAGCAGGCAAAATATTCTCTCCTAACCATTTTTCCAGATAATCCAACACTGTCTCGACCATCTGATCCTTCCCACCGGGAAAGTGATGATAGAGACTAGCTTTTCCCAGTCCTGTCGCCTCGGAAATCTTGGACAGCGTAGCACCATCATAACCGTACTGGCGAAACAACCCTAACAAGCAAGGAATATAGGTTTCTTTTGGCATGACTCAAAAATTAGAAATTAACTATTGACATTATATAGAACGTTCGGTACAGTATGACTATACCGAATGAACGGTACAAATAACTAGAAGGCATTCAAACAGCTACCAACTTGATGCAAGTTATCAAGCTGGCTATTGCGTAGGGGTTAGGGGTTAGGGGGTAGGGAGAAAGCCAACCCTAACACCTATCCCCTAAAACCTAACCCCCAAGAGAACAGGAGAAATCACGATGATTCAGCTTTATGGTCATGAAATGTCGGGGAACAGTTACAAAGCTAGACTGTTTTTGGAATTGCTAAATCTGGAATACGAATGGATAAAAGTTGACTTAATGAAAGGGGAACATAAGTCACCAGAATATCTAGCACTTAACCCTTTTGGACAAGTTCCTTTGTTGGTTGATGGTGATACTAAACTGGCAGATGCTCAAGCAATTTTGGTGTATTTAGCAAGACAGTATGGCGGTGAAAATTGGCTACCTTTGGATGCTTTATCTTTAGCACAAGTAGTTCGTTGGCTATCAACAACTGCTGGCGAAGTTCGTCAAGGGCCTGAAAATGCTCGACTTTATCATTTGTTTGGTGCGACTA
>NZ_JBHFNS010000014.1:0-123014 GCF_041929135.1 Floridaenema fluviatile BLCC-F154 | reverse complement strand
CAAGTTTTCCTGGTGCTGTTGGCGCAATGGAACCACACCGATTCCATCCCGAACTCGGTGGTGAAACGTTGCTGCGGCGAAGATACTTGGCGGGTTGCTGCCTGGGACAATAGCAAGGTGCCAGGGTTTTATTTCAAAACACAAAAAGCCTCCTTTCATAAAGAAAGGGGGTTTTTTTGATTTAAGGCTAATTTCTGTTTCCAGGGATACCATGTATCAAGGGGAAAATTTACTAAATAGTCTATGTCAATTGTTGTTGCTGAATGTTTGAGCAAGTTTTATCCTGTAGCTGTTAAGGAACCAGGACTTAAGGGAACGCTGCTTCATTTTTTCCGGCGTAAACATCGCTTGGTGAAAGCGGTTCAAGAGGTTTCTTTTCAGATTAATGCTGGTGAAGTGGTGGGATTTTTGGGTGCAAATGGTGCGGGTAAAACTACTACTTTAAAAATGCTGACGGGGTTAATTCATCCTTCTTCGGGTAAGGTGAATGTGGCTGGGTATGTTCCTTTTCGGCGGGAGGAGTCTTTTCTGCAAAAGATTACTTTGGTGATGGGACAAAAGCAGCAGTTAATTTGGGATTTACCTGCGCTGGATTCTCTGAGAATTAATGCGGCGGTTTATGGGATTTCAGATAAGGAGTTTCGTTACCGGGTGGCTGAATTAAGTGAGTTATTGGCGCTTGAGGGGAAGTTGAATCAGCCTGTGCGAAAGTTGTCGCTGGGTGAAAGGATGAAAGCTGAGTTGTTGGCGGCGCTTTTACACCAACCGCAGGTTTTGTTTTTGGATGAGCCTACTTTGGGGCTTGATGTGAATGCACAAGTGGGGGTGCGGGATTTTTTGCGGGAGTATAACCGAAGATATCAGGCGACTATCTTGCTGACTAGTCACTATATGGCTGATATTACGGCGCTTTGTGAGCGTGTGATTGTGATTCACCAAGGGCAGTTGGTTTATGATGGTAGTTTGGAAGGGTTGCTGGAACGCTTTGCTCCTTATCGAGAGGTGAAGGTTGAGCTAGCTGAGTGTTTGTCTGAGGCGCAGTTGCAGGTTTATGGGGAGTTGGAGGCTTTAGAAGGTCGTTCAGTTCGTTTTTTGGTGCAACGTGATGCTTTGACTCGTTCTGTGGCTCGGATTTTGGCGGAGTTGGAGGTGTTGGATTTAACGGTGACTGAACCGCCTATTGAAGAGGTTATTGGGCGAATTTTTCGGGCTGGGGTGGTTTCATGAGGAAGTTTTTCCGCAAGGCTAGGGCTTTGCTTTTGGTTTATTATGCTTATATGTTGGAGTATCGGGCTGAACTTTTGCTCTGGGTTCTGTCTGGTTCTTTGCCGTTAATTTTAATGGGTATTTGGGTGGAAGCGGCTGAAGGTGGAAGTTTTGGAATGTCGCCTTTGGATTTTGCCCGTTATTTTATTGCTGCTTTTGTTGTTAGACAAGTTACTGTTGTTTGGGTGATTTGGGAATTTGAGAAACAGGTAGTGCAGGGAACTTTGTCTCCGTTACTGTTGCAGCCTTTAGATCCAGGTTGGCATCATTTGGCAAGTCATATTTCTGAAAGGTTGGCGCGGTTGCCTTTTGTTTTAATTTTAGTGGTATTGTTTTTTGTGCTTTATCCGCAGTCTTTTTGGTTGCCTAGTTTTGGTACTGTTTTGCTATTTTTACTGGCAGTAATGTTAGCTTTTATGTTAAGATTTTTGATTCAATACACTTTGGCAATGTTTTCTTTTTGGCTCGAAAGAGCTACGGCGTTGGAGCAAATTTGGTTTTTGTTTTTTCTATTTTTGTCGGGTATTGTTGCTCCTTTAGAGGTTTTTCCGCCACAATTACGAGAGTTTGTTTTATGGACTCCTTTTCCTTATATTTTGTATTTTCCGGCTGCATTACTGGTAGGTTTACCTGTAAATTTGGGGCGGGGATTTTTGGCTATGTTGGGTTGGTGTGTGATATTTTTCATTCTGAATCGTTGGCTGTGGCGTAGGGGTTTGAAAAGGTATTCGGGGATGGGTGCTTAGTTATTATTTTTATTGAGGTGTATTCTAAAATATGGGAAGGTATTTTAGGGTTTTGGGGTTGTTTTGGGGGGCTGCGATCGCAGCTGAGATGGAATATCGAGTAAATTTTCTGTTAGCAAGTTTAAGTAGTTTGGGAAATTTACTGGGTAGTTTATTTGGGCTATTTTTGTTTTATCGCACTGGTTATAGATTTGCTGGTTGGTCTTGGCAAGAGGCTTTAATTGTTTTGGGAATATTTACTTTGTTGCAGGGTTTTTCTAGTACGGTTTTGGCTCCTAATTTGAATAAGATTGTACAGCAGGTTCAAGATGGTACTTTGGATTTTGTGCTGCTGAAACCTGTTAGTAGTCAATTTTGGCTTTCTACTCGGACTGTTTCTCTTTGGGGGTTGCCAGATTTGATTTTTGGATTGGCGATTATTGGCTATGCTGGGAGAAGTTTGGGAGTTAATATAAGTGGTTATTTGCTTAGTGCTATCCCGATTTTTTTTGGGTTGATTAGTCTTTATAGTTTGTGGTTTATGTTGGGGGCTACTAGTATTTGGTTTGTGAAAATATACAATGTTACGGAGGTATTAAGGGGTTTGTTGGAGGCGGGACGTTATCCGATGGTGGCTTATCCAATGGCTTATCGATTCTTTTTTACTTTTGTGGTTCCGGTGGCTTTTTTAACTACTGTTCCGGCTGAGGCGATGTTAGGTAAGGGTGAGTTTGGTTGGGTTTTAGGTGCGGGAGTTTTGGCGGTTGGGTTGTTTTTGGTTTCGGGGTTGTTTTGGCGGTTTGCTTTGCGTTTTTATACTAGTGCTTCTAGTTAGGGGTGGGGTGGGTGCGATCGTACTTTCTAAGTAATCACTTTCTACTTTTTCTCAACATAATTTCAAGATGAAAAATGCTTGAAATAGATTGTAGAATCAGTGTCTAAAAGGCTGAATCGACCAATGTTGATATTTTGAATTTCTTCCCATTCCCGATCTATTTTACTGCGATTGCGAATAATGGTTTCTGGTGTTCTATCTCTCATTGATGCCCGTACAATATTTACAGTTTCCTTTAAAAAGAATAACCATTGAGTGAGATTAATCGCCAAAGGATTACCAGAGTAGACAAAAACCTTCAACGCATTACCACTAGCTGCTATAGCATGGGCTAGAAACAACATTTTATGCAGTTTTAAGTTAGATTTAATTTGTGTAAGTTCTTTACTAGCAACAGAACCGTGCAGAGAGTATTTAATTTGTTCGGGAGTTTCTAATGATGAAAGGTAGTGATAACCTCTGATTATTATCTCGATCGCTGCTACCGGAACTGACATAGTAATAAAATGTCTTAAATCGTAACCATTGAGATACATCCATCGAGATATATCTGCAATAGTTTGATGGTTGGAACCAAAGGAACCAAATTGTAGCAGTTGTAGAAAACCCCAGCCTGGTATAGGAACTCCCATTTTAGTACACATATCAGAAATAATATGTCCTAACCAAAGGAACGGGGCAAAAACTTTATCTTTTGGTGACAGATCAAATGTTTTAATAATTTGTATGTTGCCATTGATATCAAAGGTTGTCATCGATCCATTGAGAATATCTAGAGTTCCAAATATTAAACCAAATAGAGGATCGTGACTGAGGCTTAACAGTCTGTGGGTTTTAGGATTAAAACCTTTAATGTTAGGATTTATGCTCTGATCGTAAGGGACTTTACAAACTTCCTCACACCACTTAAGAAACGGATTTAATTTGCCATTTTCGTCAACTCCTAAAGTTTTTAGCCAAGAGGTAAAGTCACTTCCTTGTTGTTGGTATTTCCCAAGATAGTTGATATCTTGAGGAATCTTGACAACTAAAAAATCAAGCAGAGAAGCAACAACAGCAGCAATACCAATTATTCCATACTCTAAGCTTGATAAAGGAGGTAAAATTTCTGGACTTCTAAAAACTTCTTCTTTGACTTTGGCTTCAATCATCAAAGGATTATCGTTGAGAAAAAAATCATCATCCCATTGTAATTGGCTTGATTGATAAACAGGCTGTTGGCTGGGAGTTTCTAAGATATCTTCTACAGGAACTCCGATCGCACTGGCGAGATTAATTATTTCCGATCGCAATTGTATTAATTCATCGGATTCTTGTTTATTTGTTTGACGGATACGATCGAAACCTGAATTGATGTCTTTAAGTTTTTCAGAACATTCCAACAATTCATCATCCCAATTAAATATTCCTGACATGGCTCTTTTCTGAAGTTAGATGTAATTTACGCAGAAACCGGATTATTGTCCGTAACAAATCCGGTTTGTTTTGTTTGTAATGCCTATTTATTGTTAGATTAAGCCTTGATTTCTTTCTAGGGCTTTCTTCAAATACTCAATGGCTTTTTTGAGATTTTCGATTTCTTTTTGATTTTTATCTTTGTTAAGAAGTAACTCGTCGAGTTTGTCCTCAAGAGAGCGTATAGCAATGCGTTGTTGCTTGATAATTTCTTGAGCCTTGCGGATATCTTTTTGAATGAAAATAATCTCTTTCATTACAACTTCTAGCTTGGCTGCTTGGGTTAATGCTGCATCTGGAGATTGACCGAATAAAGCGCCAACACTAACTCCTGCACTAGCACCGAGAATTGAACCACCAGCAACAATTACCGCCATTCCCCCAGCCATTCCGAAACCACCTGCGGCGATCGCACCTCCCCCAAGTGCAGCTAAAACGGCTGATACTGCGGCTGCACCTGATAAACCCGGTGCTAGTATAGGTGCAAGCAAACCAGCTATTAATGGTGTTGCAAATATAGCTACTACTCCTAATAAAACTGCTCCGATTGCAGCAAAAAACCAAGGATTTACACCGCCTTTAATTCCTTCGATAGCTTCTTTGTAGTTAGACTTAAAGCGTTTAACACAATTTGGATCAATATCTAGATTCAAAGCAAAACATCTTAGCTTTCTGTTAAGTCTTTCTTCATCAGCAATTTTCACATCTTTGAATGCTTCATCACGGCTATCGCCCAATGGGTAATAGGGTTGAAACAGTGTTACTTCTAATAAGATTAGATACCGAGTTAATTGATTACCTGGAGTTATTAGGCTGGATTTTACTAGATTTATGAGTAAATCAAAATCAGTAATTATGTCCAATGAACTCTTAGGAGGACTAGAGGCTTTTATTTGGCTGTTCAAGAAAAGTTCAGTAGATGCTTTCCACTTACGTAACCACTCTCGTTTAATGGCTTTTTTCTCTTTATTTGATTCATTGTCAATATCAGCTTGTACCAAATGGTATTGATAGCTGAACATAATTCTGGTTTCTTCTGGAGTTAACCCAAATTCTTTCATCGCTGACGAATCCTTTTCAATCTGAGCTTATGTTGTTTCAATAATTTCTATCTTGTTACTGTCTTTACTTTTTAGGCAGTAACTAACTTTTTTGGCTATATAATAAACAGTCTCTTCACTCGTTGTAATTTTCCCAGTTACTTCAAAGGGAGATTTTAATTTTGAAAGCTTTTTGCGAACTTACTATTATTTCTGTGATATCCATTTGATTAGCTACTAAATTCTTGACTCATCTATTATGGTTCTATAACTTAAAAAAAACTTACGTATTTATACGGGAAATAGTAAATTATTAATTACTCCTTAAATTATTGAATGCGGACAACTATTGCAGGTAGAAAAGCAAATTGAGGTGATTTTAAATCAATGTGTTGGATAGTTGCCGATCGCAAATCAACCAACCAAAAAATTTTTGATTGGTGCGATCGCACTCTACCCAAAATCATCTAATTGCGATCGCCCTGCAAATAATTTACAATAAACTCATCAAGAAGGTTAAACTTAATAGCGAATAGTAAGTTAGTCCAAAAAAATCATTAATATGTTAGTAAAAATCGAAATACCTGACGAATTAGCTGCTTAGTTAAGCAATCTTGAAGAGGATATTCCCGAAATTTTAGAATTAGGATTGCGGGAACTCAATGCCAAAGGTCAATCCGGTTTTTCTGGTACAGCAGAAGTGTTAGAATTTCTTGCCAAACTACCTACACCGCAAGAAATATTAGCAATACGTCCGTCAGAAGCTTTGCAAGCTCAGATTAATCAATTATTAGAAAAGAATTGCACTACAGGATTGACGATCGCAGAGGAAAAAACATGGCAACAGTACCAATATTTAGAACATTTGGTACGTCTTGCTAAGACTGAAGCTTACTTGAGATTGAAAACATCATTTTTTTGAACCACGAAGACACGAAGGACACGAAGGAAGAAGAAGAAGGAAGAGGAGGAAAGCCAATCGGGTAGTCGGGAATTATTGGCGTTTTTGGGTTAAGATGGGGTGCGTTAGACTGTGGATAAATTCTAGAAGTGTTAGATTGTCTACGGTTGGCGCTAAGATTTTGGATGGGATAAGTGCTTCCCTAATGTAAAATTTTGTATTTGGTATTGTGCAGGGTAGTTATTGATGACTCAGAGTGAAGCAGAAGTTCGGGCGCGGAAGGTGGAAGATTTGCGATCGCAGGGAATTGAACCCTATCCTAGCGAATCTTATCAGCGATCGCATACAACTCAGCAAGTTAGAGATTTATTTAGTCAACCGGGAAAAGAACTGGAAAATGGACAAAACGATCCTGAAGAAACACCAATAAAAGTTTCTGGACGCATCACTTCTAAGCGCGATAGTGGTAGCATTATTTTTATCGATTTACGAGATTCTACAGGTAGAATTCAACTGAAAATCGAGAAGAAAATAGTAACAGGTGAAACTGGTTTATCTTTTAAACAAATTGAAAAGCTTCTCGATGTAGGTGACTTTGTTGGTGCGTCGGGAATTGGAAGTCGGACTAATAGAGGTGAGTTATCAGTTCAAGTTAGGGAATTGATATTATTATCGAAAGCTACTATTCCTTTTCCTGATGCTTATTACGGGGTTAACGATCCTGAAACTTGTCGCCGTCATCGGGAAATGGACTTAGCAGGAAACTTGGAATCTTTCCAACGTTTCGCACTTCGCAGTAAAATCGTCCAAAGTATTCGTAATTATTTAACTGAAATCGGGTTTTATGAAATCGAAACTCCGGTTTTACAAGCGATTTATGGTGGTGCTGCTGCACGTCCATTTATTACCCATCACAATGCTTTGGATGTGGATTTGTATTTGCGAATTGCGCCAGAATTGTTTTTAAAAAGGGCTGTTTGTGGCGGTTTTGAGCGGGTTTTTGAGTTAGGAAGAGTATTTAGAAACGAAGGTGTTGATAGTACTCATAATCCTGAGTTCACTTCTTTGGAAGTTTACCAAGCTTATGCTGATTACTTTGATATTTTGGGCGTGGTAGAAGAGGTGTTTTGCTACGCTGCTAAAACTGTTCATGGCGATCGACAGGAAATTGAATATCAAGGGGAAAATATTAGTTTAGAACGGAAATACGACCATAGCGAAAAGTTTCCTGGTTTTACTGGCAAACATTGGCAAGTTAAAACTATGGTGGAAGCGGTTAAAGATGATACTGGGTTAGATTTTGAAACGTTAGAATTAGCAGATGCTATTAGTAAGTCTGAACAGTTAGGATTGCATCTTTCTAATTTGGAAAAACAGAGTTTGGGTTATGTGCTTTATGCTGTTTTTGATAAGGTAGTTGCGCCAAAATTAATTCAACCAACCTTTATTATTGACTTTCCGGTGGAAGTTAGTCCTTTAGCAAAAGGACATCGCAGCAAACCTGGTTTTGTGGAAAGGTTTGAGTTGTTTATTGGTGGTACAGAATACTCGAATGGGTTTTCTGAGTTGAACGATCCGAAAGAACAAAGAAAGCGGTTTGAGGAACAGTTAGCACAGAAGAATGCTGGCGATGATGAAGCGCATCCGATGGATGAAGATTTCATTGAAGCTTTGTGTTTGGGAATGCCAAATTGTGCGGGAATGGGTATTGGTGTCGATCGCTTAGTTATGCTTTTAACTAACACCCAAAGCATTCGTGATGTGGTAATGTTCCCCACAATGCGTCCGATTAAAGATCAGCAAGTAAATAATACTGAAGAAAAGTAAATTCAGTAGTTGCACAACAATAAATCAATTGTAAAAACTTCTTCTCTTCTTTCTTCGTGTCCTTCGTGTCTTCGTGGTTCAAAAATTTAGTCTTTTTTTGAACCGCGAAGACGCGAAGGACGCAAAGATAAGAAAAGGAAGAGTTTACAAATCGAATATGATTGCTTGAGTTATAAAGACAATTTAATGATATGGTTGAGCGATCGCAACTCGATTTCTCCCGGAATTTTTAGCATCATATAATGCTCGATCAGCTGCTATAATTAGTTCTTGTTTAGTCTGACCATGTACACCATAAACAGCAACCCCCAAACTGATAGTATATGTAATAATAGTATGATGTACAATTACCTTTTCATTTTGGATAGCACTTCTTAATCGTTCTGCTAAAACAACAGCATTTTCAACATTATCTACTCTGGAAACAATGAGAAACTCTTCTCCTCCCCAGCGACCTAAAAGATCTTCTTGCCTTGTTATCGGAGTCAGGGTTTGGGTAAAATGCTTAAGAACCAGATCTCCGCTATCATGTCCGTAGTTGTCATTGATTGATTTAAAGCGATCGATATCCATCAAAATTAAAGTTATTTTCCGGTTTTCTCTTTGACAATAAGCAATTTCTCGATCGATTTGGTGTTCTATAGCACGGCGGTTTAAAGTATTAGTCAGAAAATCACATTCTGCTAAAATATTTAAGTCTTGATAAAGTTTTTGACAAACCATCCCGATGAATCCCACTGACATCAAAAAACTGTTGATAAAAGTGGCTATAAAATAAAAAACTTGAAATCCGTCAAGATTAAGATCGAATAAAGAATTTGAAAGTCGATCGCTCAGTGTAGCTATAATTCGAGCTAATGTAAGGCTACTCTGGAATAAAAAGATAATTGCGGTAAACCGACTGGAAATTATCAGTCTTTTATCTCTATTATTTATTAGTTGATAAGCTGAAAAGCCACTAATTATAAAACCAATCCAAGAAACATTAATTATTCGTAAAGAAAGAGAGTCTACGATATAAGTAAAATGAAAATGAATAACCCAAAAGACAATGTTTAACGCCAAAATTATGTAGCGGGGAAATTTTTGTTCGGTAAACACTGAGATGCCTTGCAAACCCAAAGAATACCCGCCAATTATTAATATATTAGCAAGAATAATCGAAATAAAATCCGAAAAGAATCCTCGAAAAACTATCAGAAAATACCCAAGAGAAGCTATTATATTTCCAAGTAACCAATGCTTAATTCCTTTATATCGATTAGCCAGTGCAAACAGCAAAATTAAAGGTATAATTTGCAAAATTAATAGAACTGCACCCAGAAGAAGAATAGTACGAATATCAAGATTCATTAGACTTTTTTCCTATATAAAGGAATTTAGAGCAATTTATTAGGGTTGGTCGATCGGATAATGTCGTCTTATCTAAAATTCTCTCACGGAATTTGTTTGTTGAAGTAGCCCGTAATTTTATGGTCAATAATCTGAATCAAAAAGTAAGTCTAATCACTCTGTTTCCAGTAAACTAAAAAACGGACGATTCGAGGTTGATGGAGAGTGAAAAGTGCCTACGCTCGGTGTTAATATCGACCATGTGGCGACGATTCGCCAAGCACGTCGGACTGTGGAACCAGATCCGGTAGCAGCGGCGGTTTTGGCGGAGTTAGCTGGTGCTGATGGGATTACTGTGCATTTGCGGGAAGACAGGCGACATATTCAAGATCGCGATGTGCGGTTGTTGCGCCAAACGGTTCGCACCCATTTAAATTTGGAAATGGCGGCGACTGATGAGATGGTGACGATCGCTCTCGATATCAAACCAGATTACGTTACCCTAGTCCCAGAACGCCGGGAAGAAGTGACTACCGAAGGCGGACTAGATATTGCGGGACAGGTCGATCGCCTGACTCTGGTAGTAGATAAATTGCAAAGCGCAGGGATTCCGGTAAGTTTGTTTATTGATGCGGATGAAGCCCAAATTGCGGCATCTGCTAAGGTAAAAGCTAAGTTTATTGAGTTGCATACGGGGAAATACGCCGAGGCGCATGATGAAGCGAGTCGGGAAAAGGAACTTCAGGTTTTAGTTAAAGGTTGCGAAATGGCTCTAGCTTCTAATTTAAGGGTAAACGCCGGACATGGACTTACTTACTGGAATGTTTACCCCGTTGCGGCAATTAAAGGTATGGAAGAACTCAATATTGGTCATACAATAATAAGTCGGGCGGTTTTAGTTGGTTTAGAACGAGCCGTCAGAGAAATGAAAGAAGCTATTCTCGGTCATTGGTCATAAAAACTCACAAATGACAAATGACAAATAACAAATGATGAAGGAAGATTGACAAATGGCAACTTATTACTACGTTTTGGCGAGTCAAAGATTTTTGTTGGAAGAAGAACCTTTAGACGAAGTGTTGCGGGAAAGAGTGAGAGACTACCACGAAAAAGAAAAAGAAATTGACTTTTGGTTAGTTAAACAACCCGCATTTTTAGAAGCTCCAGAAATGGCAGCGATTAAAGCTAAAATTCCGCAACCAGCTTGCGCGATCGTTTCCACCAATCAGCAATTTATTGTTTGGTTAAAATTGCGTTTGGAATATGTAGCTACGGGAGAATTCACAGCGCCATCTGATTCTATTCCCGATCCTTTAGCTTCTTTAGCAACTGTTGCTTAATTTCCTGTTAAATGACAATTTTAGGTTTTAAGTTTTGATTGGGAAAAGTTTCCTTTCCTTCAAAACTTATTACTGGATTACCAATTACTGAGCCATGAGTCAAACTGCGATTAAGGGAGCTTGCGCGACTTTAAGTTCCGCTTTAATAACAATTATCGGGTTAGGTGTGGGAGTGAACGGTGCTTTGGCTCAGCCGCGTGAGTTAGCTTGTGAGCCACCAGCGGCTGGTGAATATTTGTTATTTGTGATTACAGATACGCGCCAGAGTCAAAGCTTATTGCGGCAAAGTCTTCCTAGTAAAACTAAAACTACGGTTTGCTATTACTTAGATAATATAGTGACTCGTGTTAGTGGTTTTAATAGTTTGTCAGATGCCCAAGATTGGGTGCGATATATTAATGATATTACTGGGTTATCTGCTTTTGTAGTTGAACCAACAGCAGCGGCAGAATTTGTAATTGATAAGCCTCAAACTGCCTCTCGTCCTCCTGCGCCATCTCAGCAAAGGAACAGACAAGAAGAAAGAAAACCTCAACCGCGAAGGGAGAGTTTACCTGCTTTTAATCCGCGATTATTAGGCAGAGGTTATGCAGTATTAGTAGATTATGGAAATGACCCGAAAATTGCGACTCAATTAGAGCAACTTTTAGGTAAACAAGTTGGGTTAGTTTCTTTTGGACAAAGACCTTATCTTTTGGTTTTGTACAGTAGTAATGAGAGAAATGCTATTAATACTTTTCGGCTGTTGAGCGATCGCGGTTTTCTAGTAATGTTAGTAGATGGAAATCGAGTCACATTGCTCAGACGACAAGTGGAAAATCCACGGTGATGGAGCAGGGGTGCAAGGGAGAAAACTTTACCACAAAGTCTCTCTAAAAAGGCGAGGGTTTAAAGTATTTTGTACTTTTCTCATACTTACTAAATTATCTATACGATCATCTCTTCTGCCCCCCTGTCCCCTGCCCCCCTGCTCCTGTGGTTAATAAGCTGGTGCCGCTAACCAGGCAATAGTTATACCGAGAGCCGAACCCACAATTACTTGAAAGGGGGTATGTCCAAGTAATTCTTTGAGGCGGTCTTCGTTAAAGGTGGGATGTTCGCGAAATAGTTCATCAATGATTTGATTGAGGATACGGGCTTGTTTGCCAGCAGCTTGACGGACTCCAGCGGCATCGTACATAACGATGATGGCAAAAATGGCGGCGATCGCAAAATCAGGACTGCTCCATCCCATTTTCTGCCCGACACCTGTTGCCAAGGCTGTCACCAAGGCTGAGTGGGCGCTGGGCATACCGCCTGTTTCCACCAGAACCCGAATGTTAATTTTCCGGTTTTTCCCTAACTCGATGGCGAGTTTTGTAATTTGAGCAACTACACTAGCGATCAGAGCAACCAACAATACGCGGTTCTCTAGAATACTGTGGCAAAATTCCTGCATATCAATTTTGGCTTTTAGGTTAGATTTGGGATTATGTAGGATTCTGCTGTAGATTGTGTGGGCAGGTTTAAAGGTTAAGTCTTGTAGGAGACAAAATTGACTAAATGTTACCTGTTCTACAGACTTTTAGTGAGTGCGGGTGGTAATAAATTCTGCGATCGCTAACAGCGGTCGCGCACTTTCCCCAAAAGGTTCTAGTTCCGCCTTAGCAGCTGCTACTAATTGCTGAGCCTTGCTTTTAGATTCTTCCAAACCCCAGAGGCTAGGATAAGTTGCCTTTTGAGCTTGTAAATCTTTGCCTGCGGTTTTGCCTAATTCTTCTTGAGTAGCTGTAATATCCAGAACATCATCCACAATTTGAAACGCTAACCCAATATTTTCGGCATAACGAGACAACCTTTGCAAATCCGTTACCGATATCCCAGCAATAATCGCCCCGCAGACCACACAAGCTTCTAGCAGAGCGCCCGTTTTATGGGTGTGAATAAAATTCAGAGTTTCAATAGTAACATCTGACTTCCCTTCACATTCTAAGTCAACTACTTGACCGCCAACTAAGCCAGCGGCACTTACGGCACGACCTAAACGAGCAATCACCTGCACCAAACGTTCGGCGGGGACATTTTCTGTTTGAGCGACTATTTCAAAAGCATAAGCTAATAAGCCATCTCCTGCCAAAATCGCGATATCTTCCCCATAAACCTTGTGATTTGTCAATTTACCACGGCGATAATCGTCGTTATCCATTGCTGGTAAATCATCATGAATCAACGACATCGTGTGAATCATCTCCAAAGCACAAGCTGTTGGCATTGCCATTTCCATCGTCCCGCTAGCGAGTTCGCAGGTAGCCAAACAGAGAATAGGACGCAAGCGTTTACCTCCAGCGAGTAAGGAGTAACGCATCGCCTCATAAATTTTCTCAGGATAAGTGACAGGAAGAAAATGCTCTAACGCCGCTTCTACCAAAGCTTGTCGTTCCGCTAGGTATTTGCATAAGTCAAAGGGAGGAGATTGCCCCTGCGTCGAAAACTTGTCATCTGTAGCTACCATCCTTCGATTCCTTGATTGAGTCTACATCCGTAACAATTCTACAGGGGATGGGTGATTGGTTATTTGGGAATTTTTTTATTTGTTAGGGGGACTGGGTACTGGGTACTGGGTACTGGGTACTGGGAGGGTAGAAGAAAGTTTTAAGTTTTGAGTTAAAGAGTTCCCTTGTCCCCTAGTCCCCAATCACTTTTTCTGGCTGTAACTCCAGACGGTATTGGCTAATAATAAAGCGACGGTCATCGGACCAATGCCACCGGGGACGGGGGTGATGTATCCGGCGACGGTTTTGACGGCATCAAAGTTGACATCTCCGACTAGGCGGGAGTTTCCGGCTTCGTCGGTGACGCGGTTGATGCCGACATCTATTACAATGGCTCCAGGCTTGACCATATCGGCGGTGATTAAATCTCTGCGTCCGGCGGCGGCGACTAGGATATCGGCATCGCGGGTGATTTCGCTTAAGTTTTGGCTGCGAGAATGGGCGATCGTTACTGTGGCATCGGCAGCTAGTAACATTAATGCTAGTGGTTTACCGACTAAAATGCTGCGTCCGACGACTACGGCTTTTTTACCTCGGAGTGGAATCTGATATTCTTCCATCAGGCGCATGACTCCGGCGGGAGTGCAACTGCGTAATCCTGATTCACCTCTTACTAAACGTCCTAAGTTGACTGCGTGGAGTCCGTCTGCGTCTTTATCTGGGTCAATGTGGTGCAGTAAGGAGACGGAATCTAAGTGGTCGGGGAGGGGTAGTTGGACTAAAATGCCATCTACGCGATCGTCTTTGTTGAGTTCTTCAATTACTTTTGTTAGTTCTTCTTGGCTAGTTTCTGTGGGGAAATGTTTGCCAAAAGAAGTTATTCCGACTTTTTCACAAGAGCGTTCTTTGTTTCGGACATAAGCGGCGCTAGCTGGATTATCACCTACCATAAGTACTGCTAACCCTGGAGGGCGACCGATTTTCGGTGTTAATTCCTCTACTTGCTGTTTTAGCTCGGTTTGAATTTTTTGGGCTAAAGCTTTACCATCTAATATTTTCGCTTCCATAGTTAATTAATATCTGGAACGGTTGGATCTACTAGTTTCGCAAATACTGGTTAGTTTGATGGGGAATTTTAGAGTTATTTTTGATTTTACTGGGCTATCATCTGGCGCAAGTACAATTTTTGCTGTGGGAATTGACAGGTTGCTACTATGCTAAGGGGATAATCGAGTTGGTCGCTTTAGGGAACTGCGATGAAACAAGAGTTAATTCAAATGTTACAAGTTGGGACAATTACTCTTTTGGTGGGTGGTTTGTTCAGTTGTACTAAAGTTAACGAATCAGGAATGGGGATTTTATCTCCTAATGTTCCAGTAAGCAAAGTTAGTGAAATACAACAGCAAAGTAAAGTGAATTCTACTGTTTACTTAAAAGGTAATGTGGTTAAGTTAATTCCTTTTTTGGAAAAACGAGCTTATGAATTAAAAGATGGTACTGGCACTATTACTGTAGTGACTAAAGAGCAATTTCCCAAACAGGAAGCAGAAATTGCCATTCAAGGCAAGGTTTTGTATAAAAGTGTGCCTGCGGGTGGGCAAGATTTTGGTGAATTTTATATTGAGGAGCAAAAGAGACTTTGAATACTAAACTTGTTCATGTTGCTGTGGCAATTCTTTACCGGGATGGCAAATTTTTGATGCAATTACGAGACAATATTCCGACTATTGTTTATCCCGGTCATTGGGCTTTTTTTGGCGGACATTTGGAACCAAATGAACCTCCAGAAATAGCAGTGAAGCGAGAATTACAAGAGGAAATTGGTTATGTTCCTCCGGTTTTAAATCCGTTTCGTAATTATGAGGACGATCGGGCGGTGCGTCATGTTTTTCATGGCGAGTTAACTGTTGAATTAAAGGATTTGGTGTTAGGTGAAGGTTGGGATATGGGGTTGTTAAGTGTTGAGGATATTCGCCGGGGTAATTGTTATTCGGAAGTTGCGGGGTCGGTGCGTCCGTTGGGCGATCGACATCAGCGAATTTTGTTAGATTTTGTCGAGTCACAGACTAAAATGTAACTAGCTCTGGGGGTGGATAATGCTGAAACAATTAACTCTAGAAAATTGGAAAAGTTTTCGTCATGCAGTGTTACCGATCGATCCATTAACAATCTTAATTGGAACTAATGCCAGCGGAAAATCAAATGCTTTAGAAGCTTTGGAATTTCTGAAAAGAACCGTTTCTGGTAAAGGATTTGAAGCTGCTTTAGCTGGAGATATAACCCTTCCTCCAATTCGCGGAGGTATAGAATGGGCAACACTAAAACCCGAACCATACTTTAGATTACAAGTTCTCGTTCAAGGAGAAAATGAAACTACCGATTATCTTTACAATCTCATGTTAAAAACAGTTAATATTGTTGAGCTTTGGTCTGAATCTATTGTCAGAATAAGGCGAAAAAATAATCATGAATCTCAAGAAGAATTAGTTTTATTTGTAACTGAAGAGATTCCGGGTAATAGTCCTGGCATTTTTGTTGAAATTTACCATCCTGAACCAGAGAAAAAGGGCAAAATATATCAACAATTTAGACGTTCTAAATCTATATTAAGCCAAGTGAAAGCGGTTGATCTAGCAGAAGAAATTGTTCGGGGGATTAAACTTGTTTCCGAAGCACTAGAAAATGTTTTTATCCTCGATCCAATACCTACAAAAATGCGTGGTTACTCACCACTTTCTAATAGCCTGGAAATTGATGCTTCAAATATTGCTGGAGTGTTAGCAGCATTGCCAGAAGAACAAAGGCTAAAGATTGAGAATATTCTCTCTACCTACGTCAAGGATTTACCAGAAAAAGATATTCATAAAGTCTGGGTAGAAACAGTTGGCAGATTTAACAGTGATGCCATGTTATACTGTGAAGAATTATGGGCAAAAAATCAACCTCCAATGCTAATAGATGCTAGGGGAATGTCAGATGGAACGCTGAGATTTTTAGCAATTCTCACCGCACTTTTGGTACTTCCTGAAGGAAGTCAATTAGTAATCGAAGATGTCGATAACGGGTTACATCCTTCGCGTTCAGAATTACTAGTGAAAATGCTTAGAGAACTAGGCGAACAAAGACGAATTGATATACTAGCTACTACCCATAATCCAGCGTTACTCGATGCTTTAGGTGCAGAAATTGTTCCTTTTATAGTTGTGACACACCGAGATTCTGAGACAGGAGAAAGCGAACTTACGCTTTTGGAAAATGTGGAAAATTTCTCTAAATTATTTGCTTCTGCTTCCTTGGGTAAGTTAACAGTAAATGGTGCTATTGAAAGAAATCTTTCTCGGAAAAACTAAGTGAATATATGAGAAAGGTTTTGATTATCGATACATCTCTTTTTTGTGTTTGGTTGCAAATACCGGGAATGGAAGATTGTGGAACAGATAATGATAAATGGGATTTTCAAAGAGTTGATAATCGCATACAAGCAGAAATTCGTAAAGGGACAACTTTGGTACTTCCTTTAGCGACTTTAATCGAAACTGGTAATCACATCGCCCAAGCAAAAACAAAACGCCGTGAAATAGCACAAGCTTTAGCTACAATTATGAATTATGCAGCTGATGAAACAAGTCCTTGGGCGGCTTTCGGGCAACAGTTTGAGGTTTGGGGATCAGAAAAACTAAAAGAGTTAGCCGCAGAATGGCCTGATAAAGCAGCTGAAAAAACTTCTATTGGTGATGCTACTATCAAAAAAGTGGGCGATTTCTATGCTAGCAAAGGTTATCAGGTAGAGTTTTTGACTGCTGATGAACAGTTGAAAGCACAGGAACCACCACCCAGAACCCAAAAGAAAAGGAGGAGTGGAAATTAATGATTTAAAGGGCAAAAACAAGCTTTATAGCCAATTTATCAACTCCTGCTTCTCTTTCTCTGTGCTCTCTGCGTCTGTGCGCTTTTAAAATCATATATTCACTATGCCATACACCACATCTACCAACAAAAATAAAAAAGTTCAAGAAGAACAGATTCCTAATGCTGATTATCGAATTTTAGATCGCAACAAACTCAGCAAAATGTATCAGCATTATGTAGAAGTAAAGGATCAACATCCTCACTCATTATTATTGTATCGAGTCGGAGATTTCTTTGAAACTTTTTTTCAAGATGCGATTACTGTTGCTAGGGAATTAGAGTTAGTTTTAACTAGCAAACATGGGGGGGAAGTTGGTAGAGTACCGATGACAGGTGTACCTCACCATGCTTGGGAACGTTACACTACTCAATTAGTAGAAAAAGGTTATGCGGTTGTTATTTGCGATCAAGTCGAAGATTCTGCTGATGCTGTCGGTTTAGTTAAGCGAGAAGTGACGCGAGTTTTAACACCAGGAACCTTGTTAGAAGAGGGAATGTTAAATGCGCGACGCAATAATTATTTAGCAGCAGTTGTGATTGCTAATACGCATTGGGGTTTAGCTTATGCTGATATTTCTACTGGTGAATTCTTAACAGTTCAATCGAGTAATTTAGAGCATTTATCGCAGGAATTAATGCGTTTACAACCTGCGGAAGTGTTGATTCCAACTAATGCACCCGATCTAGGTAGTTTACTGCGTCCGGGGGAGAAATCGCAACATTTACCTGATGTTTTACCGCCAGCTTTTTGTTATGCTTTACGTCCGCAAATTCCCTTTACTTTGGGTGAGGCGAAACCACGACTTTTGCGGAAATTTAAATTGCGATCGCTAGAAGGTTTAGGTTGCGAACATCTCCCTTTAGCGGTGCGTGCTGCTGGTGGTTTATTGCAATATTTAGAAGATACCCAAAAGAATAATCAAGTTCCTTTGCAACCTTTACGTACTTATACTTTAGCAGATTTTCTAATTATCGATCATCAAACTCGCCGCAATTTGGAAATTACTCAAACGGTAAGAGATGGGACTTTTCATGGTTCTTTGTTGTGGGCGATCGATAAAACTTGCACTGCAATGGGTGGGCGTTCTTTGCGTCGTTGGTTATTGCAACCATTGTTAGATATTAAAGGAATTAGAGCCAGACAAGATACAATTCAAGAATTAGTTGAAAACGTTTCTTTACGCCATGAATTACGCCAATTATTACGACAAATCTACGATCTAGAAAGATTAATCGGACGTGCTGGATCGGGAACAGCTAGCGCCAGAGATTTAGTTGCTTTAGCTGACTCTTTGCAACGTTTACCAGAGTTAGCAAAATTAGTAGAAAATGCCCGTTCTCCTTATTTAAGGGCTTTACAAAAAGTATCACCAATTTTAGAACAATTAGCCCAAAGATTGCACAGTCATTTAGTTGAATCTCCGCCAATTCATATTACTGAAGGTGGGTTAATTCGCCCTGGAATAAATCCTCAATTAGATGGGATGCGTCAAGAGGCGGAAGACGATCAGAAATGGTTAGCGAATTTAGAAGCAACGGAAAGAACTAAAACAGGAATTTCTAATTTAAAGGTAGGTTATACCAAGTCTTTTGGTTATTATATTAGCATTTCTCGTGCGAAAGCTGACCAAGTTCCTGATAATTATATTCGCAAGCAAACTCTCACTAATGAAGAGAGATATATTACTCCTGAATTGAAGGAAAGAGAGAATCGAATTCTAACGGCGCGAGAAGATTTGAATCGGTTGGAATATGAGATTTTTGTTAGTTTGCGATCGGAAGTTGCCCAAGAAGCTGAGTTAATTCGGAATATTTCTCGTGCGGTTGCTGCTGCTGATGTTTTAAGCGGTTTAGCAGAGATAGCTGTGTCGCAAGATTATTGTCGTCCGAATATGATTGAAGGGCGGGAAGTTAATATTATTGATGGGCGACATCCGGTGGTAGAACAATCTTTGCCTTCGGGGTTTTTTGTACCCAATTCTACTAATTTAGGATGCGTGAATGACGAAGGAAAAATTACGGATAAGCAACCAGATTTAATTATTTTAACTGGGCCTAATGCGAGTGGGAAGAGTTGTTATTTGAGGCAGGTTGGTTTAATTCAGTTAATGGCGCAAGTGGGGAGTTTTGTGCCAGCTAAGGGGGCGAGTTTGGGAATTTGCGATCGCATTTTCACCCGTGTCGGTGCAGTAGACGATTTAGCAACAGGTCAGTCTACTTTTATGGTAGAAATGAACGAAACTGCGAATATTTTAAATCATGCTACGGCGAAATCTTTGGTTTTATTAGATGAAATTGGTAGAGGTACGGCAACTTTTGATGGACTTTCTATTGCTTGGGCGGTAGCAGAATATTTGGCAACGGAGATTAAGGCAAGAACAATTTTTGCAACTCATTATCATGAGTTAAATGAGTTAGCTTCCTTGTTAAATAATGTGGCAAATTATCAAGTAACGGTGAAAGAATTGCCGGATAAAATTGTTTTTTTACATCAAGTTCAACCAGGTGGCGCTGATAAATCTTATGGCATAGAAGCGGGACGTTTGGCGGGTTTACCTCCGGTGGTGATTCAACGGGCAAAACAGGTGATGGGACAAATTGAAAAGCATAGTAAAATTGCTGTGGGTTTAAGGGAAGGTGTACAGAATGAATGTAATTCTGCTAAGAAGAAGGCGAAGAAAAAATCTCTAGAAATTCCTTTTGCAGATGAGGAAACAGTTAATTTTGCAGAAGATTTTGAGCTTTGAGAGGGGACGGGTGCAAGATATGAAACCCAAAGGCGCGAAGAAACGCCCACAATAAATGAAAGAAATTCAGCCTGAAATGATTCAATTACTTTAAGAATTTGGATTTTGGCAACATTTTTTGAGTAATAAATGTCATGTTAGAGAGAAATTACTGTAAAGTATCATTCCATGATTGATTTATGAAACTTATCTCTATCTTACCCGCAACTTTACTTCTCTCTGGCACAGTGGGAACAGTTGTTTTCTCTTTGCCAACATCTCCACAAATTTTGACCCAAAGAACTAGAACAGATTCTCCAACAATGCAAAATCAACAACAGAAACCTACTGGCGGTTTGTTTGTTCAATCTCAAGATGGAAAGCCACAAGTTTTTCCTCTCAAACATACGGAGGTGAAGGCAAAAGTTAGTGGGAATCTGTCACGAGTTGAGGTAACTCAGACTTTTGAAAATCCTTTTTCCGATCCTTTGGAAGCGATTTATGTGTTTCCTTTGCCGGATGAAGCGGCGGTGGATGATATGGAAATTAAAATTGGCGATCGCATTATCAAAGGTAACATTAAAAAACGGGAAGAAGCTCAGGAAATTTACGATCGCGCCCGCCAAGAAGGAAGAACCGCTGGATTATTAGAACAAGAAAGAGATAATATCTTTACCCAATCTCTTGCTAACATCAAACCCGGTGAAAAAATTGATGTCACAATTCGTTATACCGACAGTTTAAAATTTGAAGGTGGAAACTACGAATTTGTGTTTCCAATGGTAGTTGGATCCAGATATATTCCCGGTAATTCGATCCCCCCAACCCCCCTTAATAAGGGGGGCGAAGAGAGGAACACCCCCCTTAATAAGGGGGGCGAAGAGAGGAACACCCCCCTTACTAAGGGGGGCGAAGAGAGGAACACCCCCCTTATTAAGGGGGGCGAAGAGAGGAACACCCCCCTTATTAAGGGGGGCGAAGAGAGGAACACCCCCCTTATTAAGGGGGGCGAAGGGGGGATCGATACTGATCGAGTTCCTGATGCTTCTCGCATTACTCCTCCTGTTTTGCCTCCGGGTACTCGTTCCGGTCATGATATTAATGTTACGGTGGAAATAGATGCGGGAGTGCCAATTTCTCAGGTTAATTCTACTTCCCATAAGATCGCTACTTCCCGGCAAAACAATATTGTCAAAGTGCAATTAAATAACGAGGATACTATTCCCAATAAAGACTTAATTTTGCGTTATCGGATTGCGGGAAATAACACTCAAGCAACTATTTTAACTCAATCTGATGAAAAAGGTGGGCATTTTGCGGTTTATTTAATTCCCGCTTTGCAATATCGCCGTGATGAAATTGTGCCTAAAGATGTGGTTTTTTTGATGGATACTTCTGGTTCTCAATCAGGGGAACCTTTGGCAAAATCAAAGGAGTTAATGCGCCGTTTTATTAATGGTTTAAATCCTAACGATACTTTCACGATTATCGATTTTGCTAATACCACTAAACAATTATCGCCTACACCTTTAGCGAATACAAAGGAAAATCGCGATCGCGCAATGGCATACATCGATGCTTTAGATGCCAGAGGCGGTACAGAATTACTAAATGGGATTCGTGCAGTACTCAATTTTCCCCCTGCGCCATCAGGAAGATTGCGAAGTGTGGTACTTTTAACTGATGGTTATATTGGGAATGAAAATGAAGTAATTGCGGAAGTTCAGCGAAGTTTAAAATCGGGAAATCGTCTTTATGGTTTTGGCGTTGGTAGTTCGGTAAATCGGTTTTTAATTAATCGTTTGGCAGAAGTAGGAAGGGGAACTTCTCAAGTGATTCGCCAAGATGAACCAACTCAAGAAGTGGCGGAAAAGTTCTTCCGGCAAATCAATAATCCAGTACTCACAAATATTCAGGTTAGTTGGGAAGGTGGCGGAGAAAAGGCGATTATTTACCCGTTAGCTGCACCGGATTTATTTGCTAATCAACCGTTAGTTTTGTTTGGGAAAAAGCCAGATAAAATTAATGGTAATTTGCAAATTATTGGGGTTGCTGCTGGTGGGAAACGTTATGGAAAAACGCTGCCAGTTAATTTTAATAGTACGGGAAATGTGGCGATCGCACAACTTTGGGCACGCGCCAGAATTAAGGATTTGATGAATCAAATGTTTGGTGGCGAAACTAAATCTGGTGTGGATGCGGTGACGGAAACTGCTTTAAATTATCGCTTGTTGTCGCAATACACCGCTTTTGTCGCCGTCAGCGAAGAAGTGCGTGTTAATCCTGATGGTACTCGTCAGCGGGTAGAAGTTCCGGTAGAATTGCCCCAAGGTGTCAGTTACGAGGGAATTTTTGGTCGAGAAGGAGGCGTTTCTTCTAGCAGTAACTTGCCTTTAGCTGCATCTCCTCGTCGTAGATTGGCGTTAACTGTATCTCCTCCTGGTCGGGCGAATAGATTCACTGGAAATGATTTCAGTGTTACCACTCGCTTACAAGGTGAGACAAGCCTCTCCGCACCACCACCTCCGCCACCACCTCCGCCAATTCGCGGACTTGATGAAAATGTTGCTCAAAATACTTCACGGATTGAGGTAATTAGTGCTGATGGATTGGATGCAAATGCGATCGCATCAATTACACAAAAATTGCAAAATGTCAATATTCCTAACAATATTAGTGGCGAAATAATCTTAGAATTATCGCTGCAAAATGGAAGGGTGAGGCGAATTATTTTGGACGATCTAGCTTCGACGGTGCAAGAGCAAAAGGCGATCGAGCAGATTAGGCGATCGCTCTTAACTTGGCAAGCTCCAGCATCTATTAATAATACCATTCGCCTACGTTTGCGAATTCGCAATTAAGAAATTTACCCAATTCATGCAAAGGTAGGCAATGCTTACCTTTGCATGAATTGGGAAATCCGACAAAAAGACAAAGAACTGAGAAGAATGGAAATTTAACTCACACTTCTTTTCTAATTGCGTAAATTCTTTCGGAAATGTCTATATAAGATTGTATTTAGATGAAGTGGAGTGAGTCAGAAATTAGATTTCAACTATCTACTTAAATACCTAACGCACTCTAAACATTAACTGCCAATTTATGTGTGATTTTTTACATAGGAATTATCAACATGGTTCAAGTGAATTTTAATGTTTGGGGTGAGAATTCGATCGATCTTTCCCGACAAATCGATCCTAACGCCCAAACTTATGTAATCGTACATGGCTGGAACAACACAGGTGGCAATGCTGCTAACAACTACCAGCCAACTGCTTGGATGACCGATCATGCTCAAACCCTTCGCCAGAGGGAGTCTAACGCTAATATAATTCTGGTGGATTGGGAAGATGGAGCGCGTAGCCGCTGGTATTTCCCCTCTGCTAACAACACCCAAAATGTTGGCAATCAACTAGCCGCTTATTTGAGAGATATTAGTGTAAATCCTGAGTATACAAGTGTGATTGGATACAGCCTGGGAGCGCACGTTACAGGATTTACTGGGTCTGCCTATCGTCAATTGACCGGACGCTCTATCTCGCAAATTATTGGATTAGATGCTGCTGGGCCTGCATTTGAGGGGAAGAGTGCAAGCGATCGCTTAGATCCAACTGACGCTAGTCGTGTGGTAAATTTGCATACCAGTGTGGTTTTTGGCTATGACGATCCTTTAGCTACTTTGGATCTCTACCCGAACAAAAATGACTGGTTTCAACCGGGACAGAGGAGTTTTATCGACAATCATAGTTATGCTCATATTCTGTTCAGCGAATTGCTTGAAGGTAACAGTTTTACCCAATCTAACGGTTTTTTACTTAACTTAAATACGGTAGTCAACGGGGAATTTGTTGGGGTTAATAATGTCAGCACGAAAAACAATAAAGCTGTTGTTGCTCTCAATTTGTCGGGTACTATAAACAACGATAATCTCGCAGGTGGTGCTGCTGATGACAACATTAGTGGTGACGCTGGAAATGACAAAATTACTGGTGGCGATGGCAATGATTCTCTATTTGGAGATAGCAATAACGATCTGATTAATGGCGGACGTGGTAATGATTTTGTCTTCGGTGGTACTGGTAGCGATCGCATTTTTGGCGATGATGGTGACGACATACTCACCGGAGTTAATGCAGTTTTAGACAAAGGTTTTGGCGAAATCGATCTTTTAACTGGTGGCGATGGGAGCGATCGTTTTGTACTCGGAGATACACAAGAATTCTTTTACAGTGATGGTGATGTAAACACTTCTGGTATCAACGATTATGCTTTAATTACTGACTTTAATCCTGAAGAAGATAGGATTCAATTGTCTGGTTCGATATCAAGTTATAGTTTAGGAGAATCACCTACGAATTTAGTAGCAGGTACAGCTATTTTTGGGAATGAAAGTAGTTTGGAACTGATTGCGATCGTCCAAAGTTCCATTAACCTTAATCTGAACGCTAGCTACTTCGTCACCGTCTAAAAAATCCTCAAATCTTATGAGGTATGTGTAAAAATTTTACATACCTCATTTATCTTTTATTTTCATTATTTGCCGACTATTTACTGGGAAAAATTGCACATAGTTCAGAGTCAGGAAATTCTGGTGGTAAAGATTGAGATACATTATTCACATTTATATGTTTAATTTTAAAATCCGGGGAACTTTCTTGAGCCATTGTCACCCAAAGCAAATATTCTAAATCATCTTTGCCTATAGATAAACCCACTGTTTGACATTGTTTTTGATTAGCTAAACGGGAAAACTCTTGATAGCGTTCCCGTTTTTCTTCATTACCTCTAAAGTAAAAATAATTCCGTTCTCCCCGAAGTATAGATTGGGAAATATCAACACTTGTCCAACTACTTGGTAAAGGAATTAAAGGATGATAAACAGTAGTTAAGCTGTAAATAATACTGCTGACTATTAGTAAATATATGATGATTTTTTGCATTGCTTTAGACAAAAAATCGCTAATGAAATAACCACTTATTGGAGCAGCAAGAATCAAAGCAGGTAACAGTAGTCTATTTCCCCAAATTTGCCATTTTAAGATTCCACTAAACATTAAAAACTGTAAAATGATTGCTCCCGCTAAAGATAGAATCTTCCAATGGTTTTTTTGGTGTTTAATAGCATCGATTATTAAAACAAAAATAGCTATAATTACCAAAATTAAGTGAATTGGATTACTAGCGAAATCTTCATTGGGAGTTCTCAATACTGTGCCAAATAAATGAATATCAAATATTGTTGCACCGTAAGTAATAGCTGGATTATTGACATCTATGCTTAAAATGTATTGGTGAAAACTTTCTATCAACTGCCAAAATTCTGTTATCGGCATATTTAAACCAATATTTCGGAGCATATTAGATACCAACGGTACTAATCCAATAATTTCATTTCTCGTGCCAAAATCATCACCTAATATGCTACCAAAGGTTAGATAATTGCGCCAATAAGTTGGTAGTGATAAACTCAAGCTGAGGATTAATATTGTTGCAGTAATGGTAGTCGATCGCCAAATAGCTTTCCAAGAAAATCTTCGACAAATGCGAATTCCCAAAACTATTAATAAAGCTGTACCAAAAATAATTGCTGTTGGTTTTGTCACCATAGCTAAGCCAAAAGCTGCGGCTAACCAAAATATATCTATTTTAGAATAATTATCGGTTCTAAAAATGAAGAATGTAAAGCAAACTAACCAAAAGGAAACTATTAAATCTGTTTGGGTGGTGGTAGATTGCAAAATCGCCATTGGGATACTAGCGCAAACTAAAGCAGTGATAATTTGACTTTTTATGGCGAAAGTTTTGGCAATTAAAGAAGTTCCTAAAATGCAGCCTAAAAAAGCTAACCATTGTACAAGGTTGGCAAAGCGATCGCTTCCCGCCAAAATTTGCAGCTGCATCACAATGTAATTTGCACCTGGAGGAAAAGAAATTTGCCGTAAATTATTAGTAGGATAATGAACAACGCTGCGATTTTGTATCCAGTGCATAACTCTTGGTAAATGATATGTCAGCGAGTCATAATTATTAGGTGGTGAAATTAAAGCAGTTAATAAAGAAATGCCAAGAATTAAAACGATCGCAATCAGAAGAATTCTATTTTTTAAACTTTGCTCAAAAAACTTTTGACAAAGCTGTTGCTTAATTTCTTTAATGTTAATAACACGGCGATTTTTCCGAATTAACAAAATTGCAATTAAGCAGTTAATTACGGCAAATAAACTCCAAGCAAGACTGACAAACTCAAATGTTATTGCTCTACTTAAACTTAAGTATTCTGTGAGAACAGTAATAAAAATTGCTTGGATAATTGTCGCTTTTAAGAAAGCAGTTCTAAAACAATCATTAGGAGCAACACCCATCTGCCAAAAAGCAGCGAGTGTTGCGACAAAAGAAATTGCCATTAGTAAGATTGGCATCATCTAATCAAACTGGTAATTGTCGAGAGTAACTGCATATTTTAGAATCGTTCGATCGACTCAAATTTTTTCTCAGCTTGAGCGCGTGCTGCTTCGCCACAAGTGCGAGGTGTGGGGAATATTTTCCCTGGATTTGCTAAACCTTTGGGATTAAAAACTTGCCGTACCCATTGCATAGTTTCTAAATCTGTTTCCGTAAACATTTCTGGCATATAGCATTTTTTATCTGCACCAATGCCATGTTCGCCGGAAAGACTACCGCCAACTTTTACGCAAAGTTTGAGAATATCTCCTCCCAATTCTTCGACTTTTTCTAATGCTCCAGGCACTGAATTATCATAAAGAACTAAGGGATGTAAATTGCCATCTCCGGCATGAAATACATTAGCGATTCGATAACCATATTTCTCGCTTAATGCTTCAATTTCGCGCAAAATGTAAGACAATTGAGTGCGAGGAATTACGCCATCTTGCACATAATAATCAGGACTGATATGACCTGCTGCGGCGAATGCTGCTTTGCGTCCTTTCCAAAATTTTAATCTTGTTTCAGGGTCATTTGCTGTAGTAGTGCTACGTGCGCCATTCTTTTGACAAATTTCAGCGATGCGTTTTTTATTAGTAGCAACTTCTACTTCTAATCCATCTATTTCTACTAATAAAATAGCTGTAGCATCGCGAGGATAACATCCAGTAGCGACGACATCTTCGACAGCATTAATGCTTAAGTTATCCATGATTTCCATGCCAGCAGGAATAATTCCGGCGCTGATAATATCAGATACAGTTGCACCACAAGCTTCTATGCTGGTAAAATCTGCCAAAAGCACACAAATTGATTCGGCTGTTTTGAGTATTCTTAAAGTAATTTCTGTGGCGATTCCAAGAGTACCTTCGGAACCAACAAATAAGCCTGTTAAATCATAACCTGGCATCTCTGGAACTAAACTTCCAGTGTCAATAATTGAACCGTCGGGAAGGACAAGTTTTAATCCTAAAACATGGTTAGTTGTAACTCCGTATTTCAGGCAATGAACACCTCCAGAATTTTCCGCAACATTACCACCAATGGAACAAATAATTTGGCTGGAAGGGTCGGGTGCGTAATAAAATCCTGCGCCACTAACTGCTTGTGTTACCCAATTATTAATTACTCCTGGTTGGACTACAACTCGTTGATTTTCTAAGTCTATTTCTAAGATTTTATTCATTAAGGCGGTAACAATGAGGACGCAATTTTCGATCGGTAATGCACCGCCTGAAAGTCCGGTTCCTGCACCTCTTGCTACCCAAGTAATTTGATTGCGATCGCAAATTTTTACTAATTCAGCTACTTGTTCGGTGGTGCGTGGTAACACTACTACAGCTGGTCTTTGGCGATAGCTGGTGAGTCCGTCACATTCATAAGTTAGTAGTTCTTCTCGACGCTGTACGACGTTTTTTTCACCGACAATAGCGGTAAATTGTTTAACAATTGGTTGCCAATTTATGGGAGATTTTTCTTGGGTAATCATGGGTATTAAAGTAGTGGTGAATGGATTAAGGTCTAAATAGTCTTAAGAATATTGTGCAAAATTTAGAGTCAAAAGGAAAGTATGATGTAAATTTAAGGTTTTAATCTACGTTGCAGGCGCTTGCGTTTGGCAATTGCTTCTTGATTAGCGGGCCAAATTTGGATAGCTTTATTATATGCTTCGATCGCTTCGGAGAATTTTTGCTGTTTTTCTAAAACTAGTCCGCGTTGATACCAAGCTTCGGCATAATCTGGTTTAATTTGAATAGCTTTATCTAAAGAAGCGATCGCCTCTTCTTGATTATTGATTTCTGACAAAATTACTCCTCGCTGATACCAAGCTTCAGCATAATCTTGCTTAATTTGGATGGCTTTATCTAAAGAGGCGATCGCTTCTTCATATCTCTTCAATTCTCCTAAAATATCGCCTCTTTTTTGCCAAGCCTCAGCTGATTCTGAATTAATTTCCAAAGCTTTACTTAAGGAAACTAATGCTTCTTCATTTTGCTTCAATTCTGCTAGTGCTGAACTATGTTCTAGCCAAGCTTCTACATAATTAATATCAATTTCTAAGGCTTTATTTAATGCTGCCAATGCTTTTTTAGGCTGTTTCATTTGATTAAAAACCACACCTAGTTTATACCAAGAATCGCTATAATCAGGTTTAATTTCTGTGGCTTTACTTAAAGAAATATAAGCTTCTTTATATTTTTTCTCTTGGATTTGGATTTCTCCCAGTTTGTACCAAGCTTCTGCATAATTAGGTTGAATTTCGATCGCTTTAGTTAAAGAGTCTTGTGCTAGTTCGTAGCGATTTAAATTTTCTAACGCTAAACCTCTTTCATACCAAGCTTGAGAATACTCTGATTGAATTTTCAAAGCTTCTTCATAAGATTTTTGTGCTTCCTCATACTTCTGTAATTCCTTCAATGCTTGACCCCGCTTTAGCCAAACTTCGGGATATCTAGGGTCGATTTCTAATGCTCGATCTAAAATACTAATTGCCTCTTCGTAACGCTGTAATTTTATTAAAGTTTTTCCTTGTTCTAGGAGTTTTACAGCTTGATTATTTGGCGAGATCAATGCAGTTGGAACGTTTGTTTCTGGTGGGAGTATTGATTTTTTATTGTGCAGAGAACTCCAAATTTTGGCAAAACCAAAGCTGAAACCTACTGTCAGCAAAATAATCAATAAATAAAAGTATTTTTTGAAATAAATCGGTCGATCTTCTGCCGACATTAATATTTGTGTGGCACAACCAGTGTAGTTCTTTAATTTCTCTAAATCGATAAGTATTTCTTGAACCGATTGATAGCGATCTCTAAAATGCGATCGCACCATTTTTTCTAAAATTGCTGCTAATTCTTTACTGATTGATGCGTGTTCGCGCCAAATGATTTCCCCAGTTTCCCCATCTTCTTCAAATTCTTCTGGCGAGATTCCAGTTAATAATTGAATAGCTGTTATTCCCACTGCATAAATATCACTATTAAACCTGGGTTTCCCTTTTAATTGTTCAGTTGGCATATATCCAGAGGAACCAATTAAAATTGTTCCGGTCATTTGTTCTTCAGAATGCAATACCAAACTTCTAAGTTCCTTAACTGCTCCAAAGTCAATTAAAATTATTTTGCCATCTTTGGGTCGTCTAATTAAATTTGAAGGTTTAATATCTCGATGAATTACATCTTGTTGATGTACAAAAGCTAAAGTTTGCAAAACATCTTGCAAAAAAACAATTAATTGAGATTCATTCAATGTTTTACCTGTAAGTAATTCTTGAGCAAAATCTTCTCCCTCAATATATTCTTGTACCAAATAAAATTCTTGGTTTTCTTCAAAATGTGCATAAAGTTGGGGAATTTGCTCGTGTTTTCCTAAGCGATAAAGAACTTGCGCTTCTGTGTTGAACAAACGCCTGACAGTTTGTAAAATAGAGGGATCTGAATCTTTGGATTTTAATTGCTTAACCACACAAAGAGGTTGACCTGGGAGATCGAGATCCTTGGCCACAAATGTTGTCGAAAATCCGCCGCTTCCCAACTGGCGAATAATTTGGTATCGTCCACGCAGCGTTTTTCCAAGCATTATATCACTGTCATCTAGTAGCATTGGGACTGCATTCTTACACTGATTTTGACACATAGCGATACCATCTTCAGCGCAACCATCTGGGTAAAGATTGTTTTTGTTTATAGTCAGGTCAGGCTCGTCTATGAAAACACCACTCGATAAAGATTCGTGCTTAACTATGATTTCTTTAACGTTTAGGAAAGAATTGATTAGCAAAAAAAATTTCTCCTAGAGTACAGTCGAGCAACTTTTCAGCTTAACTATATGAAACAAGATTAATACTACTACTTGTTGGTCTCATTTTATTAGATGATACTAACTCCCGGAGTACCAAGTTCAGTCTCTTCTCCAGAATTTTCTGGAAATGAAAGTTCTATATCATCATGTTTTGCTTGAATATTACATCTTTCCATGCTATAAACAAAAACTCCACCAGTTTCAATTTTATATACCCAGCCGTAAATGTTCAGTTCGCCTCTATGAAGTTTGGAATGAATCACTGGATAGGTGCGTAAATTTTCTATTTGAGTGAATACATTCTCCTCAATTGTAGCATCCAAGAGTTCCTTACCCTGGTAGTTCTGATAATTTTCTTTAATCAATCTCCGAGTAGCTTCAGCGTGTTTCAACCAATCATAAACTAATGGCATTTCTTCAGCTAGCTTACCTATTTGCAGTAAGCCTTTCATGGCTCCACAATTAGAATGACCGCAGACGATAATTTGTTTAATTCCTAAAGCTACTACAGCATATTCTATTGCTGCTCCTTCTCCACCATTAGCTGCACGATACGGAGGAATGATGTTACCTGCGTTTCTAATAATAAATAGTTCGCCTGGTTCGGTTTGAGTCAACAAATTTGGATCGATACGGGAGTCAGAACAGGTAATAAACAAAGCTCTTGGATGCTGTTCGTCAGAGAGTTTCTCGAATAATTCTCGGTGGCTGGTAAAGTAGTTTGATTGAAATTCTCGCAAACCTCTGATTAGTTTTCGCATAAGTTACAACTCATTTTTTGTTGTTATTAGCAGTTTTTAATATAGCTAATATTTGTTTGAGTAAAAAGTATTCTGCTGTACAACTTGAGTATAAAATTCTTCTAATGCTTGAACACAAACTTGGTCATCAAAAAGCAGATTTTGATTTGCTTTAATTCGTGCAACTACTTGCTGTCGCCACTGAGAATTTAAACCGAGTTTAACAGCAATTTCGATGTATTCTGCTTCAGTTTGAGCGATCGTCTCTGTGACTCCAATCATTTTTAAAAAGCTATCCGCATGACGACCCCGCATAAATTCACCTGGCTGGGTGACAATGGGTAAATTACACGCGATCGCTTCTAAAGAAGTATTTCCTCCCGACCAACCGATCGTGTCTAAAAAAACATCCGAAAGTAAATTTATCATTAAATAATCTGGTCGAGTCGGAATCTTCAGAAATAGACAATAATCTTCATAATTTAAACTTACTTGAGCAAAAGCACGTTCCAACCGTTTTTTCAATAACTCCCCTCGCAAAAAAATAAACTTAGCTTGGGGAACAAGACGCGCAATTTCAGGGAAAATATAGTCATGTTGCGGCAAATATTTAAAAGGTGCTTGGCAACATAAATATAATACATCATTATCAGATAATCCGAAATCTGCTCTAGTTTTTGTCAGTGCGGGAATATCTTGGGGTTTTGGATATGATACACCAATATTCGGCAACAAAATTAGATTTTCTGAATAATGAAGTTGAGCATTTTCTGGTTCCATCAATTGACTAGATAAAAAATAGTCAATTGTGGGTATTCCCGAAGTAACTGGATGTCCCCAAGCTGTACATTGCACAGGTGCTAACCGCAAGCCAGCCATAATAACTGTTTGCGAGTCCATGCCAATTTCAGGAAACACCAAAATGTGTAATTTATCAGAGATTACTTGTTCGCAAACTGCTGTTAAGTTACCGGGAATTTGGTAAAACTTATCACTGAAATCATAAAATTGCTTAGTGACATAATCAGGATCGTTTCCTGTGTAATAACAATAAATTTCAAAGTTTTCTTTGTCACAATTTTTCAACCAACCAGTTAACCACAAAGTCCCACTATAAGAATGTAAATAATTGGAAACATAACCAACTCTAATTTTTC
The DNA here is from genome assembly GCF_041929135.1 of Floridaenema fluviatile BLCC-F154. Taxonomy (NCBI): domain Bacteria; kingdom Bacillati; phylum Cyanobacteriota; class Cyanophyceae; order Aerosakkonematales; family Aerosakkonemataceae; genus Floridanema; species Floridanema fluviatile. The sequence goes on along the minus strand of NZ_JBHFNS010000014.1, from coordinate 91,048 downwards.
CGTTTTCTGTCAATTGTGGCATGGCTAAAGGTTCCACCCACTGAGGATAATTCGCTGCGACAATTTGATGGATTAAATTACCCCATTGTCGCTGTAAGTCTAAAACATTTAATCCTTGATGACCTAAATAAAAGGTGGTGATACAAATAAAACCTTTCAAAGCATTCTGTCGATCTTCTGTAGTTTCTAAGCTTGTTTCTTGAATTAAAGTTTCCATTCCTTCAGTAAAGTTTTGCCGATAATACTTAATTTCCTCGGCGGTATCGTAGACTAAAGGTAACATTAATTTGCTGAGAATTTGGAAAGTATAATTCTTAGGGAAAAGCTGAGTTGCCGCTTCGGTACAAGCAATTGCTTCTTGAGTTTTTCCTTTGGTTTGCAAATATGTAATTAGGGCAAAATGTAGTCGATCTGCTGTAGGATAAAGGCGAATTCCTTCTTCTAATGTATGAATAACTTCTGTGGTGCGATCGAGATTTTTATAACATTCACTAATAGCCAAATAAACGGTTGCGTCTCTAGTGCGAGTAGCTAAAAATTCTTGGTATTTAGCGATCGCCTCTTCATACCTTCCCTCTTGATAAAGCTGATTAGCAATTTCTCGAATATAAGCCGGACTATTTCGCAGATTTACAGCGATTTCTAAATTGTATAAAATATCAGAATTTTCGGGATTAAACTTTAATGCAGCTTGATATACCTCAATAGCTAAATCAACTTGATTTTGTTGCAGTAATAAATTTCCTAAATTAATATAACTGCCAAAATGTTGAGGATTAGCCGCTATTGCTTGGCGGAAAATCGCTTCAGCTTCGGGAATTTTTCCGGTTTCTAAGAGGAGATTTCCTAAGTTATTGTAAGCATCTGTTAAAGTGGGATCTATGGCGATCGCATCTTCATAAGCTGAGATGGCTTCAGTGATATTTTGCGTTTGTTCCAAACAATAACCAAGGGCATAATAGCTTTGGGAATTTACCGGATCTAGTTCTAGAGATTTGGCGATCGCTGCTTGCGCTTCTAGATAATTTTCAGTTTGATAGTAAAGTATCCCTAAGTTTAACCAAGCCTCAGCACGATCGCTATTTCCTGCTAAATACTCTCTATACTTTGACTCAGCTGCGGTAAATTGCTGTTGCTGATGTAAGGTTAAGGCTTCTTGATAAATGCTATCCATGATGTTTACTCTTTAGTTTAGCTATTCAATAATAATTTTACCAATTATTATTGAATAGCTAAACTAAAAGGGGGAACAAGAATTCAAACTCCCCCTTAGTAAGGGGGATTTAGGGAGATCTACAATATTGAAGCTCACAGTTATTTAACGTAACTCAAAGTCCCCCTTGGTAAGGGGGATTTAGGGGGATCTTCATATTTATTGAACTTTAACAAACTCCTGTATTCGCCACCAAACCTTTTCTAATAAATCAGAATCGTTAGCATTAAACCATTCAATCTCAGGATAACCTCTAAACCAAGTGCGTTGACGTTTAGCAAATTGTCGCGTATGCAAAACCGTTAATTCTTTCGCTTGTTCTAAACTAATTTCTCCGGCTAAATACTGCTTAATTTCCGCATATCCCAAAGTATTCAACAAAGGTAAATCAGCACCATATTTTTCACACAAACTTTCTACTTCAGCTACCAAACCATCAGCGATCATTTTTTCAGTACGTCGCGCAATGCGTTTTTGCAAATCTTCTGAATTACAATCTAAACCAATCTGCAAAATGGGATAACTTGGAGGATTTTCGCCTTGTTGTTGGGAAATTGGTTTGCCAGTGACGTAAAATACTTCTAATGCTCGTAAAGTTCGCACTAAATCATTCGGGTGAATTTTTTCAGCAGCCGCACGATCGACCTGTTGCAAAAAAGCGTAAAGTTGAATTTGTCCGAGGTTTTCTAATTGCGATCGCAAATCCAATTGTGGCGCAACTCGCGGAATTTTCAAACCCTGCACCACAGAACGAATGTATAAACCCGTACCACCAACTAACAATGGCACACTTCCTGCTTCCTGCTGTTCACTAATCAATGCTTGAGCTTGTTCCTGATAATCTGCCACAGTTAATGTCTCCCATGGGAGACAAAAATCGATTAAATAATGTCGCACCAACTGTTGCTCAAACAAAGAAGGCTTAGCCGTACCAATGTCGAATTCGCGGTACACTTGACGAGAGTCCGCACTAATAATTGCTGAATTTAGCCGTTGCGCCAAAGTCAAAGCTAGCCCGGATTTCCCCGTCGCCGTTGCGCCACAAATAGTAATTAAAGCTGGTTGGTAATCAGTCATTACGATTTTAGATTTTCGATTGGATTTACTTTCACCTGCCAAGCAGTTCCTTAGAGAGGAGTCAATCCCCTAAATAAATTTTTCACCTATTTGGTCTACAGTCGCCATTAACCCTTTTGTGCTAAAATTTTGGAGTGTTTTTTCCCTTTTGGGTCATTAGACGGCTCAAGGCCATTATTGGAGAAATCCTTATTATGACAAGCAGTTACAGCGCCGAGCAGATTCAAGTTCTGGAAGGACTGGAACCGGTACGCAAAAGACCGGGAATGTACATTGGGTCAACGGGGCCAAGGGGACTCCATCATTTAGTTTACGAGGTAGTAGACAACTCCATAGATGAGGCGCTGGCTGGCTATTGCACTCATATTGAAATTGACCTGAACGCCGACGGTTCAGTGACAGTGACAGACGACGGGCGGGGTATTCCCACAGATATCCATCCTCGCACAGGCAAGTCAGCCCTAGAAACGGTTTTAACAGTTCTCCACGCCGGAGGCAAATTTGGTGGTGGCGGTTACAAAGTTTCTGGAGGACTACACGGCGTTGGTGTTTCAGTAGTTAACGCTTTGTCCGAGTACTTAGAAGTTACCGTATGGCGGGACCAAAAAGTACATAAACAACGCTTTGAACGTGGTGCTCCTGTTACCGAATTACAGGTTGAACCAATTACAGATAATCGCACTGGAACTTCCGTTACTTTCAGTCCCGATACGCAAATTTTCACCTCTGGAACAGAGTTTGATTATACAACTTTAGCTGGTCGGTTGCGCGAATTAGCATACCTAAATGCTGGGGTAAAAATTACCTTTACTGACAACCGTTTAGAATTACTAAAAAGCGGTGTTCCCAAAGTAGAAAGCTACGAATACAAAGGTGGAATTCGCGAATATGTTGCCTACATGAACCGCGAAAAACAAGCCTTGCATGAAGAGATTATTTTCGTGCAAGGAGAGCGAAATAATGTGCAATTAGAAGTAGCATTGCAATGGTGTACCGATGCTTACTCAGACAATCTTTTAGGCTTTGCGAATAACATCCGCACCATTGATGGTGGGACACATTTGGAAGGTTTGAAAGCGGTGTTGACGCGGACGTTAAATGCGATCGCCAGAAAACGCAATAAACTAAAAGAAGCTGATGCCAACCTCGCCGGAGAAAACATTCGCGAAGGTTTAACCGCAGTCATTTCCGTAAAAGTACCAGATCCCGAATTTGAAGGACAAACCAAAACCAAATTAGGCAACCCAGAAGTCCGGGGAATTGTTGAAGGTTTAGTCGGCGAAGCATTAACCGAGTATTTAGAATTTCGTCCCCCCGTAGCTGATGCAATTTTAGAAAAAGCAATTCAAGCCTTTAAAGCCGCCGAAGCTGCTAGACGTGCCCGCGATTTAGTCCGCCGCAAATCAGTTTTAGAATCCTCACCTTTACCCGGTAAATTAGCAGATTGTAGCTCCAGAGATCCCGCCGAATCTGAAATTTATATTGTAGAAGGCGACTCTGCGGGCGGAAGTGCAAAACAAGGAAGAGATAGACGTAATCAAGCCATCCTACCTTTGCGCGGAAAAATCCTCAACATTGAGAAAACCGACGATGCCAAAATCTACAAAAATACCGAAATTCAATCATTAATTACCGCTTTAGGTTTGGGTGTCAAAGGTGAAGAATTCGACTCTTCCCAATTGCGCTATCACCGCATAGTGATAATGACTGACGCTGACGTAGATGGGGCGCACATTCGCACGCTATTACTAACATTCTTCTACCGCTATCAACGGGCATTAATCGAACAAGGTTTCATCTATATTGCTTGTCCTCCATTGTATAAAGTTGAGCGCGGAAAGAATCATGATTATTGTTATAGCGATCGCGAATTACAAGAATTAATTCGTCAATTCCCCAGCAACGCTAAATACACAATTCAGCGTTTCAAAGGTTTAGGTGAAATGATGCCAACACAACTTTGGAATACCACCATGAACCCAGAAACTCGGACTTTGAAACAGGTGGAAATTGAAGATGCAGCGGAAGCCGATCGCATTTTTACCATTTTAATGGGCGATCGAGTTGCACCCAGACGGGAATTCATTGAAACCTATGGACCCAAATTGAACCTCACTGATTTGGATATTTAGTGGATATTTAGATCTCCCCTAACCCCCATTAACAAAGGGGGAACCGAATTCAAAGTCCCCCTTAACAAGGGGGATTTAGGGGGAGCAAAATTCCGAATTTTTTATTGAGATCTTAAATGATTAAATAAGTGCTAAGATTACTCTAATTGTTGGCTGGACAACACTTTATCAGGCTGGTAATTAATAAAATGCCTTCTGGTTCCTGAAAAAACCTGGATTTGCGATCGGGAATCGGGACTAACCACTAAAAAAGATCAGAAGATAGTTATTAAATAAAGCCAAATGAGCCAAAATTTATATATCGCAGCAATTGAAGCAGGCAGTGGTAAATCACTTGTCCTCCTGGGACTGATGGAATTGTTATCAAAGCGTATCCGTAAACTCGGTTTTTTTCGTCCCGTTATTCATGCTGGGCAAAAGCAAGATAACGATATTAACTTAATCCGTCAGCGTTACCATCTCGAAATTGATTACGAGTCGCAGTACGGAATCACACATGAACAAGCCCAAGATTTAGTTGCTGATGGACATTACGACGAACTGATCAAACAGGTAATTGAAAAATACAAAGGTTTAGAGAAAACTTGTGATTTTATCCTCTGTGAAGGGATTGATTCTACTGAAATCGATCCGGCATTTGTGGATAATTTCGATACCAGAATAGCCAATCATTTAGCCGCCCCAATTTTAATTGTGGCAAATGGGCAAGGTAAAACTCCCGAAGAAGTAGTGAATGCAGTTCGCACAGAACGGGAAGCTTTCATAGAAGAAGGATGTACAATTGCCGCTACAATGGTCAATTTAGTCGCTCCCGATCAGTTAGAAACTGTTACCCAAAAGTTAGAAAATCTCTGGACTTATGAAGACCCAGTGTTTGTTTTACCAGAGAAAGAAAGTCTAGGAAAACCAACAGTTAGAGAAGTTGCCCAAGCAATTAATGGCAAATTGGTACATGGGGCAGAAAATCAACTAAATCGGGAAGTTTTAAGTTATAAAGTAGCAGCAATGCAATTACCCAATTTTCTCGATCATCTGCGTGAAGGTGGGTTGATTATTACTGCTGGCGATCGGGCTGATATAATATTAGGATGTTTAGCTGCTACCTTCTCAGTAAATTATCCCAAAATTGCCGGAATGATCTTAACTGGTGGGCTAGATATGGCTCCCCAAGTAAAGAGTTTATTACAAGGTTTCCGCAAATTTAACGCCCCAATTTTTTGCGTAGAAACTGATACTTACGAAACCGCAAGACTAGTTAGTTTAGTTCATGCGGAAATCACTCCAGATAACCAAAGAAAAATCGCTTCTGCTTTGGGATTATTTGAATCCCATGTGGATGTAATCAAACTAGAAAAACGGATTTCTGTAACTCGTTCTAGTCGAACAACACCGTTAATGTTTGAATATGAATTAATTGAAAGAGCAAAAGCGAAAAAGCAACATATTGTATTTCCCGAAGGTGCAGACGAACGAATTTTACGCGCCGTAGAAATCCTCTTACGTCGTCGCGTTGTCGATGTTACTCTATTAGGACATGAACAGGAAATTAGAGAGAAAATCTCCTTTTTAGGGTTAAATTTAAATTCCGTAAATATCCTCGATCCCTTACAGTCTGAATGGCAAGATGATTACGCTCACACTTATTTGGAGTTGCGAAAACACAAAGGAATAACAGAAGAATTCGCCAGAGATGCCATGCACGATTTTAGTTATTTTGGCACAATGATGGTGTACAAAGGAGCCGCCGATGGCATGGTATCTGGCGCTGTTCACACAACTGCCCATACGATTCGTCCTGCATTAGAATTTATTCGGACTGTTCCGGGTTGCTCGATCGTTTCTAGCGTATTTTTAATGTGTTTAGCCGACCAAGTTTTAGTATACGGAGATTGTGCTGTAAATCCCAATCCTTCGCCCGAACAATTAGCAGATATTGCCATTAGTTCCGCCACTACAGCCACAACTTTTGGCATTGAACCTTTTGTCGCCATGTTATCTTATTCTACAGGTGATTCTGGTTACGGAGCCGATGTAGATAAAGTCAAACAAGCTACTTGTATTGCTAGGGAAAAACGCCCCGATTTAAAAATAGAAGGACCGATTCAATATGATGCAGCAATTGACAGTTCAGTAGCGAAAACTAAACTTCCAGGTAGTGAAGTTGCCGGACACGCAACTGTCTTTATTTTCCCCGATTTAAACACCGGAAATAACACTTATAAAGCGGTACAACGATCGGCAAATGCAGTAGCGATCGGTCCAGTTTTACAAGGTCTAAAAAAACCCGTAAATGACTTAAGTCGCGGTTGTACAGTCACCGATATAGTCAACACAGTAGCAATCACCGCCATCCAAGCACAAACAACAATTTAGTCCGTTGTTCCTACTTCAGTGGGAAATCGCGCTAAAGCGCCTACTACGAACCCTGTCCGTTGTTCCCACTGAAGTGGGAATCGCGCTAAAGCGCCTACTACGAACCAAATTTCCCTAAAGTCGGTAGGATATTAATATGTACAAAATCGAGTAATTTATGCTACTGCGTTTATCATCGCCAGAAGAAGTAATTTGTATTACCCAACCGCATCATGCTTGGATTTCGGGACAATTAGCAAGAGTTTGGGGAAATGAAGAATTTGGGGAAGTTTCACCCAATCAAGAAGTTTGTTTAGCTGCGGAACAACATGATATTGGTTGGCTAATGTGGGAACAATTACCAACGTTAAATCCGCAAACAGGTTATCCTCATTCTTTCTCAGAATTAGCCACAAAAAATCATGTAAAAAATTGGTCAAATGCGCGAAATTTAGCACTACCTTTGGGTAGATATGTAGCATTACTTGTGTCGCTACATGGTACTCGTTTATATGAACGTTTTCGCAGTTGGGAAAATTCACCGGAAACAAAGGAATTAGTCTTAAATTTCCTTAAACATGAGTATGCTTTTCAGGAAGAGGTAATTAGTAAATTGCAAAACGACAATTATCATGCACCATACACTACACCAGAAGTAATTAAACGTAATCAAAAATTAGTAGCAGTTTGGGATGCACTTTCTTTAATTATTTGTCACGGGTTCACTGGTGAGAAAATAGTTGAAAATGTACCTACTGCTAATGGGGAAATTACGTTAACTTTAAAGAATAAAGAAAATCATCCTTTAGAAATATTTGTGTCTCCTTGGCCGTTTTGCGAAAGTCAGGTAAACTTAGTTTTTGAGGGGAGGTTGCTTCAGCAAACATTCACTGATGAAAGGGTAATGCAAGAAGCTTTAAGTCAGGCTCCGGGAGTAACAATTAATACTACTTTATTTCCGAAAAATTAAGAAGATTTTAACCACAGATATCCACAGATAAACACAGATAAACACAGATGTAATTGTTGGATTAGGAATGGGTGGTTATAATCTGATTTAGGGCAGATTTTTTCGATCGCACTAAAAAAACCATGACTAATTCCAAACGTTTTTCTAAGTACAAAAGACGGCAAATTTTACGTTTTGCAGGGTTAGCAGCAGGCGCGTCAATGTTACCTGTCGCTTGTCGTGCAACTACTTCCCCAAATGCCGAAAATAGCGCCCCGAAACAACTTGCTACTCCCACAACTGAGTATAGTCCGATCGCCCAATCCACTCAACAAAATGTCAGTAAAGTTGTGTTAGTTCGCAGCGAAGATCGAGTTGCTGGGACTTTAAAAGCTTTAGATTTACTGCAACCTCAAGGAATTTCTGGGCAAACAATTTTCGTTAAACCTAATTATAATACAGCCGATCCTGCTCCGGCTGCTACTGATACGAAAATGTTAGAAGCTTTGGTGAAAGAGTTACAAAGTGCAGGGGGGAAACAGATTACGATTGGCGATCGATCCGGGATGGCAGAAACGCGCCCAGCAATGCAGCAAAAAGGCGTATTTCAATTAGCAGAACGCTATGGATTAAAAACCATAGTTTTTGATGAAATGTCTGCCGCAGATTGGCAGAATTTCCCCGCCAAAGGTACCCATTGGAAACAGGGATTTGCTTTTGCCCGTCCGATTTTAAATTCCGGGGCAATTATTAATACTTGTTGTTTAAAAACCCATCGTTTTGGCGGTCATTTTACCTTATCATTAAAGAACACTGTCGGCATGGTTGCCAAATATGTTCCGGGCAATTCTTACAATTACATGAGCGAATTGCATAGTTCTCCTCATCAAAGATTAATGATAGCAGAAATTAACAAAGCTTACCAACCAAAACTAGTTTTACTCGATGGTGTAGAAGCCCTTGTCAATGGGGGGCCGGATAAAGGAAAATTAGTTAAATCGGGGGTGATTTTGGCAGGGACCGATCGAGTAGCCGTTGATGTAGTTGCAGTGGGGATTTTGCGAAATCTAGGCACAACCGAAGCAGTTTCTCGCGGTTCCGTTTGGCAATTAGAACAAATTAAAAGAGCAGTAGAATTAGGTTTAGGTGCGGGAAATTCCGAGCAAATCGAAATTATTACAGCTGATAATTCCAGTCAGAAAATGGCTGATGAAATTCGGAAATTGATAGTAGCTTAGAACTATTCTTGACTCTCGCCATTATTTGAAATCGGTAAGCCAAGGATAGTAGATAAAGCTTTCACTACTTCCTCCATATAATTATCATCCAAATGTCCAATAACTCTGATTATTCTGGATTTATCAATAACTCGAATTTGTTCGCAAAGCAGAACAGAGTCTTGAGTTAGACTCCCTGTTCCAACTGGAACAAATACATGAGAGGGTAAGATAGCACGTCGAATTTGAGAGGTAAATGGTGCAATAATTGTATGAGGACTGACAGCATTAGCGCGATCGATTTGTAGAACTAAAGCAGGTCTAATTCCCGCTTGCTCTGTTCCTACAACGGGATTTAAGTCGCAAAGAACTACATCTCCTCTTGTAATTGTTACCACTGAATTTCTCCACGAGCCAAGCGATTTTCATAATCTTCCAAATTAGCAAGATAATCAGAAAAATCTGATTCAGAAATTTTTTTAGATTCAATGTACTCAAGCCATAATTGCCATTGATCTTCGCTGCGCTTTAGCAACAGGAAGTCTATAAAATTACTGACTTCTTGAACTAGAGATTCAGGCATTTGATGAATTTTCGCGATCGCTTGTTCTTTAATACTCATAAACCTAAAACCAGTAGTGATAATTCCATAATTTCATCTGCCAAACCTAGCAAGCAAGTCCTCACGGGATAATTGCAGTAATAAAATAGTAAATTCTTCCGGTGGTAACTCCAACAAAGGTTCAATGATTCCTGAAAGTTGCTCATCGATTAAACCAAATCGAAATCGCAACAAATTTGCTATATTGGCGCGACGTTCGATGATAATTCCTTGCTGAATTCCGCTTTCCTGTCCTCTTCGTAAAGCTTCTTCTTCCCATTGTAAAACTAGTGGTGATAATTCCATTGCTAACTCCCGATCGCTCTCCTCTATATTTTGACTTACTTGTAATGTTGCTTGCAAATTCGCCAGCAATAAAAACACATTAGAACGCAAAGGGTGATTTACTGGAAGTCTGGCTATTTCGCTAATAGCTTGTTTTTGTGTTGTTCCTTTACCTAACATTCTCAACCAAAGGGTTTCTTCTGTAGTGGGTAATTGATGAATTACTACAATCCCACTTTTCAACCCTTCTCCTAAAAAATATACACCACTGGGCCAGTTATCCAAATCGGTTTCCGCTTTGAAACTATTTAACAGAGAAGTTGAGGCTGTCGGAGAAAGTATCCATAACCAAGGTAAGTTAGTTTCATCAATGCGATCGTTTTCCCGGTTAGCTTGACGTTGCAAATTGGCGTGGATATCAAATAGTTTACTCAGACATCCCCGAATTTGGCTGGCTGTAACAGCGTTGCGGAAAGGTTCAAAAATCGCCGCTTGGCTGGCAAATCTGCCTAAAAGTCCTAATACTTCGGCGTTTCCCCTTCTTTCTGCTGGGTGAGGCGTGAACCAAACATCAATTTCTCGCACTTCTCCCGCTACGTTGCGGCTGGTTTCTACTTCGCCAAGCGGGGTTAATAACTCTTTTAAAAAGTCTTTGGCAAATTGATCGTAAAGAAATCGAGTCATTTAGGGGGATTTTGTGCTAAACCCTGATTATATAGATTCATAACATCTTCTGAAGCATCCTACAAGCATTTAAGTAACTCAAAGTGTATCCAGCTATGAGAAACCCAACATCAGAAGAATACCAAAAAAAAGTTCTAGCTCGGATTTCTAAAAATTGTGTAAAATTCAAAGGAACTCGCTCTTTCTATCAATTCGGTCAAAAAACTTTTGTCCTACCTCGTTATTCTAAACTGTTAAAAAACAAAGATTACTTTTTTAGTATTCCTAAAAATGACTTTAAAAAGTTTGACCCTAAAGTGCTATTTATTTTATTTATATGCGGTTCAGAGGAAAGAGTTTTTGTATTACCTGCTAAACATTTAGAGTCATTACTTGACTGTAGTACAGCAACCGATGGAAGTTGGAAGCTGAACATAAAAGAGAAATCAAATTATTTTTACTTATGTAAATCGGGAGAAAATAAAACAAAAATATCAATATCAGAATATCTTAACAACTTTGGATTATTAAACGCAAGTAAGGATAATATATATTATGGTAATGATACAAAAAATCTGTATATTTGGGCAGAAGAAGTCACAGAAAATAACAAATATTATGAAGGAGCTACTACTCAAATTTGGGTTAATAGCTATGAACGTAATGATAAAGCACGTAAGAAATGCCTAGATCATCATGGTTTAAATTGTTGCATTTGCGGATTTAACTTTGAAAAAATTTATGGTGCAGTTGGCAAAGGTTTTATGCAGGTACATCATTTAAAACCTTTATCAGAGATCAAAGAAAAATATGAAGTAGATCCAATCAATGATTTACGTCCTGTATGCCCTAACTGCCATGCAATGATTCACAGACGTAATCCTCCTTACAGTATAGAAGAAATGCTAACCTTTTATAAAGGTTATAACAGTTAGAGCCTTCACCCATTACCTAAGATATTCCGCAATGAAAGCCGATCGCAAACCCCCCACCCAACCCACCACACCCAACATTAAAATCCCCGAACTACTCTCTCCCGCAGGTAATTGGGAATGCGCCAAAGCAGCGGTTGAAAATGGCGCAGATGCCATTTATTTTGGCTTAGAACAATTTAACGCCAGAATGCGGGCGCAAAACATCACCACAGCGGAATTGCCAAAATTAATGGCATATTTGCACCTACGAGGAGTCAAAGGTTACGTCACCCTCAACACCCTAATCTTTCCCCAAGAATTAACCCAAGCCGAACAATATCTTCGCACAATAATTGCGGCTGGAGTCGATGCAGTCATCGTTCAAGACATCGGAATTTGCCGTTTAATTCGCCACCTTTCCCCAGACTTTCCCATCCATGCTTCCACCCAAATGACTATTACCAGTACAGCGGGAATAGAGTTTGCCAAAAACTTGGGTTGCGAATTAGTTGTCCTCGCCCGTGAATGTTCGATTCAAGAAATTGAAAAAATCCAAAAACAACTTCAAGAAAAACAAACTTCCCTCCCCTTAGAAGTTTTCGTACATGGCGCTTTATGTGTAGCTTATTCCGGTCAATGTTTGACTAGCGAAGCATTAGGAGGACGTTCCGCAAATCGGGGAGAATGCGCCCAAGCTTGTCGAATGCCTTACGAATTAATTGCTGATGGTAAATTGGTAGATTTAGGCGATAAAAAATACCTATTAAGTCCCCAAGATTTAGCCGGATTAGATGTACTTCCCGAATTAGTAAAAGCGGGAGTAACTAGTTTAAAAATCGAAGGGAGATTGAAAGCCCCCGAATATGTCGCCAACGTCACTCGCGTTTATCGCCAAGCATTAGATCGCATCATCACCGAATTAGATCCCCCTAAATCCCCCTTAGTAAGGGGGACTTTGAATAGTGAATTAGATCCCCCTAAATCCCCCTTAGTAAGGGGGACTTTGAAGAGCGAAAATTTAAATCTTGTCCCCCCCTTATTAAGGGGGGTTAGGGGGGATCAAAATGTTATGAAGCAAGACCAAAAAACTAATATAAATAAGGTAGGAGATTCTAGCGATCGCTACAACCTAGAAATGGCATTTTCTCGCGGACTTTACACAGGTTGGTTCGAGGGAATTAACAACCAAGAATTAGTCCACGCCCGTTTCGGCAAAAAGCGAGGAGTTTACTTAGGCGAAGTAACCCGAATTTCTCAAGATAAAATATCCATCAAATTGCAAGCACCAATTAAACCCGGAGATGGTGTAGTTTTTGATAACGGACATCCCGAAAAACAGGAAGAAGGCGGGAGAATTTATGCCGTTGAAACTAAGGGAAAAGAGACAATTTTAACCTTTGGCAAACGTGACATTAACTTTCGCCGCATTCAAGTTGGTGACAAACTTTGGAAAACCTCCGATCCCGAATTAGATAAACAAATCCGCCAAACCTTTAGCGGCGAAAACCCACAATTTCAGCGCCCATTGAACTTAGAAATTCATGGCGAACTCAATCAATCTTTAATTGTCATTGCCACAGATGAATTAGGCAACATTGTCCAAGTAGAATCTGCCATTAACTTAGTAGAAGCACATACCAAACCTTTAACAACTGAACGGTTAAAGGAACAATTAGGCAGATTAGGCAATACACCTTTTTCCTTGGGAAATTTGACTAATCATCTGACTGGTGAATTGATGTTACCCGTAAGTGAGTTAAACCGTTTACGCCGAGAAATTGTCACTCAATTAGAAGAATTACGCCAACAACCAAAACGCTGGCAATTAAACTCAAATGCTAAACTTTCCGAGTTATTACCAACCAAAAAACCTTCATCTTTAACCAATTCCAACCTAATCGTTTTAGTCCGCAATATCGAACAATTACAAGCAGCATTAGAATCGGGCATTACTACAATATACTGCGAATTTGAAAACCCCAAAAACTATCAAACAGCAGTAAAAATTGTCAGAAAATTTCCCAATCTCCAATCCCCAATCCCCAGTCCCCAATCCCCCAAGATTTTTGTTGCACCGCCAAGAATCACTAAACCGGGAGAAAATTGGATTTTGCAGCAAGTTCGCGCCAGTGAAGCTGATGGTTATTTGGTGCGAAATTACGACCAATTAGAGTTTTTTGCTGAACAGGTTTGTATTGGTGATTTCTCTTTAAATGTTGCCAATGGTTTAACTGCTGATTACTTGAAAAATCGGTATAATTTAGCCAGGTTAACTGCTTCTTATGATTTAAACATTTCCCAATTGGAAGATTTAATCACTAGTTGTCCAACTGATTGGTTTGAGGTGACAATTCATCAATATATGCCAATGTTTCACATGGAACATTGTGTTTTTTGTGCTTTTCTTTCCGAGGGAACTGATTATACTAATTGCGATCGTCCTTGTGAAAAGTATGAAGTGAAATTGCGGGACAGAGTAGGAACGGAACACATTTTACAAGCTGATGCAGGTTGCCGCAATACTGTATTTAATGGCAAGGCGCAAACTGGGGCGGAATATGTGCAACGTTTAATTGAGTTAGGATTAAGAAATTTCCGCATGGAATTTGTCAATGAAACTCCTGAACAAGTAAGTCATATCATTTCCCTTTACCGTCAATTATTGCAAGGAGAAATTAAAGGTTCTCAACTTTGGCGAGAGTTACAATTACAAAATCAATTAGGAGTAACTAGAGGAACAATTAGATAATTAGGTACGTTGTTGCGCTTCAGCGGCAACTATCGCGCTGAAGCGCAACAACGTACTTTTAACTTCATTTTTTAATGTTTTACCTGTTGATGTATTTCTAATATTACTTTACTCACTCTGTCTAAATCTTCCCTGGTTAAATTAGAACCAGAAGGTAAACAAAGTCCATGATTAAATAATTCTTCGGCTACGGTACCGCCAAAATATTCACAACCAGAAAATACAGGTTGTAAATGCAAAGGTTTCCAAACTGGACGGGCTTCTATTTGCTCTTTGGAAAGTGTTAATCGAACTTGTTCTCTATCTGCACCGAAAGCTTCAGGATTGATAGTTAAACAAGTTAGCCAACGAGTAGAACGTCCAAATTCTGCTTCTGGCATAAATTCAATTCCAGGTAAGTTGCCTAAAGCTTGTTGGTAAACTGCAAAGTTATTTCTTCTCGCGTTTACTCTATCTTCTAAAACGCGCAATTGTCCGCGACCAATTCCTGCTAAAACATTACTTAAGCGATAATTATAACCTATTTCTGTATGTTGATAATGGGGAGCTTGATCGCGAGCTTGAGTAGCTAAAAACCGAGCTTTTTCTACTATTTTTGGATCTTCAGAAACGAGCATTCCGCCACCAGAAGTGGTGATAATTTTATTACCATTAAATGAGAAAATACCAATTCTACCAAAAGTACCAGGGGATTTGCCTTTATAAGTAGCACCAAGGGATTCGGCTGCGTCTTCAATTAAAGGAATTTCATAATGATTACAAGCTTCTAGAATAGGATTGATATCGGCACTTTGTCCATATAAATGTACGAGAATAACGGCTTTTGGTAGTTTGCCAATTTTCGCTTTTTTATCTAAGGTTTCCCGCAATAATTCGGGATTCATGTTCCAGGTGGTCCGATCGCTATCAATAAAAACAGGTTTTGCACCCAAATAAGTAATCGGACTAGCACTAGCAATAAAAGTGAGAGTCGAGCAAAAAACTTCATCTCCCCTTTGAATACCTGTTAATTGTAAAGCTAAATGCAAAGCAGCAGTACCAGAACTCAACGCCGCCGCATGAGAAGCACCCACTACCTCACAGAACTCTTGCTCGAAAGCATCAACATGAGGGCCAACAGGAGCGATCCAATTGGTATCAAATGCCTCTTGGACAAATTCTAATTCGCGATCGCCTATATGCGGCGTTGACAAAAGAATTGGTTTAGCCACTTTGAGAAATTATCAACTCATTTTCTACAAACAAAGTATAGCATCCCACTAATAGGTTCGTTAGCTAATGATGCAGGAAATTCGTGAATTCTATCTTGGCTGAGTTGGTAACGAGAACCATAAGCAACTACATGGAAATTCACATCTCTTAAAAGCTGATAAGCTTCTTGAAACTTGTACCAATAAACATGAGCTCCTTCATCAAACAGTGCTGCCAAGTTTGGTCGTTTCTCAAACTTCAGCCAAGGAAGATATTGAATTGAAAGATTTGATCCTCGTAGCTTTCTCAATAAGCGAATATACTCCACATAAGGGCGGTATAAAGCATTACTGATTCTGGCATCAAAACTGAGAAATGAAAATAAAGCTGTTCCCCCGACTTTAAGAATGCGGAAAGCTTCCTTTAAAGCTTTTAACCTTCCCAGTTCATCATCTATGGAAGAAATCATTTGACCTAAATACAAGACTTGCTCAAAGCTACAATCTTCATAACTTAATTGGGTGGCATCTTGAACCTGAAAATTAATATTGCCATCTACATCTCTCTGTTTTGCCACCTCAATAAATTCGGGTAAGTAATCAAAACCATAAAGAGAAGTAAAACCTAAATTGCTCATTTCTAACAACATTCTTCCTCCTCCTGTACCAGCCTCCAATGTTTTTTTATTCCGATCTAGATAGTTGGCAATCAAGTATTTTTCTTCAGGCAATAAACCGTTCCCATAGGCCCAACGCGCAAATTCTTGAGTTAAATAAACTTCTTTATTGTTGGAAGTTTTTTTGATACCGATCATAGTAAAACCTCACAAATAATTTTGTCATCAAGTAGTTTCAAGCCTTTTCATCAAAAAAATTCAAGCAACAACAGAATTATCTGTTGTTGCTGACAGTTTTATCTATCCTTGTTTGCCCAGGCCACTTTGAGTTTCCTGAAGCTTTTTGTTAACCATTTTTTGCAGAATATCCGTATTATCTTTGATATCTGCAAGTTGTGACTTTGCCTCCTCTTTATCGAGAAAACCTGAGATTACTTCCCTGGAGAGTAAATTTAGCTCTGGGTGATAACCTAATCTTTGGTATATAGGATATTCTATTAACCCTGGAATGACACAGTTAGTACTATTTCCGTGGATTTTTACCGTCTTCCAACCGATATCATCCAGCATTTTATACACATCCTTTTCCGTTAACTGCAAAGCAAATGGTAGGGAAAAGAATTGTAAATTTAGTTCAGATGCTTCATCTTTTACCCACCGTACAGAACGAACTTCCGGCTCAATCCAACGCCACCAGTTCCGTCCTAAAATCACCCGATTAATCCTCTGTTTTCCACAGTATTCCTGAATTTCCTTGTGGAACATTTCCCCACATTTATAACATGGATAGCCATTGGTAAAATTTTTATCCATCATATCTTTTACAAAAGGTGCAAGCTCTATGTTTAAAACAACGAGTTCTACACCTAATTTGTCACACAACTCTCGACCATTGTTGATAACTTGTTCGGGAATAAACCCATTTTGTACTAAGACAGCAACTACTTCTAAATGCAATTTCTTTTTCGCCCAATAAAGAGCCGCCGCGCTGTCTTTACCTCCAGAAAATGCTACTACTGCATCTATATTTACTCCTCTCTCTCGTGGAGTATTAACAAATGTTTCCAGTTCGCTTTGGAGAGTTTCTAACTTGAAATTCTTTTTGTAAGTCATGCACATATTACAAAGACCATCAGAGCCAATGTATATGTTCGGTATCCGCGTATCGAATAGACAATTGTTGCATTCTACAGGCTTTAGAAAGGGATTTTTGCCTGTGTTAACCCAAGTCTTAATCATATTTTGCCAATGTATCCGTCGCGCCCGAAAATTATAATTTTCTCGGTTAGCAGAGACATTGCATTTGTACGGTGAGTAATCTTCCCGTAAAAATTTAGGCAACAAAAACCCAAAATTGTTAAATAAAGAATTATTGGCTTTCATGGTTTGTTTCTCCATTTATTATTGGTTGATTATCCTCATTGCAAAACTTTGAAGACCTAGCAAAATAAATTAGGATCGTCGCCTAATTATCCGCAGGAGATCGGAAGTTATTTACTTTTGAATCAGAGCGTTACCTTGAGAGTCGATAAAGCGGGAAAAAGTCTTTTTCACAATCATTGCGATCTCCATATTTTTCCTCCCAAGCTTGAATAAGGTTTGTATATTTTTCTGGAGCGAGAATCATTCTATATGTAGAAAAATCAGATCTTAAATCAGAAAAACCAGATTTAAATTTAAACAAAGAATCAGCACGGGCACCCACTCCTCCACCTAAATGAAAAAATCGATTTCCATTTTCTTTAGCCCAACGTCGCACCGCATCAATTTCTAATTTAGAGGGTGCTAGAGAAAGATATTTGTCAAATGTTCCTGAAAGGTAGGTTTGTACAATGCCATTAATTGCCGTAAACAATAAACTGGAAGCAACTTCTCCTTCTGAGGATAAGATAGTGCAAAGATGAAGGCGATCGCCAAGAATAGAACGCAACTCCACAAAATAACTTTCGTCAAAGAAGTAAAACTCGCTAGCTGATACCCGCTGCATATTTGCCCGATAGATGGCAATAAATTTGTCAAAAAAGCTCCAATCATCAATCAGGGCTTGAAAACCCAATTTGGTCAACTTGTTAATATCTTTCCTGTGATCTTTTCTAGTTTGCGACCACATTTCTTCAATCGATAAAGACAAATCGATATATACAGTTTGACCATGTTTAATAACAGTTCCAAATTTAGCTAACACATCGAAATTTGGTGACAGTAAAGGATGTAAACGGAAGAACGCACTAATCATTCCAGATGCCGCTCCCATCTCTTTAAAAGACTTGAGAAAAATCTCTAAACTCGATGTATTATCAGGAGGAATTAACAGCGGTGTGGGATAGCCATAAGGAGTAGTCGCATCGTACCAATTATCAGGCGCTTCCAGGTTTTCGGGAATTTTTCGAGTTAATAAAGGAACCAAAAATTTAGCTTCATCTGCCTCTCCATAAAAGGCAATAGGCTGACTTTGTTCATATTTTGCTGATAAAGAAACGTACTCTGGTAGATGGTAAAAATCGTGCCAAGCAAATTCTAAGAAACGTTTCCATTTTGGATCGAGAGGCGAAATAAATTCTGACAACATCATTTCCATCCTTTTAAATAATTTCTCGCACCAGAACAAACGCCTCCGCAGCAAAACGTCCTACTGTACTTCCTCGTAACGTTGCCAAAGCTCTTAAAGTTTCTGGCGATCGCTCGTGAGGAAAAGGTTTAATTTGAGAAGCATAGATTTCCATCGCTTGAATTTTCATTTCTAAATAACTGGAAATATCTACAAAAACATTCGGAACAAAATTAGGAGTTAAATAAGGAGCATTCCAATTAGTTTCTGAAAGAGTTTCGTAAGCATAAATTTTTCTTGGTGCATTTATCCCATTGGGTCGCGCCGCCACTAAAGCTGATAAGAAAATTCTTTGATGGTCTACATGAAGATCGCCATTGAAAGGAATATAAAGAATTTCTGGCTGAATGTTGCGAAAAACTTCCAGCAATTTATGATTGATCTCTCGGTAAGGAACGCTGTCTAAATTTGCCGCAGGTAGAGGCAAAAATTGGGTTTCTTTCACACCAAGTAATTGATGAGCAACTAAGGCTTGTTCGCGAACAATTTGAGAAAGTTCTTCTGGGAAATCAGGTGGATAACCTTTAGTGGCGACGACTACATAAACTTCCGCACCTTCGGCAGCAAAACGAGCCATTGTTCCCCCAACTCCAAGCACTTCATCATCAGGATGAGGCGCTATTATTAAAATTTTCTTGTTCATAACTTGACTCACTTAATTCACTTCTAAAAATTTCCTGGTTTCTGGGCCACAACAGAATAAAGTATCGAGAATGGATAGGTTAGGTAAAAACCCCAATTCTGGAAATAGTTGATTGTAGGATGGTGAGTTAAACTCTTGCCAAATTACATTGATTCCAGCACCTTCAAAAAGTGATAAATCCATATATCCTTTACCACCAGAACCAGATAAATAAGTATCTGCGCCTACTGCTTTACAAGCATCGATCAAAAGGTCGCTTTTAGTTCCTTCTACTCCTAATTCCGACAAATAAACAATCTGCTTTTTAATGCCTAAAACCTCCATAATCCATTGAATTAAAACCATATTAAGTTCACAGAGATAATGCCATTCTTTTTCCAGTAATTCTTGAATTTCCCAGGCGTAATTATCAAAATAAGGAGCCGGGGAGTAGTTGGTAAGCAATGTTTTCCAATGCTTTCTTGCCCACGGAAGTTCCGAGTCAATTTGCACTGATTTGATATACTCTTCTTCTCTAGAAGATTGATGGAATACGGGAACTGTTAACCATTGTTCACCTTTGTTGGTTTTAATTTTGTTCCGGTGTTGAATACCGCGCCGCATAAATTGCACGCTATCCATCACTACAAAAATATCACCTTGGTTTAGTTTATGGAAAAAACCCAAATAAGGTAAATATTGAGGTTGATGAATCACTGCGATCGCCATATAACAATCCTCAATTAAATTCAGAAAAATCGCATCAACGTAAATAAGAAGTAGATGATTAGATGATTAATAAAATTAATTTATTCTAGCTATTCCCTGGTAGCGGGCAAATCATCTTTAGCATAGGCTCCTTCTTTAGTAAGAACTACGGGAATTGTCCGTGAAATAATCACTAAATCCCACCAAAAATTCCAATGATTGACATACCAAACATCGAGATCTAACCGTTCTTCTAAAGTGTTGAGTAGACCTCCTTCTACTGCCTCCCAAGCTGTAATACCTGGGTGAACTAAGAAGCGTTGTTTGTGCAAATCGGTGTAAGTTGGTAAACACTGAACTAACAGCGGTCGCGGCCCAACTAAACTCATTTCACCCCGTAAAACATTGAAGAGTTGCGGTAATTCATCAAGGTGATATTCGCGCAAGAATCGACCGACGGGAGTGACACGAGGATCGCCTTTAAAAGTATGAATTCCTGCACCTTGATAGATCGCACCATCAATCATAGTCCGAAATTTATAAATTTCAAAAGGTTTTGTTAGCTTACCCAACCTTTGTTGCCGAAATAAAATTGGTCCTGGGGAACTTAGGCGGATTGCTAAGGCAATTAAAGCCAAAACTGGAAGTAAAATTATGATACCCAGGCTGGCGATCGCCAAATCTAATAAACGTTTAAACACCAGATTTACGCGAAGTCCTGGTCGTTTTTTCAGATAAGTTTTTTCCAACTCTTGCCACTTTTCTTCTGTCCAAATCTCCGTTATCATTTGCTTCTCCTTAAGGAATAAATTTAAAAATAGGGAACTAAATTGGATTTACTGCTGGGTAATAATCTAAAAAATTAATACCTAATTTATGGTAGTATTCTTCAAGTCTTTGGAAGACAAATCGCTCGTCATATTCAGTTTCTACTCTTTGTCTTCCCGCTAGTCCGTAAGCTTTTCTCAAGTCGGCATTTGAAAGTAATTTGGCTAAAGCTTCGGCTAATTTTTCGCTATTTTGAGAGGGAACAATCAGACCTGTCTTCCCATTAATAACGGCTTCTCGGCATCCGCGAACATCTGTAGCAACAACGGGTAAATTCATCGCCATCGCTTCGAGAATTGAGCGAGGAAGTCCTTCATTATGGAAAGTTGGCAATACAAAAATATCTAAAAGTCCCAACAATTCTGCTATATCTTGACGCTGACCTGTCAGGGTAACGCGATCTTCAAGACCTAAGTTATGAATGTTATCAACTAACTCGGTTTGAAAAGGCTCTGGATCGCTGCTTAGTTGGGGGCCAATAATCAAAATATGTAAATTAGGAAACTGCGGCAGTAAAGAGGCAGCTGCTTCAATTAAGTAGGCACTCCCTTTTTTCCGAGTTAAACGTCCAACGGTACCGACGATAACATTAGCAGTTGTCGGAATATTTAAGGAGTCCCGTAATTGTTTTTGATTAGTGGGAAAGAGGCGATCGCGCTTGAATCGATCGATATCTATCCCATTTCCCAAATAAGCAATTTTTTCTGGTGAACAAAGACCCTTTTGTTTAGCGGTGGCAACATCTTCGTAATTTTGTGTCAGGATTAGGTCAGTGAATAAAGCCGCAAATTTTTCAATATGAAAATAAATGGCATACTCTAGGGGGGGAGATTGTTCGTAAAACGGAAAACCATGAGCCGTATAAACAATCCGTTGTACCCCAGCTAATTTAGCAGCAACACGGCCTAATACCGCAGCAATTGGAGTATGAACGTGAACAAGATCGTACTGTTCCCGCCACATTAATTTTACTAGATTTAAAATACTTTTGAGATTGGGCAACAATGAAATTCGACGGTCAATTTGGATCGGATGAATCACATAACCTTGTTGTTGGAGGCGCTCCGCTTCCACCCCAGGAGAACAGGCTATTTCCACCGATATGTTCCGAGATAGGAAATAGTCTATTTGAGGTTTTAAAAGTCCTTCAGCAGTTACGCTAAGGGCACAAATATGTAAAATTTTCATAACTAAATAACCTATTTTTTGTGAAAAATCTAAACAAGACTTCCAGGATATTTTGGGTAAATGTCTAAATACTTTTGCTCAGATAACCAAGCTTGGAACATCAATACATTCCACAATGAATATTGCCAGTCACGAGAGCCTGAAAGATGCTCTGTCCACTTTTGACGAATCGCTTGCGGATGAAAAAATCCTTCCTGTCGCAACCGTTGTTCGTCTAACAATGCCTCTGCCCAGTCGCGTAACGGTTCTCGCAACCACCGATCGATCGGAATGCCAAACCCTGACTTAGGACGCTCAACCAGATTTTTTGGCACGTATTTATACAAAATTTGGCGCAACAACCACTTACTCTGAGTGCCTCGAATTTTCATCGATAAGGGTACGCGCCACGCGAATTCAATTACCCGATGATCTAACAACGGAATCCGACCTTCCAGACTCACCCCCATACTGGCGCGATCGAGTTTAACGAGAATGTCGTCCGGTAGATAGCTCACCAGATCGAGGTACATCATGCGCTGGGTGAAATCAGGAAGCTGCGCCCAAGACTGGCGATCGCTCAAAGTCGTTACCGGATCTGAAGTACCGATAACTGTAGTTTTGGCATCTTTCCAACGGGAAGCCAGATTCACATACATGGTTTCCGTATCGGGAGATGCTAAAGCTTCAGCCAACCTGTGTAAACGATAACCAGAATGAGAAAATCTGACTTTAGTAGGTAGTAGGGGATTAATACGCTCAAACAGCCAATTCCAAGTTTGAGGTGATACGCTCACTAAACCACTAGCAGCAATTTGACGCAACGCAGGAGGTATCCAGCCAACTGTTTGCCAAAGGCGGCGACACCAGAAATAAGCATCGTATCCAGCAAAAAGTTCATCACCACCATCGCCGGAAAGACTGACTGTGACATATTCTCTGGTGAGTTGCGACAATAGATAAGTGGGAATCTGGGAAGGGTCGGCAAAAGGTTCATCGTAAAGACTGGGCAACTTGGGAATCACAGCCAGTGTTTCTTTTGGGGTTACATAAAGTTCTGTATGGTTGGTTCCCAAGTGTTGAGCTACCTGTTGGGCATAATAGGCTTCGTTATATGCCTGTTCGTGAAAACCGATCGTAAATGTTTTCACAGGTTGGCTGCTTTGCGCTTGCATCAAAGCAACTACTGTAGAAGAATCAATACCACCAGAGAGAAAAGCGCCCAGAGGTACGTCTGCTAACATCCGTAACTTGACGGCATCTTTTAATAACGCCTCGAACTGTTCCTCAATTTCTGCTTCCGAACCGATTAAGGGATTAGCAACGCCTAGTTCCGCCGCAGTTCGGGCAGACCAATAAGGCACTGGTTGGGAAGGGAAATTTCTCCCACTACAGGTGAGAAAAGTTCCCGGAGGTAATTTGTAAATGTTTTGATAGATCGAATAGGGGGCTGGAATGTAACTAAACTGGAGCAGTAGGAGCAAAGCATCGCGGTTGATTTCCGTAGGAAAATTAGGGTAAGCTTTCAGGGCTTTTAATTCCGAACCGAATACCAAAGTTCGACCGAGAAAGCCGTAATAGAGGGGTTTTTCACCTAAGCGATCGCGTCCCAAATACAAAACCCGTTCCCAGCGATCCCACAAGGCAAAAGCAAACATCCCGTTAAAGCGTTTGAGCGATCGCTCTACACCCCATTCGCTAAAGCTAGCCAGCATAATCTCAGTATCGGAATAACCTCGAAAGTGGTGTCCTAACGGTTGAAGCTGATTTCTTAATTCCAAAAAGTTATAAATCTCGCCATTAAATGCAATAACATAGCGACCATCCGCAGATAACATCGGTTGATGTCCCTCTGGCGAAAGGTCGAGAATTGCTAATCGTCGATGACCCAAAGCAATCCCTTTTTCGGCATCTGTCCAAATACCGCGATCGTCAGGGCCTCGATGAGCCAGAGTATCGCTCATGTTCTGGACAACAGACACCATATTATGAATAGGCATTTGCTGAGCAGTATCAAAAAAACCAGTTAGTCCACACATTTTTAGTAAAACCCTCTTAAATTTTGAAATGGGTTGTTAATCAAATCGGACAAACAAACTAAAAACTAGCGGGAAAAAATTTTTTATTTCTGGGTTTTTAACCATAATTCAGTTTTTTCTCGGACATAACGGTAGAATGCAATCCGACGCTCTCGCAGTACTTCATCTTTGTACTCTCTCGCCTTCTCCAAGTTGCGTGCTGACATCCGATTCATCCGCTGCCGATCGGTAACTACTTCACGAATTTTTGCTGCCAAAGCAGCAGCATTTCCAGGGGGAATTAAATCTTCCCCAGGAAGCAGTTCTGGAATACCTCCTACAGTCGAGCCAATGCAAGGAAGCGCCCGCGCCATTGCTTCGATCATTGCCTTTGGTAAACCTTCTTGATAAGAGGGCAATACAAATAGATCTGCCATATCTAACTGGGCACGCACCGCATCCCCAGAAGTCAACTGACCCTGAAAATGAACCCGTTCTGTCAAACCTAATTTCTTAGCTCTAGACTCTAGTTCTAAACGATATTTACCATCTCCAACTAGAACCAACTTGAGGTCTAATCCCCCTTCTACACAAATAGCGATCGCATCGATCAGTACGTCAGGAGCTTTATAAAGTTGATCCATTGTACCTACAGTAATCAGTTTAAGTGCCTGTATTCCTTCCCCAAATGACCGAGGAATAGACACCAAAGCGCAATCATGCAACTCGATACTGGAATAGTGTGTAGAAAAGGCTAATGGATCTGGGGGATAGCGTTGTTGCAAAGCGCGTTCGGTGACGTAAGCAGCTGCACAAGCTTTCGTACACAGTCGCTGCAATTGACGCGGGAACCACCAACGGAAAAATGGTCTTAAGGGATGCTTTACAGATCCCGGTGTAAACACATCGTAAGGATCGGTAACTACTTCAACTCCATAAGGTCTTTGTCGTGCCAATAACCGATGAACTTCTTGAGCAATTATGCAGGGTACGCGCAACTGTATAGCCTCTGCATTAACTAAAGCTTTACTGATTGCATTTTTGATCTGCGGGTAATTTTGAATAAACTCCCTTGGCCCGATAAAATAAGGAACTGGTACTGCCTTAATACCTGAACCCGAAGCTTTGATCCATCCCGGAGGCGGTTCTGAATACAACTTAGTACGCGCAAGCAAGTAGACTTCATCGTATACATCTAGATATCGAGTCCAAAATTGATAATTAAGCGGAGCATTCGCAGTCCATAAAGTGTTGTCATTGGTGATAGCAAAACGCTCACTAGCAGTTACTAATACTTTCATGCTTATCTCCCTGATTTAATCAAGTTTTGATTACAGATCTGTAAATATTCACTAAATGATTGGCACTGACTGCGAGCGAGTAATTCTCTTTCACCCAAGCTCTTCCAGCCTGAGCAAGCTGCTGAGCGTATTGGCGATCGCTAAGAATTTTAATCACCGAATTAGCCATACCATCAAGATCTTCAACATCATGCAATAACGCTGTTTCACCATTAAGAACCGCTTCTGTAAGACCTGGTATATTAGAACCTACAACTGGAAGATTAGCCGCATTAGCTTCAAGAGCAACCACTGGCAATCCTTCGTGAAATGAAGGCAGTAAAAAAACATTGCACTGACTCATCAGCCAAGGAACATCGTCACGAAGACCAAGAAGCAAAACTGACTTCTCCAATTGGCGTTGAGCGATCGTTTGCTCAATTAATGAACGAAGGAGCCCCTCTCCAACTAAAAGGAGCTTCACGGTTGGTATCTGCTCTAGAACTTTCTGGAATACAGACAGCATCCCCAAATGATTTTTCTGTTCAATTAAACGTCCTACATGAATAATCACAGGTGTATCAGCAGACCAACCAAAGGAATTGCGAAAAACTGTACGTTCTTCAGGCGTTGATATATCAGGAAGATTAACACCGTAATAAAGTACCTCAGAACCATTTTTAATTTTGGTTCCTTGAGGATCTAAACTTTTAATTACGCCTTGAGAACAACCTGTTACCAGATCGGAATAATGCAAAGCATAATTAACGCTCACAGAACCGTAAATTGAACGCAGTTGTCGGACAATTGGCAGACGAGTAAAATTAGTTTCTGGCGGGAATTGAGTATTATGAAAAGAAGTTATAACTGGAATACTTTGCTGGTGAGCTAACCATACAGCAACTCCACTGTAGATTCCCAAATGGTTATGCAATATCTGATACTCTCCCTCAATTAAGATACCTTTTAAGCATTGAATAAAATCAAAATGGCCAGGAGTTAAGGGACAATGGTATACCTTAGCGCCTAGCTCTTGAACTATTGGAGCCAGATCGCCTATCTCTGCTCCCTTACAGCAAAAATCCATCTCACATTCACTTCTAGGAATCTGACGCAGCATAGTAATTAACCATTTCTCGATTCCCCCTCGATTTAAGCCATGTATTAGATGAAGAACTCTTAGCATATTCGCTCCTGTTTTTAGAAAAATAATTGAATTTACCTGAGATCATGTGATTTTTTGAGAGCTATCACTAAAATTAAGAGCTTTATTTTGCACTAACTTTTTGTGAGAACCCAACCAGATCACAACAAAAGGAAATCCACCTTGCTTCAGCAAAATAAAGAGATTGTTATCTAAATCGCTGACCAGAATTATGAAACATAAATTGACTAGTAATGGCAACAATAACACGCGGCTGTCTGACTCATTCCAATTTAGAAGCCAACGTTTAACTTGCCTGACAAAAAGACCAATTACAATGAAAGAAAAAGGAATTAAGAAAGGTCCGAAATTTAGCATTGTCTCGCCAGCTAGACCATATACTCTTGAAGAAACCCATAATCCCTCAGCATAAGAACCCATTCCATATTGGGCGTTTGTTCCTTCTTTAGATTTGTTAGCTGGCATTTCATCAAAAGGCCACAATCGACTAGGTATGAAAACAGATAATGCAGCCAAATAAGTTCTTCCCCACGCATATTCGTAATCGCTATCAAAACGCATTAATCGATAAAGTAAGAAAGCTTGAATATCAGTTCTTCCTAAATCTTGCAGCAGCATAGATTCCCAACTTCGACCTGCTTTTTGCTCTAACTCAACGCGATCTTCTTGTCCTTTGAAAGCTGTTTCAACTCCTTCCATACCAGCGTGCTTAAAAAAACCATATAGATACATGAAAAAACAGATAAAAACAAGTCCTATAGCAATTTGTTTTTTGGTAATGTGGCGAATCCAGAAATGAACAATACCTGCTGCCCAAAACAAAGCCCAGATTGTATTGCTGCGACTTCCACGAAGACCACCGAAAAGCATTTGTAAAACGAGAAATATAATGAAAACACCTATTAAGATAGACCAAGAAATTTCTCGTTTATTCTTTTGAACATGAACAGCAAATCCCATCATTCCTAATATCGGAAAACTCTCAGAAAACAAAAAGACTATGCCCATGCCTTGGAATTTCTCTTCTCGTGCTGCCATATCATTAATATTAGTAGCCGCTTGCATATAACTGCTGATTCCTCCAAACTTTATGTAAACCAACATTTGTAAACAAGCAGAAAGAATCATCGCGATCCAAAGAATTGGCCAAAATCGCTGTTGATTTATAGTCCAAACTGTCTGCACTGACGAAGATTTTTTAGGCTTTATTCCAGGGCTTATAGAAAGGCGATAAACCAAAAGACCCAAAAAATTGAGAATAGCCATCCCGCCAACCCAAGGTCGCCAATCAGGAGGTGGTATTGTATCTCTTCCTAACCACATATCCCAACTTACATGAAGTAGAGGCGCTAGGAAGAAAAAATGCAAACCTAATAAACCAAAAATACCAACAGGATCGAATATATTTAAGCGGCTACGAAACCAATTAACAGCATCAATCCCAATCAAAATTCCGCATAAAGTGACAGGAATTAAAAACCAGTGTAGAAACCGATCTGAGGTTTGTAGAAACCCTAAAACGATCAGAAGACAAATGAAACTAGAAATAATTACACTGTCTTGATATGCAGTTTTACGACGTAGTGAGCTAGAAGTTTTGTATTTCATTTACCTGTAACCTGCTGTATATATCTAGGTAGGACGGCGTGCATGATTTGTAAAGCTGGAATTATAGAGTTTAGTGAGAATTTCGATTTCCTTGTTTACATTGAAAGCACTCTGTTCAATAACAGCCAAGGCTTCAGAGGGTGTAATGACTGAGGCAGCTTCTCTTGTTGCTAAAACAACATCAGCCCAGACGGAAGCGGGTTGTGATAGAGATAACCGTTTAACAAGAGATGTGACTACATCTGCTTCTTCTGGAACAACATCTGAAAAGATGCAAGGCAAACCAGCTGCCTGTGCTTCGACCAACACTAAACCTAACCCTTCATAAAGAGAAGGAAAGAGGAAGACATCCATTGCGCCTCGCATCAAGCGAGAAACATCCGATCGAACACCAGTAAAGATGACACGATCGGACAAACCCAATCTTGCAACTTCTTGTTCCAGTTTGGGACGCAGTATACCCTCGCCTATCAGTAACAGCCGCATCTTGGGTTCTCGCTGGGCAACTGCGGCAGCAATTTCCAAAAGAAACTGATGGTTTTTTTGGGAAACCAATCTGCCGACATGACCAATGACAAAGGCATCCGTAGGGATACCCAACTCGGCACGAACTGCAACTGAATTGACTGGATTGTGAAAATTTGTTAGGTCAATGCCGTAGTAAAACACCTGCCAACGGGGATCTCTTTGCCAGTTTGCAGTAAACAAAGCTGCGACGGCTGGACGGCTGCACCCTAAGCCAAGGGTGGCATGACGGGTAATCCAGTATTTGCTTAAAGCGAAATACAAGCGCCAATACAATCCGGCTTTAGCCTGAAGTGGTGTGCTATCGAGATGGCTGTGAGCAATTCGGACGGGTACGTTGGCTTGGTGTGCTAAGCGCAAAACGTAGCCGCTGAAGTGATGGAGATGGCTGTGAACAATGTCGTAGGGGCCATACTTGCGTAAGATGTGCTGGAAGTTAGCGCCATAGTTCCAGGGATTCCAGCGATTCAGCGGACAGAAGATAATTTGACTGCCCAAAATACGAATTTCTTCATCGTAATCGCAGGGATTGTTCGTGTGAACGAGGAAGTCCATACGGAAGCGATCGCGATCGATGTTTCGTAATACGTGCATCAACCAGGTTTCTATTCCACCTCGCACCATACCGCCAACAATGTGCAGGATGCGAATGGGACGATCGGCTAATGTTGGTTGCCGATCGGATTTTGATATAACTATCGACGAGTTTATGAAATACATAGCAAGTCCCTTTCTTCAACTTCATTACTCATTAATATTCACTACAGCGTGGAAATCCGGGCCGAGCATATATTTAGTGCTGTTTGGCACGTTTTCCAAACATATAAATATTGTTTCCAGTCCCTCGGTCTGCTTATCAGGTATCGGTTGGATAACAATTGTTGCCGAATCTTCACCAGCAGGAATCGTGACAAAATTCGGAATTGTTCGGTAATCTACTCCGTTTTCTGCTGTTCCGCGAATGGTGTATTTTACAGTTA
Organism: Floridaenema fluviatile BLCC-F154; assembly: GCF_041929135.1. NCBI lineage: Bacteria > Bacillati > Cyanobacteriota > Cyanophyceae > Aerosakkonematales > Aerosakkonemataceae > Floridanema > Floridanema fluviatile. The sequence goes on along the minus strand of NZ_JBHFNS010000014.1, from coordinate 61,580 downwards.
TTGATTCAGCTAAGTTCCCTGTACGCACAATATTAAAATGTCCGGGATTGCCTGATTCGGAGGCATACAGTTTTGGCACTTTAATATTTACAATAGTGGGATCGCTAGTTGCAAAGGTGAAGCTAACATACTGATTTCCATCTTTGTAACTAGGGCGAATCTCGAAGGGAGCATCCTCAAGTGTTTTAATAAATTGTCCGGCAACTGAAAAGTTGTTAAACGCGATCCTAATATCCCTTTGGGAATCATAGCCATTAAATGTTGATTTTCGACCTCCCCGATCGTCTGTTGTTAGGTTATTAATATAAACATCTCTGATGTATCCCAAAGTTTCTGGCGGAGAATCAGCTTCTGATGGATAAATGTGCCACTGAAATAGTTGGGCAGATCCCCAATCTCTGGGTACATCTGCAATATCTTCAACTCGAATATTCTTAAAGTAAATCTTCTCAAAATTAGCTCCTGCTACAGGCCAAAAGCCTGAAAAAGTATTGGTGTAAACAACATCAATATTCTCATAAGTAATATTGCGAATCACTTTCTGTGCTGCTCCTGAACCCATTTTAAATCCTCCACCTGTGTAAAAAACTGCATTTCTAATATTAATATTTTCGTTATTTTGAATCTGCTCTTTTTTATCACCACCGTGAGAAGTAGCATCATCTGTTCCTTTGTATAAAACGTTATCAAGAATAATATTTCTAGAAGACCAAAAATCAAAGCCGTCTGTGTTTACGAATTTTGGTTTTGGATCGGCTAATATTTTGACGTTATAAATATTTATATTCTCTGAATAGGACATCCAGACATTAGCAACAGCAGGATCTTTGAGCAGAATATCTTGTAATAAAATATTGCGACTATTTTTAATTAAAATTAAAGTGTACCATCCTTTTTGCGGTCGCCAATAAGACCCATTCCCATTAATAACACCACGACCTATAATTTTTAAATTATGAACATTTTCGATTTGAAGTACCCCACGACCATAGGAAGGCTGTACATCTTTCGTTGCTTCAATAACTGCTCCTGAAGCTAAATAGAGAGTCAGATTACTCTTCAGATTGAGTTGTTGAGTTTTATAAATTCCCGGCGGGAAATAAAGGATTCCAGATTTTTGGGAAACCGTATCAATAGCAGTCTGAATAATAGATGTTACATCTTGACTGCCAGTGTTATCTATTCCTGGATAATCTAGGATATTTTCTACATTAAGACCGCCAATTTTAGGAGAATTTTCTTCAGGTGCTTCGGCAAAAATAAATAATTTAGCTTCTAAAGAATTAACTTGATGAAGAATAAGCTTGACGGGGTTGGTTAAGGAAAAATAAATTTTGTTCCCTGTTTGTTTTGAGGGAATGCTGTAGCTTTTTGGGCTAAGACTGTACTGCTTAACGGCTTCTCTAAGCGTGATTTCAACATTAGCTTGTCCTAAAAGGTCAAATTGGACATAACTTAAAGAATGATATTTCTGGACTTTTACAGGCTGACCATTCACTGTAACTGAATAGGGGCTAATTTCTGAGGAGGATGCTGACTTGGCAGCAAGTTTAACTGGTGAGTTACTACTAAACAATAGTAAGTTGCTTGCAGAGGCAAAATGAATAGTAATGGTCAGGATTAGTGCCAAGCAAGCCAATCCCCAGAGCCAGATCTTAAATTTCCATTTCCTTCGGTTTGGGAAGTTTATGTAAGGCATGAGCGATCGCTCCTAAACTAAAAATAACTTGAACAAAAGCCGCGAGAATCAGCCCGGTTGCAGCCCCATGTAGCCCCCAAATTGGAATCAACCACAGGCAAGCGATCGCTGAAGTTCCCGTCACCGCAGTAAACAAAGGTATTTGGATACGAAAGTACCTAGCTGCTGTCATTCCATAGCCTAAAAAAGAGGCTACATAACCAATTCCAGCAGCTACCATCAACCAGATAAATAAATCTGCCTGCTGAGCATACTCAGGTCGATAAATTAAGGTGAGGATCTGCTGACCCATAACAAAAGCTACTAGGACAGCTATTCCACCCAAGAAAGCACCAATTCCCACCAACTTCAGCATTAGTGTGCGGAAAGCAATACTATCTCCTGCCGCATAATATTTAGCTAACCGAGGATTTGCTGACTGTCCCAAGGCTCCCACTACCATATTCCCAGCTACCATCAGGTAAGCGATCGCAGCAAAAATTCCCAGTTGTCCCTCACCCAAATACCCTTCAATAAAGTATTGCGGAATATTGCTATTGAGCGAAATTAACATCATCACTAAACCTAAAGGCAAGGCAAGCCAGACCAGTTTGCTGAGAGTTTTCAGATGCCAACGCGGTTGCAAGAGATTCTGGATAGCTTGGGATGAACTTTTCCTTTGCGAACCTGTACCCCAAAGGTTAGTCTTTAATATTAAACAACCACTGCGAATGTCATAGCCTAGTAAGATAGTTGCCCACGCAATAGCTAATCCAATTGCTCCCCCCACAACGCTACCGGATAAGTAAATTCCCAAGGCTAACATCAGCAACGATAGAGGGCCTTTAATCATCATCGAGATCGCTATGCGATCCATCCTTTCGTACTGTTGGATTAACCCATAAAATATATCGCTGATAGACTCAAATCCCTTAGCTAATCCAATTACCAGGATGACCAAGGAAGTTTCCCCACGATATCCTGCTTTCAGCGTAATTCCGACAATACCGATCAGCGCCAGTGCCGTTCCCAGCAACCTCAAACCCAGGTAGTCACCAAACTGATATTGCTGCCTCGCATCAGTTGCCTGAATGGTTCGCAGTTGGAGATTCGTTAACATGATAACGGGTGCAGTTACCGCTAACCCTAGCGTGAACTGACCAACCATTTCCGCTCTGCCGATTTTAGCCAGCAGCACTAGCATTCCCCACTGGCAAGCTGCATAGACAAAATTGCCAGCGAAAGTCCAAATAAAGTTATCTTGTAGTGTTAAAGGTTTCAGATTTTGCATTGAAGGAAATTCTTGGATTTGATTGAACCAAAGAGTATTTAAATGGTGAACTTAGGAGGCAGATCAAAATTAGTTATGTCCTGTAGTTATGTAGTACGCCGATGGATAACGCCATCGAAGAAAGGGTTCTATAACTCGATTGATTGCTACTGTTGAAGGAATGTATTGAACCGGAAAACCCATTCCTTCTTTAAAGTATGTCAAGGCTGGATCTTTAGGCGTATCGTAACCATAGAAAACTTCACGAATGTTTCCAGAGCGACGGCAGGCTTGCACAAATTCAAACACCAGTCCAGTGCCAATACTAGTTGATAAAGCATCAGTTGCCACATAGATTGTGTCAATGTATGCGCTCCCATTGACAGCATATCCAGTTATATAGGCAGCCAATCGATCGTTAATAAGACCTGCAAGAAGGAATACTTTCTCAGAAATTAGATGATTTTTAAGATTAGCTAGATAAGTTTTTTTCGAGACAAGATGAATGATGTTACCACTCAACCTTGCAGTAGCTGAGGCATAAACTTCATACCCTTGCTCGTACAACAGTACTGGATTTTTCAGTTCAATAAAACTAACTAACTCAAAGGACTTACGAACCTGCCTTCGACGTTTTGAGGGTAAGGATTGCAAATCGTAGCCATCGACATCAGATAGTAAGTGAATTGGGATGATTCCGTTGGCTACTTTTGCGTCATCCTCGCATAGTGATGCGCGAAATCCTAAGTAAAGTCGTTTTGGACAAGTTGCTTCTTTAGCATTTAAACGAGCTAACAAATGAATCGGTTCATAAAAGCTAAACCTTGACTCTTTCCAGTAATGTCCCTCGTGGTAAAGAAGTTTTACTCCCTGATTGCGATACCAATCAGCTACCTCTTCTTCGCTCATAGGGAACACTACACCTTCCGAAGCTCTTTGTATCTGCAAGTTATTCATGGATTTATCTCTCAAAGTTCTTTCCGTTAATTTTTCTGACGGATGCAGCCTTGTGAAGACAATTTCGGGCTATTGGTAATCAAGCGGGACATTTTGCTGAGGAAAGGGAACTCCTAAACAGGGAATGGGGAACAGATTTATCCCGATTTAGGTTGATAGCCTGTTAGTTAGCTTTTAGCTATGAGCAGCCATTGCCCCAACCAGAGCGATCGCAGCCTCACTTTCAACTGGCCTTGAGAAAAAGTTTCCTTGCCCATATAAGCATTTTAGGGATCTCAGGCAAGTAATTTGGTCAGTTGTTTCTATCCCAGTGGCAATGATATCCATTCCTAGTTCATGAGCGGTTGCCATGATTTTCTTGATAATATCTAAGCGCCCATTGCCAGTATCTATTTGACCGACGAGAGAGCGATCTAACTTCAAGGTATCAAAGTGACCAAGTTTCAAGTTCAATACCTGGCGGAGATAAATGAGTGAGAAATCGCTGAGTCCGCAATTATCAATTTGTAATTGCACGCCTAAACTTTGTAGTTTAAGAAGTACAGCGATAGCAAGTTCAAAATTCTTGCTAATCACGCCTTCTGGAATTTCTAATCTTAAACTACTGGCATTTAGGCGAGTTTCCTCCAAAATTTGGCAGATTTGCTTGACTAATTCGGGTTGGAAAAACTGTTTGCTTGTCAGATTAACGCTGATGGTTAGAGTTGGCTCCATCGGACATTCTAGATGCCAAGCACGCATCTGGCGGCAAGCTTCCCACAGTACCCACCAACCAATAGGGATAATTAGGCCAGTATCTTCAGCCAATGGGATGAATTCTGTTGGGAAAATTAAGCCACGAGTTGGGTGCTTCCAGCGCAATAGAGCCTCAAAACCAATTACTTTATCAGTGGCGAAGCTGATAATGGGTTGATAGTGGATCTGAAACTCGTGATACTCGATCGCTTGCTGCAAATCAGTTGCTAACTCAGGGGATGCTAAAGTCAGGTACTTTATCTTAGTCTCTGACTCTACATTTGTTTTTGTCGTCGAACTATCTCCACCTAAATTAGCTGTTGAATAGAGCGGGGTATATTCAGGTATCAATTGTTCGAGCAAAAACATAATCAAATTAGCATCATTTCGTTCAGCTGCTTCACATAGGGTTGCTATTTCCAGATCAATATTGTCTGGAAGTATCTGACTAGCATTAATGACTTTCAGAATCTTGTTGTGTTGAGTTCGTTCATATTTCTCGCCCGCAATAAACAATTCTTCAAATAATTTTTCTCCTGGACGAAGACCAGTGAAGACAATATCAATGTCTTTACTTACTTCATATCCTGAAAGACGAATTAAATCTGTAGCCAAGTCCACGATTCGCACGGGTTGTCCCATATCAAGCATGAAGACTTCGCTACCGCGACCGATCGCTGCTGCTTGCAAAACCAGTTGAACAGCTTCTGGAATCGTCATGAAATAGCGACGAATGTCTGGATGGGTAATTGTGACTGGCCCACCCTGAGCAATTTGTCGTTTAAAAGTGGGTATAACGCTGCCTCTACTGCCAAGAACATTACCAAAGCGAACCACAACAAAGGGCTTGTTGCTCTTTTGGGCAGCTTGCAGTACTAACATTTCCGCAACTCGCTTGCTAGCTCCCATAATATTGGTGGGGTTAACTGCTTTGTCTGTGGAAATCATGACAAAGTTCTGCACTTCATAGTGCAATACTAGGTCTAGTAAGTTTTTGGTTCCTCGCACGTTGTTTGTTATTGCTTCTGGTGGGTTTAATTCCATCATGGGAACGTGCTTGTGTGCCGCAGCGTGAAATACTACTTCAGGATGGAATTGTTCAAACACATACTTCATTCGTGGGAGCATTCTGAGGTCGGCAATGAAGGCAGTAATTTGAGGTAAATCTTCTGGTTCTTCGCCATGTTTTTTCCGTGATTTAATGATACCTCGCAGTTCTTGTTCAATGGTAAATACAGAATTTTCTCCATGCCCCAGTAATACCATTCGAGCAGGTTTGCATTTGAAGATTTGCCGACAAAGTTCACTACCAATTGAGCCTCCTGCACCTGTAATTAAAACTGTTTTTCCTTGGAGAAGTTGGGAAACTTTTTGGATATCGGTTTGGATTGGTTCGCGACGCAGTAAGTCTTCAATTTGTACTTCTCTAATGTTACCTGGGTTGGCACGAGAATAGATAATTTCATGGATTCCAGGTAATGTACTGGTGAGAATTTCATGGGATTGACAAATATTGACTATTTCCCGGATTACACTGCCAGAAGCACTAGGCATAGCAATAATTACTCGGTGAATATGTAGGGAGCGCACGATTTGGGGAATTTGGCTACGATCGCCAACTATATTAATGCCACAAATCTGTAAATTACGTTTTGTCGTGTCATCGTCAATAAACGCAACTGGATAAAGTCCTAATTGAGGATTTTGTTGTAATTTCTTGACTAAGGATACACCAGCACTACCAGCACCAACAATTAGCACGCGATCGCGACGATGAAATTTTTTATGTTGGTTGCTGATTCTTTCTAGAACTGGCACAGTGAAACGAATACTCCCAATTAACAAAAAACTGAGTATTCCATCAAGTAATGGCAATGACTTAGGTAGGCTGTTAACTAAAGGATTATGTAAATAAAAGATTTTGAAAATGATTACTTCTGCTACTACAGCAATAATCATGGCAAAACCTATCTGTTCGAGTTCATCAAGTCCCGCATAGCGCCAGCAACGTTTGTAAATACCAAGATAATAAACCACGGCAATTTTTACTAGGAAAAACAGGAGCGTTACTACTATTAATCCTGGTAGGTAAGGCGCGATCGCTACTTCATCATCTAAGCGAATATTTAAAGCAACTAGGGGACTAATTAAAAAAACGATTGAATCCAGTAGTAAAAAATGTCTATTTCTTAGCCCCCAAACTACTTTGGTTAATTTGTTTTTCATGCAGTTACCATCAACTATTTTTTCTAAACAGTTATTATGGAGAGATATTTACTGTAACAAACCCTAAATAAAATTTTTTATTGACCTAATACATAAATAACGTAGCGATCTCTAGAATGAAAATAGTTAGGGGTAAATTTCATTAAATCTTTAATCATTTTAATATAGCTCAGCAATTCTACGTAATTAGAATTACTTATTAGGCTGGCATACATCTTCCCATACTTAAACTAATTTATTAGTTGTGAAAATAACTCCTGTCTACTGCAAACTATTACTACATTTTTAGATAATTGAATACTTGATAAATTTATCATTTGCAGATGTAAGTCAATCCCATGAGCAGGCTATAGCTAAAATGAATAGGTAATTCTCAATAAACCAGCTGTATCTTTTTTCGACTAAAAATGTCACTTTTTATTATAGCCGAAACAGATTTTTTCTGGAAGCCAGGAAACTTGACGAAAAACGTTACATTTAATATCTTGACAAACTTTTTCTCTTTTCATAAGATAGATAAGGCTTAATTTTTGATAAATATATCTACCGAATTACTCGGATTAAGTAGACATTGAGATAATGAAAATTTATTAATTATCAATTGGTATATAAGTGCCTAAACTTTACAGATTCTTCATAATCATTAGCTTTGGAGTTCTGAAAGCTATCCAGTCAAGGTCTGCTGGGACGGGAGTTTCCTGGCGACATTTGAGATAAATATATTTTTCCAAATTTTAGTATGAAAATTTGTATAATAAGCTACTTATTAGTAACGAAGCTACCTGACTCACTACAGCTAGAATCTTTATAATGGTGCCTAATATAAGGGAAGAGCAAGTTTGGGGAAAGTTTACCGGAAAACTTTCCCAAATTTACGAATGTTGATACTTAAAGCCCCATTTTTTAGCTGGGAGTGGATGTCAAAATTTTCCCTACTAATTCATTGGTACTGAAAGAGGTGATAAATAACTATAGCTAGGTGAGTTAACATAAATCTATTCGGGAAAAGATTTTCATCCACTGTATATACTTGACTGGAGTCACAGATGGAATCTACAGAAACTTCCATAGGGTTGCAGCATTACTGGCTAATTCTCAAACGACGTTGGCAACCAGCCTCCGCGGTATTTATGTTAGTTGTTGTACTTTGCAGCCTAAGTACGTTACGAGAAAAGCCAGTTTATGAAGCAGTGGGAAAACTTTCTTTTAAAAAGATCAGTCCTACTTCTTCTTTAACAGGCTTAGGAAAAGAGATAGGAGAAGTTACTGCTATAGGGGAGAGTAATCCATTAAATACGGAAGTGGAAGTAATCCGATCGATGCCGATGCTCCAAAAAACCATTAATCAGCTAAACTTAATAGATGAAAAAGGAAAACATTTAAAAATTAAAGATTTTTTAGCAAGACTGAGCGTAACTAATATTAGGGGAACAGATATACTCGCTGTTTCTTATAAAGATCAAAATCCCCAGATAACCGTAGCAGTTGTAAATACATTAATTAACCGATATATAGAAAACAATCAAATCGTTAACCGCATGGAAGCAGCGGCGGCTCGCGAGTTTCTGGAGAAACAATTACCTCAAGCAGAAGCGTCTTTGCGGCAAGCAGAAGCGGCTTTGCGAAAATTTAAAGAACAAAATAAAGTAGTAGCTTTACAGGAAGAAGCTAGATCGGCAGTAGATGTAATTGCTAGGTTGGAAGAGCAAATTGGCACGGCAAAATCTCAATATGCGGATCTAGATGCTCAGATGCGTTCTTTTGCAAAAGAGTTGCAGATGAATTCTCAACAGGCTTTAACAGCAACTTCTCTGAGCCAATCTGCCGCAGTACAGGAAGCTTTGAAAGAATATCAACAGGTAGAACGTCAGTTGGCAATAGAAGCAACAAGATTTCAGGAAACACACCCTGTAATATTGGATTTAAGAAGTAAGAAAGCAACTTTGAAGGCTTTACTAGGGAATCGAATTAAAACAGTTGTTGGTGAAGAGGCAAAATTAAATAATGGAAATTTACAAATTGGAGATTTAAAACCAAAATTAATTGAAGAATTTGTGAAAGTGGCAGCAAAACGCCAGGGTTTAGCTAATCAGATTGTTGCTTTATCAAATGTGCAATTGGCGTATAAGCAAAGGATGAATGTTTTACCCAGGTTAGAGAAAGAGCAAAGAGAATTAGAAAATAGATTACAGGTATCACAATCTACTTATGCGCTACTGTTTCAAAAACTTCAAGAAATCCGCATTACAGAAAATCAAAATGTAGGTAATGCACGGATTATTGAAGCGCCGGAAGTTCCCGAAGAACCTATTGCTTCTCGGAAGAAGTTGTTTATTGTTTCTGGTATTCTGTTGGGTAGTTTGCTGGCGATGGCTACGGCGCTGGTTTTAGAAGCGTGGGATAAGTCTTTGAAAACGGTTGAAGAAGCAAAGGAATTTTTTGGGTTGACTTTGTTGGTGGTAATTCCGGCAATGAGAAAACCGGATAAAGTTGCTAAGGGTAATTTATTCTGGCGAGGTAAGTCTGATGATAAAGAATCTGAGCGACCAATTCCAAAGATTATGGTGAAAAATGATTTGCATACGCCAATTAGTGCTGCTTATCGGATGTTACAGGCGAATTTGCGGTTTTTGAGTTCTGATAAGGAGCTTAAGTCGATCGTGGTGAGTAGTTCGATTCCGCAAGAGGGTAAATCTACGGTGTCGGCGAATTTGGCGGTAGCGGTGGCGCAGGTGGGACGTAGGGTGTTGCTGGTGGATGCGGATATGCACCATCCGGTGCAACATCGGATTTGGGATCTGACTAATCAGGTGGGTTTGAGTAATGCTATTGTGGGACAGGCAGAATTGAGGATGGCTATTCGGGAGGTGATGCCTAATTTGGATCTGCTGACTTGTGGGGTGATTCCGCCTAATCCGATGGCTTTGCTGGATTCTCAAAGAATATCTTCGTTGATTGATGAATTTACGAGTTTGTATGATTTGGTGATTATCGATGTGCCTTCTTTGAATGTGGCTGCTGATGCACTGATTTTAGGTAAGAAGGCGGATGGTCTTTTGTTTGTGGTGCGACCTGGTGTGGTTGATTTTGCTAGTGCTGCTTTTGCTAAAGAGCTTTTGGAAAAGTCTAGTCAGAATGTGTTGGGTTTGGTGGTGAATGGAGTAATTCCTAATCACGAACCTCATAGTCGTTACTATTTCGCGAATGAGTCTTATGCAGACTCAGAAAATATGACAAATGTCAAGGTGAGTTGAGTGGTGCTTTATGTTGTCACTAATGTACCCTGCAAGAGGTGAGGGTGGGAAGTTAAGAAAATAAAATGCTGAAATGAAGTAACTAATTGAGCATAATATAGTTTCATACTCGATAGTAATGATCGGATGGCAGCTGGCTTGTGAAACTATTTATTTACCATACTCCTGAACTCACTCCTTCTAGCGGTGTTCCCGATTGTGCGATCGCAATTGATGTTCTGAGAGCGACAACTACAATGGTGACTGCTTTGGCGGCGGGGGCTGAGGCGGTTCAGGTTTTCAGTGATTTAGATAAGTTGATTAATGAGAGCGACAGTTGGCCCACTGAAAAGCGCATTCGCGCTGGCGAACGGGGAGGGGCCAAGGTTGCTGGTTTTGATATGGGTAATTCTCCGTTGGATTGCACTCCTGAGCAAGTTCAAGGGCGAAGGTTGTTTATTAGCACTACTAATGGTACGCGCTCTCTGGAACGAGTGCAAAAGGCTGGGGCTGTGATGGCTGGGGCTTTTGTGAATCGTCGGGCGGTGGTGAATTATATTTTGTCTGAAGCACCGGAGACGGTTTGGATTGTGGGATCTGGTTGGGAAGGTAGTTTTTCTTTGGAGGATACGGCTTGTGCTGGGGCGATCGCCCAAAGTTTAGTGACAGAATTAAATTTACCTGTTGAGCAAGTGGCTGGTAATGATGAGGTGGTGGGGGCGATCGCTCTTTATGAGCAATGGAAAGATCGTTTACTAGAGTTAATGCACCAGGCTAGTCACGGTCAACGCTTGCTACGCTTAGATTGTGATGAAGATTTGAAATACTGTGTGCAAATGGATTTGTTGGATGTTCTACCGATCCAACGGGAACCAGGAGTTTTAGTGAAAAGACGTTAAATTATCTAATGAGCGTCTAAAATTAAACGATTGGAACTACCTTTAAAAATATGCCCAGATCACAACGTAACGATAATTTCATTGACAAAACTTTTACGGTCATGGCAGATATGATTCTCAAAGTTCTGCCTGCTAATAGGAAAGCTAAGGAAGCTTTTGTTTATTACCGTGATGGGATGTCTGCACAGGCGGACGGAGAATATGCGGAGGCTTTGGATAACTATTACGAAGCTTTGAAGTTGGAGGAAGACTCTTATGATAAGAGTTATATTCTTTATAATATTGGGTTGATTCATGCTAGTAATGGTGAACATGAAAAAGCTTTGGAATACTATTACCAAGCGATTGATTTAAACCCACGTCATCCTTCGGCTTTGAATAATATTGCGGTAATTTATCATTACCAGGGAGACAGATTGAAGGAAGAGGGAAACTCGGAAGAGGCGGAAGCTTTGTATGATAAGGCTGCGGAATACTGGCGAGAAGCGATTCGGATTGCGCCGAATAATTATATTGAGGCGCAAAACTGGCTGAAGACTACTGGGCGATCGCAAATTGACGTATTCTTTTAATCTTATGATCCCTGACTTCTTGAAGAAGTCGGGATCTATAACCACCAACAATTAAAGTGAAGTTATGAGTATCGATCGCGAACAAGTTCACAAAGTTGCTTTACTTGCCCGTTTGGAATTAACCCCGGAAGAGGAAGAGATGTTTACTACTCAAATGGGCAGTATGTTAGATTATTTTCAACAATTGAGTGAGTTGGATGTTAGCAATGTTCAACCCACAACGAGAGCAATTGATGTGAGTAATATAACTAGGACGGATGAGTTGAAACCTTGTGCTGAACGGGAAGCTATTTTGAAGAATGCTCCCGATCAAGATGGAGATTTTTTCAAAGTACCACAAATTTTAGGTTCTGAGGAATAATTTAAAGTATTGTTACATAAAACTGGGAGGAAACACCTGCTTTTTGAAGTTAGAAGTTTCCTCCTTTTTTTTATAGTTTATTTTTAGAATTAAAGCTAGTTTTTTCCTGAGCGTTAGCAGTTAAGTAGGTAAGTAGAATGTAGCTTAGTTTCTAATTTGGTGTGAAGTAAAAGTATTATCAAGAACAAAAGAAACTAAATAAATCCTTGATTTCAGGTGCATCTCTATTGGTTGAAAAGTTCATTGCACACCTGAATAAATATGGCTACAAAACTTTTAATTGTTGGCAACACTATTCTCAAACAAGAACCAATTGAAAGCAGCTTATTGCCTCCAGAAAAAAAGTTCGGCATCAATGTAGGGAAAGAAATAGAACTGCAACGCTGGACAACAACAAATAATTCTCATATCAAAATTGAGCTAGCTGCACCAATTAACGGCAAGGAAACTTGGTTTGCTTTTTCTGACCACGTACAAATTCGCGAAAATGGAATTGATGTCCGGTTAGATGAAAGTCGCACAACCTCTGTAATGCTGAAAAATTACCAAAGTTGTTCTACTGCTGGACTCAAAGGACTTGACCAACAAATCATTGCTGAAATGAATGAAATTACACCTAATTCTTTAGTTAGGTTTGATGATTTGAATGTTAAGTTAGGGGCTGCGGCTTGGCCTTTGTTGCAGTTACCAGCGAAAAGAGCTTTGGCGAGAGCAATTGCCGATCGCGGTAGACAAATGTTTGTTAATTCTGGCTACCGAACTATTGCTCAACAACAAGTTTTATTCAATCATTATCAAGCTGGTCGATGCGGTATTCCGATCGCGGCACGTCCACCACGCAGTAATCATCAAAGTGGGTTAGCAATTGATGTCGAAGATTGGCGTGGTTGGAAACCATTTTTAGAAAGACATGGTTGGAAGCAATTAGCTGGAGATCCGGTTCACTTTGATTTTTTGGGAGGTGGAACTCGCGATATTCGCCGATTATCTGTTTTGGCTTTCCAACGGCTTTGGAATAAACATAATCTCAACGATCGCATTGATGAAGATGGGTTCTTTGGGCCGCAAACTGAGAGACGACTAAAGAACAGTTTTGTGGAGGGTTTTGATATTTCAAATCCCGAAGGTTTCCGAGTTCTTCGGTTGACTGAACCTTTAATGCAAGGTGATGATGTTCGCCAAGTTCAACAAGCATTAATTAAACTTGGTTACTCAGTTGGAGAGTCAGGCGCAGATGGTTTTTATGGCATGGAAACGGTAAATGCTGTGCGGAAATTCCAGCAAGATAAAGGTTTAGAAGTTGATGGGATTGTTGGCCCTGCAACTCGGCAAAAACTCGGACTTTAATTAACAATAAACACAATTTTCGGAGTTGGTAAAATGGGAAGAATTTTTATTTCTGCTGGTCATGATTTGAGTGACCCTGGAGCAGTAGCTTTTGGTACAACCGAAGCCAAAGAAATGATGCTCACCCGCGATTTAATCGTCAAAGAATTAGAAGCGCAGAGAGTAGAATTCTATTCGGTTCCTGACGATCTCTCTCTCAAAAGAACTATTGAATGGATTAATTCCAAAGCGAAAAAAGGAGATGTTGCTTTAGAATTACACGGTAATGCTTTTAATGGTAGTGCGCGAGGAACTGAAGCTTTTTATATTGCCGGAAATGAAAGGCGGAAACAGGATGCCGAATTGATATTAAAAGCTTTATTGGCGGAAGTTCCCGAACTGAATTTACGAGGACGAGTTTTATCTCGTGGTGCTAAAACTGATACTACGACACCGCATGGTAGGCTCGCTTTTTGTCGTCAGGTGGCTGTTGCTTCTATTCTAATTGAGTTGTGTTTTGTGGATAATCGAGAAGATTTGAGTTTGTTGCAAAACCATCGCGATCGCTTTGCCAAAGCAATAGCTAAAGCATTAATTGAATGGAGTGGGCAAAAAGGTCAAACACCAGAAGTTACTCAAGTTAGTCCGATTAATATCCGCATCAATAATTACGAATATGAGGAGAAAGGAATTTTAGTAAATGGTAATTCCTTTATTCCAATTGACTTAGTTGAACAGTTAGAAATTCCGCTGGTTAATCATCCCGAAGTTCGACAAATTCGTTATGGCGGCATCGTCTATGTTAAGGCTGTAGATCTGCAACCTTTTAATGTATCGGTAGGTTGGGATAGTGGAACAAGAACCGTAATTTTAAATAGAAAGGGTAACGGCGAACTGGAAGAAATTATGGGTTTTGGAAATGCTTCCGAAGTGCAACTGAATACTTTTTTAGAATCCCAAAATGAGGAAGCGTTGGCAAGGTTTCCTTTGTTACCCAAAGTGTATATTGAAGAAGCACAAATTGAGGGAGTGAACTACGATATTGCTTTCTGTCAAATGTGTTTAGAAACTAACTTCTTGCGCTTTGGAGGACAAGTTAAACCGGAACAGAATAATTTTTGTGGTTTGGGTGCGGTAGATGGTGGTGCAGCTGGTGCTTTCTTCCCGGATATGAGAACAGGAATTAAGGCACATATTCAACATCTTAAAGCTTATGCGAGTACCGATCCAATTAATAAAATGCCGATCGTCGATCCTCGTTTTCATCTAGTAAGGAGAGGGATTGCTCCTTTAGTGAAAGGTCTAACAGGACGTTGGGCAAGCGATCGCCTATATGACCAAAAAATCATGGCACTTGTTAGACGTTTACACGGCATTGTTTAAGCGAGTTGATTACTCAATTCTTGACTGTTGATTAATGTTAGGGTGCATCTTTTTTAATTTGCGATCGCTAAAATGGAATCCAATCCACTTGATCGATCCACTCTTCTGCTTCAGACGCTTCCCACATTATAAAAAGTGATTCTGCCCAAGTACGTATTGTGCCACTCGATCGCAACCAAACTAATCCCCAAATATGTCCTCCTGATTCCCAATGTACTTCCAAATGTCCCGGCATACTTTTACGGTTATCTGTCACTAATAAACGTTGCGATAATTCTAAATAATTTAAAAGTTCTGGATCGAGTGTTCCTAATGGTGGTGTATCTGAATCTCCAACCCGCAAAATATCGATCGCTGGATTAAGGCGTAAAACAGCAATTTTGAGCTTTGGGGACAAATTTTCATCAAGTAAAAAACGTATTTTCACAAATGATTTAGCATCTCCTTTTCTCGTTCAATTTTCCACTGCTTCAAGCGTTTTATTACAGGTGATGGTTCAGCAGATAAGGATTCCTGATAATGCTGTTCTTGCCACTTCGCCAACCGCAACATATAAGCATCCATTTCAGCGCGGTTATGCAAATAATAAGTAATAGCTGCGTGAATTTTTTCTAAACTCAGTGTAGGCAACTCTGACAAAATTTCTTCTGGCGAATAACCTTGCAAGTAATAGTTAATCACATTGTCAATGCCAATGCGATGCCCTTTAATGCGGATATCATCAGGAGCCAAAAATTCCAGATAATCTTCTAATTGCATCTGTCTACCTTTACCATTTCTCTGTATTTTATCTTAATCTAATCTTTAAGTGAGCGATCGCTCTGATTCTAAAGTTGCTAAAATTAGTTTAATACCCAATTAACTATTAACAGTAATGACAACTACACTTCTAGAACGAGAAGCTGAACCAATTTTAATTCATGAATTAACCTGGCGAGAATTCAAAGCAGTGGAACAGTTAATCGATCGTCCCGGAGTTAGGTTATCTTTTTTAGATGGAGTATTAGAGATTCGGAAAATGCCAGGGAAAAAACACGAAACTATCAAAAAACGTATTGCTGCTTTATTAGAAATCTACCTAGAATTTCTAGGTTTAGATTTTACCCCTACTGGATCTGTGACTCTAGAAAGTGAATCTGAGAGAGTCAAACGAGAAGCAGATGAATCTTACGAACTTAGTCCAGGTAAAGAACGTCCTGATTTAGTAATTGAAGTGGTTGTTAGCAGTGGTGGTATTAACAAGTTGGAAGCTTACAAACGTCTAAAAATTCCCGAAGTTTGGTTTTGGGAAAATGGACAATTATCATTTTATGTTTTGCGAAATGAGGAATACGAAAATGTTCCCCAGTCGCAACTTCTCCCCAATTTAAATGTATCTTTCCTCATCCATTGTATCAACCTAACCAATCACACTCAAGCCTTACGCGAATTTCGCCAAGAACTCCAACCTCAATAATACTTCTCTCTTTTCTTTCCTTCTCTGCGTCCTCTGCGCCTGGAGCTATTTCAATCATTCTTAATCCCCAGAAATATGCACTAATAATTCCCTTTGATGACTTCTTTGGCGATGTTCCCAAATATAAATTCCTTGCCAAGTTCCTAATGCTAACCTACCGCGATAAATCGGGATTTGTTCGGAAGTTTTAGTTAAGACTGTGCGGATATGGGCTGGCATATCGTCTGACCCTTCGGTAGTATGAATATACAAGCGATTATCTTCGGGAACTAATTTGGCGAAGAAGTTTGACAAATCAGTTAATACATCGGGATCGGCGTTTTCTTGAATTATTAAACTGGCGGAAGTATGACGCAAAAATATTGTACAAAGTCCGGTTTCTATGCCTGATTCAGCAACTACTGATTCTACTTTGGAAGTGATTTTATATAATGATTTACCTGCGGTTTTGATTTGTAAGAGTTTTTGGTAGTGAGACATGGCAATTTTGGATTTTGGACTTTAAATTTTAGATTTAAAATGGTTGACTATGGTTTGGGCAATTTTTTCTGTACCATCTTTTTTAATCATATCTTCTGATTGGCAGGGTGGCTGTAAATCTTGGTGCAAAAATTCCCAGTTACTCTCGAAAAATTCGCCAGGTTTAATAATTTGATGATAGCTGTAATTTTGAATACCTGCTAATAATAATGGTGATTCGGCAAAACCTTCTCTAGTTAGGGTGACAATGGGAGTATTTAATCTCAATGCTTCGGAAAAAGTGCTAAATCCAGGTTTAGAAACTACTCTGCCACAAATTGGCATAAAGTCGATCGGGCGATAGTTATGTTCAACTATTTTAATTATATTAGGATAGTCGGGCGCTTGGTTGTCAAAGGCGATAAATTTCCAATCAGGAAATTGCTGGATATTTTGATAGGGTATTTGTTGTAATCCTAAGCCGCCAAAGCTGAGTAAAATAGTTTTTTCTTTCGGTGTATCAATACCAAATTTCTGACGTAATTCTTCTAAGTTGAAGCGGGGAGTTCCTCCGGTTAATCCGACATCTTCTATAATTGGAAAAGCACTCATTGGTTCGTGCATGGGAACGCGGAAAAGGCGATCGCATTGACTAAAACAATCATGAATCCAATCAGCGATTTCAATAAATTCTCCGCCCCAAGCACCATAAATAAAATCCCAGCCAAAGTTACCAATCATCCAGCAAGGAATCCCCGCAGTTTTAGCGATTACTGGCGCTAATGGGGGAATGTCGGCTAATATTAAGTCTACTCGATTTTGCTGAATGAAACTTACTTCACTGGCAACGATCGATCGCTCTTTTTGTCGAATTTCTTTGAGTTTTTCCAAAGTCGCTGCTTTATCCATATTGATGCTATCAGACTGAATTACACCAATATCAAATCCGCGAGGACGATGAATAAAATCTCCCGGAATATAAGATTCCAACAACCAACGAGGCGCAGTTGTTACCAAAATAAGTAATATTTCTGGGTTTAACCTTTGAATTTCGGCTGCAACTGAAGCGGTTCTAGCTGCATGACCAAAACCGTGATTTGTGATAGAAATGTATAAGCTTGGTCTAGAAGTCATCAAAGATTTTTACTTTAAAGTTCAGTATATATGAGCGCACAGATTTCTATTATATTAGAATAGCATAAAAATAATTAATTTGGTAAGATCGGACCCCAATCTACATTAAAAAAGCATTAACCACCCAGCCAAAAATTAACGCTAACATCTGCGTTCATCTGCGTTTATCTGCATTCATCTGCGTTTCAAAAAAGCCTTAACCACCCCACCAAAAACTCGCAGCAACATCTGCATTCATCTGCGGTTAAATTTCCCAATTTCCTCCACCAACTGATCGATTTCCGAAGGCAAAGTAAAGTAATGAACACAGGCGCGGACACAATCGGGATAACGCAAAGTGCGAATCATAAAACCTTGCTTTTCCAAAGTTTGTACTAATTCCCGGTGGGAAACTCCAGTAACTTGAAAAGAAACTAAACCGGACTCTGGGGGGGAATTTAGCAAACAGTTAACCTGGGGAAGTTCGCTTAACTTTTGCCAAAGATACTTGCTTAAATTGCAGATTTGTTGATAGCGTTCTTGGGGAGAAGCGATCGATTGATGAGTATTAATTGCGGCAGTTAATCCACAATATAAAGGATAGGCAGAGGTAGCAACTTCAAATCTTCTCGCATCAGATTGCCAACCTGTAGGTTCCCCGGTTTTATTAGTAGTAATTCCCCGCCAACCGATAAAGGTTGGATGTAAACTTTCTAAACTTTCTGGGTTGACATAAAAACCGCCTACACCTTCGGGGCCACATAACCATTTGTGACCTGTAAAAGCGTAAAAGTCAACGTTTGTTTCTGCTAAATTTAAAGGTAACATTCCGACAGATTGGGCGGCATCAATTAAGACTTTTGTTTCGGGGGAATTTTGCCGACAAGCTTGCACAATTTCGGTTAAAGGTAATACTTGTCCGGTGTTCCAAACAACGTGACTTAATACTACTAATTTGGTGTTTGGTTTTAAGTGTTTGGCGATCGCCTCCAGCAAGTCACCCCCATTTAAAGTTTCTAACAGATTGCAGTAATCAACTTCTATGCCAAATCTGCGTTGAATTTCCTGAATAGTGGCGACAACTCCAGGGTGTTCGCAATCAGAAAGTAATAGGCGATCGCCACTTTGCCAATCAATTCCCCACAATCCAATATTGCAACCTACGGTAACATCTTCCGTTAAAGTAATAGTGGCAGGTGAGACATTTAATTCTTTGGCGATCGCTTCTCTAGTTTCCTGGGATTTTTGCCCGATCCAAACATTAACTTCCTCAGAAAAAGGCCCCGCATTTTGAATAGATTGATATGCTTGTAAAATTGCTGACAATGCTACTTGTGGCATTGGGCCTTGACCGCCATAATTGAAATAAGCTTTACTCGCCAAAGCTGGAAATTGCTGGCGAAACTGTGCTAAGGAAGTTAATTTTGGAAAAACGCTATTCATTGACACTTCAATTTAGTTATTTTAGGAAATTATCCCTTCAAAATTTGTTTTATCGGGCGAAAAACTGCTTTTAATTTGTCGATCGGTGAAGTAGTTTTTGGTAATACTTCTGCGGGAGTTTCGGGAGGTAAAACTGTTAAATTTTGCAATACAGCTTCGATGACATTAATCATCATTACTCTTTCTATACCGTTGCTGCAAATCATCTTCACCATCAACAATTCTTGCGAGATATCTGCTGCCGGATCTAAATAAAAAGAACAAGTCCAGCCGGAAACTAAAGCCCGTTCATCTTTCAGAAATTCTACCACATCAGGTCGAGGATAACAGGGTTTACATTTTTGGATTAATTGCCCATTCAGGAGAACTTGTACTTCTTTAATTTCATGAGTCCAGCTAGTATCTATTGCCCAACCTTGCAGGGTAATTTCATCATGTCTGCTGTAGGTACAAAAGTCAACAAAACCTCTTGGTCTTACCCCAAGATTTAAGGTAGAGAAATCTAATTTAGGGTCATTAATTACTAAATACAAATCCTGAATTAATAGCCCTCTTTTAATCCGGTGATAAAATGCTTTGCCATTGGAAGCTTTAGCGATCGCATCTGCCACAAAAGATTCTGTCACCCAAGTCGATCCATAGTCATCTGTACTTAAAGAACGACTTTCACTAAGGGGGGCAAAACTAATTCCATTATCTGGCATTACCTGTCCTTCAGGCATCAATGCCACATCATGAACAGTAAACATTAATATGCCATTGGGAGACAGCATACTATATAGTTTTTCTAACCAAGGAACAAAGGTTTTTTCCGGGAGATGACTGAACAAAGAAAAGACAAAAATACAATCGTACTTTCTCTCTACTGGATAATCCTTTGGATTAGTCACCGAAACAATTCCATTCACCCCAAATTGGAGTTTTTGGTATTCCACTGCTTCCGCATAAATATCCGATACCCAGATTTTTTTGGGAGGCATTTCTTGGACTAAATAGCGAGTCATTCTTCCATAACCGCAAGCAAAATCCAAGAAAGAGTTAACATTTTCAAAACTTTGGAATTTCCAATTTATAATAGAAGTAACTCGGTTCATTACTTCCTTACCAGAGGTGAAATATTCCACCAAAGCCCGATTTCTGTCTTTGTGAAAAGCATCTTGCAGATACAAAAACATTTCGTCTTCTGCATTAATGCTGACGTTAAAAGTATCGGGTGAGGCAATTTGATCTAAGACAAAGGCTTTGACGATGAAATTTTTTTCTTCCCAAGTGTGCGCGTACTTAAATTCCACTTTCTCCTCACAAGTTCAATCTGGATATATTAGATTTAACATATAGTAAGCTGCTTAACTTACCTAGACCTAGAGTTGGGGTTAGTGCAGCGATCGCGTAGCGTGCCGTAGGCATATCGCCATTTCCCTACAAAAAACTTTTCCTAGTTTAAAATAATGCTCCTAACTGCTGAACTGCTACTGCAATACCAACGCTGTCATCGACGGGCGTTTCTCGATCTTTATGGAAACAAGCAAGAACTAGATCCCCCTAATGATTTTCAGTTGAAACTAAAACACGATCGCCGAACACATCAAAAAATCGTTCTCAGCGAACAAACATATCATAAACCAGAGTACCCCGATCGCGATTGGCAAGCGGGTGCAGAGGCTACTTTAACATTAATGCGTCAGGGTGTCGAGCGAATTTACAAAGGAGTTTTAATTACCCAGGTAGACGGAAATCCTTTTCCCATCACCTTACTAAGTTTCCCTGACTTACTAGTAAAACAACCCGGAAATTCGATTTTTGGCGATTGGTGTTATATTCCAGTGCAAATTGAATTAGGAAAACGTCCTAAGCAAGAATATAAAATTAATGCCGCATTTCACGCCCAAGTTTTAACCACAGTACAAGAAGTACAACCTCCTGCGGCTTGGTTAATTTTACGAGAAAGAAAGCCTTATTTCGTACCATTAGAAACTTGGCTGCCGCAAATGCAGAAAATTTTTCAAGAGTGCAGCGAAACTTTACAGCAAACCGAAACGCCAGAAATTTTTATCTCCCGGCAAAAATGCAATATTTGTCATTGGTATAGTTCCTGTTATAACATAGCAAAATCTCAAGAACATCTCTCTCTTTTACCTGGTGTTACTCCTAGTCGCTACAAATATTTACAAGAAATTAATATTAATTCAGTAGAATCTTTAGCTAATGCTAGTTTTGCTGATTTAGCACCAGTTTTCGGTAGAGAAATCACCGAACAATTATTGCGACAAGCTCAAGCAAATTTAAAAAATCAAGTAATTTTTAATGCCAATTTACCAATAAATTTGCCTAATTCAGAAGTAGAATTATATTTTGATATTGAATCTCAACCGGAAATAGATTTTGCTTATCTTTTAGGTGTTTTAGTTGTAGATAAAAAAGCTAAAACCGAGAAATTTTATCCTTTATTAGCCGAAGATTTCTCAGAAGAAGCGGCGACTTGGCAGCAATTTTTAAGTTTAGTTTGGGATTATCCTGAAGCACCAATTTTTCATTTTTGTGACTATGAAGTATTTATGATTAAAGAATTAGCAAAACGCTATCAAACGCCGAATAATTTATGGCAACCTTTATTAAATCGCTTAGTTGATGTACATCAAAAAGTCACCCAAGCAGTAACTTTGCCAACGGAAAGTTATTCATTAAAAGCGATCGCCCGTTGGCTAGGTTTTAATTGGCGCAATCCTGCCGCTAGTGGTTCCCAAGCAATTTGTTGGTATGATGAATGGTTGAAGACGAGCGATCGAACTTTTTTAGAAAAAATCGTCACCTACAACGAAGACGATTGTTTAGCCACCTATTTAGTCAAAGATTGGCTAACCCAAAAAAGTTCGTAGTCAGCACTTAAGTGCTGACTACGAACTAACCTTTGACGCAGAGAACTTGCTTCAAAGTTGCGACAACTTCTACCAAGTCAGATTGATTTGCCATTACTTGTTCGATCGGCTTATAAGCACCAGGAATTTCATCTAAAACCCCCCGATCTTTGCGACATTCCACACCCTTAGTTTGAGCGATTAAATCATCCAAATTGTAGACATTTTTTGCCTTATTTCTAGACAGTAACCGCCCTGCACCATGACTACAGGAGCAATAACTTTCATGATTTCCCTTACCTTTAACGATAAAAGATTTTGCTCCCATTGAACCAGGAATAATCCCGTAATCTTCCTCTTTTGCTCTTACTGCACCTTTGCGAGTAACGTAAACTTCCTCACCAAAATGCAACTCTTTTTCCGCGTAATTGTGATGACAATTCACC
Source organism: Floridaenema fluviatile BLCC-F154 (assembly GCF_041929135.1). Classification (NCBI taxonomy): domain Bacteria; kingdom Bacillati; phylum Cyanobacteriota; class Cyanophyceae; order Aerosakkonematales; family Aerosakkonemataceae; genus Floridanema; species Floridanema fluviatile. The sequence goes on along the minus strand of NZ_JBHFNS010000014.1, from coordinate 39,168 downwards.
TCTAATAAAGGTTTAATTGGCTTTCCGCCAGCTAAATGTTTTTCCACAATTCGCTTAACTCGCGCCATCATCACATCACGATTATAACGAGCATAATCTTGCGCCCATTGTAAATCATGCCAGTAAGCAGCAAATTCAGGTGTTCCGGCAACAAAGTAAGCTAAATCTGGATCTGGTAACTTAATGTTTGCCAGTTTTGTTAAATCTTTCCCAGTATCAATATGATTCTGGGCTAGCATATTTCCAATGTGACGAGAACCAGAATGTAGCATTAACCAAACTTGGTTTTCTGTGTCTAGGCAAACTTCAATAAAATGGTTACCACCGCCGAGAGAACCTAATTGTTTAATGGCTTTACTTTCTAAGCGTTGTACACCTGAATGTAAATCCTTAAAATCTTGCCAACCTTGCCAATTGCTGACGGCTTTTTCAACTTCTTTATTCTCGTCAAATCCTACAGGAATTGCTGCTTCAATATCGAGGCGGATTTTCTTCAGTTTGCCTTCTAATTGTTCGGCTATAAATGGCGTTTTAATTGCCATCATCCCGCAGTTATGAACAAAAACTCCTGCTGTTAGTGCAAAGTTGCCATATTGGGGAACTGCTAAACAGTAAACATCTTGTTTTTCCTCTAATGCTATAACTTCTACTACTTTATGGTTGTAGCCGTGATGTTTTTTTCTGTGATTATGAAGACCTATAGGACTTTTGACGGTATCTCCACAAATTTCACAAGTATAAAGCCGATTAGCGATTTCTTTGCTCTTAGCTCGTCCTTTTTCGCTGAGATTATAATTGATGAGATACTGTTTTCCTCTCACACCATTTCCTGAAACAGATTTTCGGAAATGTTCGGGACATTGTTCCATATAATTAACAATGTTTTTTGTCCCTCTTTGGGCGTAGTAATTGTGACCTTCTGGTGTGTTAGCTTTACTAGCTAAAGCTTGCTTTCTTTTAGTTTCAAACTCTGAGGATTGCCAATGAGAATTTCGTTCAATTAATGAACGGTGATAGGCTGAGTGATCGCGATCGCCCATAAATTCTAAATTCTCTGGGCGATTGTCAGAAGGCTGAAAGTTTTTATGATGAATAACTGTTTTCTGTCCTGAAAAACCAGGGACTTTTCCTAACATTCCAGAACGAGCAATAATCCAATGTGCCTTTTGCCATCTACCAGAATAGTTCTGTTGAATTAATGTATAACCATCTCGCTCAACTCGTGAGTAGAAAGGCATTAAAGATTTACCTGGTTTTAATTCTTTCGCTTGCTGATAGGAACCATCTCTTAACATGAATTGATGATCGGGAGTGCATTTAATTTCTTCTCCATTGTCTAGAACTACTTTTATTAGTTCTGCGTTGTTTCGAGTTAGTCGGGCGATCGCTTTAGCGGCAACAATTCTTCCTGTTTCAGTACAGGAGTAAGTAATAATTTCTTGCTGAGATTTAGCTAATTCTGCTATGGGATAAGATTTACCATCAACAAGCGGAATTAATGTATCACCCGTAAAACAACCAATATCTACCCCCACAGCAGCAGGCATAATTGCATCTTTAGTGGCAATTACTGAACCAACTAATGCTCCTTTTCCTAAGTGAACATCGGGCATTAATGCTACGTGCTTAAACACGAATGGCAAAGATGCCACATTTTTTGCCATCTTGGTTTCCTCAGAACTTAGTTCATGATTCGCCCAAGAAAGTACAGGTGAGTTTGTCGAAATGTTTAGCTGTTCGTAAGGCATAAATTTCTATTTTATTAACGACAGAAACACAAATAAATTCCTCTCGATCCTAACAAAAGGTGAGAGTTTGGGGTCTTTGAATTACATATACTACAATACTACATAAACTTAACCTTTGTCCAGTAATGTAGAGACGTTGTATACAACGTCTCTACATTAGATTTGTCGAAAATCGAATCAATACCCACGATCGACCAACAATCTATTAATATTTGTAAAGAAGGAGACTGTCTCAGCTATTTTTAAGTAATTTAGGAAACATTGACGAAAAGCTATGCCTAGCGCAAAAAACACAATTTGGGAACGTTTTTTAGCACCTCTAATTCGTCCATTGATTGACGAACCGGGGCTAAAGCGTTTTTATGAAAGTGTAGATTGGGAAACAGAAGCCGATCGCTTCCGTCAACCAAATTTAGAATATCCCGAATATTACAGTAGCCAGAACTTTCACGGAGTCAAAGGCGGATATCTCAATCCGGGCGCTTCCGTTTCCTACGATCCAGTGACACAATACGTTTTACCACCGAATGAAACTTGGATTAGACAGGGATTGGTCGATCGGATTGGCGGAAAACCGAGAAGAATTTTAGACTTAGGTTGTGGTACAGGTTCGACAACAGTTTTACTCAAACAAGCTTTTCCCGAAGCGGAAGTAATCGGTTTGGACTTATCACCTTATATGTTATTTATGGGCGATCGCAAAGCCAAACAAGCCGGACTGCGGATACAGTGGCGACATGGTAACGCCGAAAATACAGGTTTTCCCAATGCTTCCTTTGATGTAGTCACAGCTTCTTTGCTATTTCACGAAACTCCCCCAGCAGTTTCTAAAACGATTTTGCAGGAAAGTTTCCGCTTATTAGTTCCCGGAGGACAAGTGTTAATTCTTGATGGAAATCAGAAAACCTTGCGCCACACAGAATGGTTGACAGAGATTTTTGAAGAACCTTACATTAAAGCTTATGCTGAGGGAAATGTTGACGCTTGGATGGGCGCTGCGGGTTTTGAAGCAGTAGAAACCCAAGAACATTGGTGGGTGAATCAAATTAGTCGCGGGATTAAACCAATTCCAGGTGTAGAAACCAATCCGACAAAGCCTTTCTATCAGCAAGCAGGAAATAATATATCACCTGACAATGACGATTTGCCAGGAATTCCTGCACCAGCTTTTGAAAATTCATAACTTAGGAGGGGTACGGCAGATGATATATTTTGCAATACAACAAAAGATTAATCATACTGTACCCCGACAGTCAGATTTCTCTGTAGGTTTAATCCAAAATTTCAAATCTAAAGTCTAAAATCGAATGGCTCTTAAGGCAGTTTTGTTTGATTTTAATGGCATCATTATTAATGATGAACCAATTCATGAACAGCTGATTGAACAGATTTTAATTGCAGAAAATCTGCGACCAAAGCGGGATGAATTTCGCAAATTTTGTTTGGGAAGGAGCGATCGCGCCTGTCTAAAAGATATTTTATCGCGTCGCGGTCGAGTCATTAGCGAAACCTACCTCAATCAGCTAATTTCCCGCAAAGCTCAAGCTTACCAAGAAAGATTAGCCCAAATGGATGAATTGCCTATTTATCCAGGTTTAGAAGAGTTTATTCTCCAATTACAAACCGCTAATCTAAAAATTGGTGTAGTCACCGGGGCACTGCAATCGGAAGTAGAAAGAGTATTAACTCAAGCTAACTTAATGCAATACTTTTCCGTAATTATTTCCGCCGATGATTTGAAAATTAGTAAACCAGAACCAGACGGCTATCTACTGGGAATAGAATTATTAAACCAGCATTTTGAAAATCTTGACCTGCAACCTTCCGAATGTTTAGCAATTGAAGATACTCCCGCCGGAATTACCGCCGCCAAACGTGCAGGAATGCAGGTAGTAGGAGTAGCAAATACTTATCCGTTCCATATCATCCAGCGTCAAGCAAATTGGACTGTAGATTATTTTCGGGATTTGGAATTGGAACGCATCCAGCAAGTATTTTCTGGGGAAAAGTTTCCCTCAACCGTCAGGGAATGTTAAAATAGGTTTTTGATGGTTAAAAGTCGTTTACTCGTCGCTAAAGGACTTTCGATCGCCAAAAACTACAGAAACGGGGAATTAGCTCAGTTGGTAGAGCGCTGCGATCGCACCGCAGAGGTCAGGGATTCGAGTTCCCTATTCTCCATTTACCAGCCCTTTCAAGCTGTCGGTTGATTTCGGCGTTGAATTTGCTCTGGAAATTCTGTAATTAACTCCTGTTTGGACAATTTTATCGTAAACTACAATAATTCTAGAGTTGGAGAGAGCGATCGCACTCTTCAACCCATTCCCTTAAAGCATTCCTCGATTAGAAAAACTACGGCTTTCATAGATTTCTTTGATGATTTCTTCATCGGTGCGATCGTCCTCCCAAGCGCCAATATCTTCCATAATTTTTTCCAATTTCCCATGTTTTTCTTGTACATAAAGATAGCCTTGAATGGCATCTTTGATATTTCCAATTGCTTCATCTAAGGTTTTACCTTGACTTAAACAGCCAGGAAGTTCAGGAACTTCAGCTACATAACCTTCATATTCTGGATCGAATGTGAAAATTACTTTAAATTTCACAACAAATTCACCTTTTATTTTACTTGTTAGGCATGATCGGCAAGAGTAATTAAGTATTTAGCTATATCCAAAGCATTGTACATAAGGGCAACTTACCTTGAATACTAATAATTACGATTATATCAAAATTCAAGTCAATCCAGAAGCACTAAATATGCCTCTCCAACCATCTTTCCAAATCTGCCAAACTGTTAAAATCTAATAAATCTTCTGCTAAATTTTCCAAATTTTGCACAGATAAGTTTTCAATTTGGCTAGTTATTACTTCGGAAATTTCTCCAAAACGCTTTTTCAGTAAACGCATAACTAGAGCGATCGCTTCCGTGACACGCCCTTCTTCTCTGCCTTCTTCTATAGCATAAGTCAGTCGCCCTCTCTCATCTTGTAGAATCATCGCTCGCCGCTCTACTAATTCTAATTCTTCTACTGTCATATTCGCTTGGTTGGCGATATTTAATGCTAGTTCGATCTCGCTGACTTCTCCTAATCTTTCTGGGATTTCCTGCAAAGTTACTGCTTCTTTAATAAAATAAATCCATCGATCGCTTAAACTTGTTAACTCCAATAAATCTTTCTTGAATTTCGGTAACTCTATAAATATTAGCTGCAATTCAGGATCGGGATAGGCAAATTTTTTTGTCTTCTCCTGAAACTCAAATAGAGTGATTACATCCTCAGTTTGGTTAAACAAAATAAAATCGACGATCGTCACGCCAATTACTGGGGTAAGACTAAAATAGTTTTCGCAAATTCCTAATTGATTTGTATAAGCTTTTCCCACATTATAAATCACCCTTTTGCTGAAAGCACTCACTCGCGCTATTTGCATTTCTATGAGGACAACAGAGCCATCGTTTAAAATGGCTTTGACATCTAAATAAGTTTCTTTTAAACTGAGAACTTGACCGGGATTATAGGGGTTAACAATCGTTAAGGATTGAATAACTTTTTCTCCTGAATAAATAATCGCATTCAGAAAGCTAATTAAAATCTCTTGGCTTTGTGATGAACCAAAGATTTTTTTAAAAGCATAATCTACCTTGGGACTGATAAATCTCATTTTTTTCTCCCTTTTTAGCCTGGTAATGGGTAGTAAGAATTTTATTGCGATCGCACTTCTCAACAATTGTATCTAAAAAAATTAAATCAAATATTTCCAACTAAATTTTATCTCCTTTTCTGATAATTGTCATATCATGTCCGGTTAATTACCCATAATGTAGAGACGTTATATATAACGTCTCTACAGGGTTTTGCATTAAGGCTGATCGATCGGACATAATATCAGCCCCCACCCAGTTTTACCCAGGCGGGGGCATTTCAAAAGCTCAAAAAACTTAGTGGATTAATTCGATCGCTCTCTTAGTCAACGCCTCCGCAGTCAACCCATTAAACGCCATTAATTCACCAGCAGAAGCGGTAGTTTCTCCCCGCTTCCAAGCGAAAGTATCGCGTTTAGAATTACTGCGTAACATAATAGGTTCTAACATTCCAGAAGCGCCACCAGTTACACCAATTAACGCATCTCCATCAAAGATTTCAGCAAACTTTTCATCACTCAAAAATTCGCCATCTGCTTCAGAACAAGTATCCCAAGCGACATCAGTTGGACGATACAAACGGCGGGGATTGATAATAGAAACAATCTTCGCGCCAATACCTTCATTTTCTAAGAAAGTTGCCGCTTCAAACACTGGCATTAATGTCATGTCGCCCACAACTGCAAACACAACTTTCTTACCACCAGCAACTTCATGCAACACCACTGCGCCATCTTTTAAACCTTGGCGAGTTTGTGCAAAAGTAGTGCGAATTGGTAAAGGTGATTTACTTGCGGTAATCACAATTCCCTTGTTTTTTGTGGTTAAAGCCCACTCATAACAGGCTTGAATACTGTTAGCATCAGGTGGGAATAATGGGAATACATTGCCATTCCGCATCATCGCTGCAAAATATGCTTCAATTTCTGGGCGTTGGTGTGTCCAACCGTTGCGTCCTTGCTCTAAAGCACCCGCAGTAAATAAGGTAATTGTGGCAGGAGTTTTACGGCGTAATTCTGCCATTGCTTGCGTAACAGTTTGCCAAATTGGTAAACCATTGATGGCAAAAGATTCGTAAGAACACCACAATGTTCTGCCACCCATTAAAGATAATCCAACTGCCAAACCTGCACAAGCATCTTCACTCAAAGGTTCGTAAACTTGTCCGTTTGGTGATTGGTTGTAAAGGTCATCTGTGGTGGGGTGAATGATTTTTAATGCTTGGTTAATGTTGGCAATTCCTGATGCTTCGTTGCCATCAGCGTTGGTGACTAAAAATGTGCGATCGCTCTGTCCAACCTTACCCACCAAAACACCCATTGCCGTAGTTGCAACTTTCGGATCTCCGCCAACAGGATATTCTTCTAAAGGCAATTGTCCTAAGTCTGGCAATGGTAATTCAAACTCAGTTACCGCAGTTTTCGCCGCAGGACCACCACCAGCACGTTCGCAATTTGTTCTGACTAATTGCCATGTTTCGGCAGTTAATGACCGACCTTTCAAAGCATCAGAAATGTGGGGTGCATCTAAGGTATCTTTCGGATAAAGGTTATGAGATTTTGCACCTCTGGCGTGAACTCCTGCACCTTTTAATTGTTTGATAATAAAGACAGTTAATTTGCCGCTTAGTGCAGATTTTGCCGCTTTATCAACACCTTCTAATACTGCTTTGGTAAAGGCGAGACGTTGTTCAAAAGAAAAGGCGGTGCTATCGACATAATCGCCTGTTTGATTGCGATCGTCAAAATCTTTGGCATCAATTAAAACGACTTCTGCAAAACCATTTCCCCGCCAGTATTGCAACATTTCGGCATTGGTTTTTGTGGAAACCATGCTGTGATGTTCCTGACTGTAACCGTTCCAAATTAACACGGGTAAAAAGTTAGTTACTCCACCAAAAGCAGTGTTGAAATGTGCCATACTGCTCATTGGGTAAGGTTCACCCATGCCACCATCACCCATCGTAAAAGGGAAGAGTTTATCTCTGTGCAATAGTGCAGCTGCCATTGCAAAATGTTGCCCTTGTCCTAAAGGGCCAGCAGGTGCGAGAATGCCGGGAATATAACCGGAAAGGTGCCCTAAAAGACCGTGTTTTTCACGGAAACGATCGCGCAATTGTTGCACATTATAAATGCCCATGTCTTCCAAAGAGCGATCGAGAAACATCGAACTATAAAAACCTGGAGCGTGGTGCCCAACTTCTGTGATAATATTCTTGTAGCCCAGCATAATTAACGCCGCGTGAGCTTCCGCAGAACTGGCAAAACCGCCTGGGTGTCCAGAAGCTTTGGAACCTGTAATTTGCAAAGTTAAATAACGCAACGCATCAGCCAACAACAGAGTTTGATAAACTGCATTGGCATCACTCGGATCGGAAATTGCTGTTTTTCCCTCAGCAATGGCAGGAGTTTTACCATAAGTTTCAAAATTTGGTAGCGATTCCCCAAAATATTGAATACCTTCACAAAAATCGGGAAATGCTGAAGTTGCTTTTGGTGTGGTTGCAGTCATGCTGAGTTCCTTATCAGTATTAGGAGCGATCGAATTTACTCGATTTACTTAAGGAAAATTTTACAACTTTTAGGTTATAAAATTTTGAGAATTAGAAGTGCTAAAGATAACTAAGTCCGATGAAACCCATAGAAAAATTAGTTAAGTTAAGTTAGTTGAAGTTGCGAAAATAATAGGCAGCAGAGGCAATGAAACAACCACCTGTCGTTCAAAGACCCAAATTTATCCAAACACTGCAATGGGTTTTTCGCCCGATGCCATACATGGAAGAGTGCGCCAAACACTATGGCGACATATTTTATTTAAAATTAAGTAGTTTCGGCTCTGGGGTAATGGTCAGCAATCCCCAAGCACTTCAGCAAATTCTGTCCAACGATACTAAGCAATTTAGCGCCCCTGGTGAGACAAACCAGATTTTTGAAGTTTTTACGGGAAAGTACTCGGTTTTTACTCTCAGTGGCGCACAGCACCAGAGGCAACGCCAATTGATGATGCCTCCTTTTCATGGCGATCGAATGCGAACTTACGCGGAGACTATTGCCAAGGTGACAGAGGAAATCATGAGTCGCTGGCAGGTAGGCGAGTCTTTTTCGGCTCGGACTGCAACTCAAGCTATCACTCTGCGGGTGATTATGCAAGCGGTTTTTGGTTTGTATGAAGGCCCACGCGCTCAACAGTTGGAGAAACTTTTAGGAGAAATGCTTGATAAAGGAAGTTCTCCGTTGAGTGTTACTATGCTCTATTTTCCATTTCTACAAAAAGATTTGGGTTCTTGGAGTCCTTGGGGTCAATTTATCCGTCGCCGAGAACAAGTCGATCGACTTATTTATGAGGAAATTCGGGAACGGCGAGCAAATTTCGATCCATCGCGCACAGATATTTTGAACTTGCTAATGGCAGCAAGAGATGAAGCAGGAGAAGCGATGACTGATGAAGAATTGCGTGATGAATTAATGGCTTTGTTAACCGCAGGTCATGAAACTACCGCAACAGCTTTAGCTTGGGCATTATACTGGATTCACAAAATCCCAGAAGTCCGAGAAAAATTGCTGGCAGAATTGGATAGTTTGGGCGATAATCCAGACTCCAATGCTATTTTTAAATTACCTTACCTTAATGCAGTTTACTGCGAAACTTTGCGAATTTATCCTGTGGGGATGCTGACTTTTCCTAGAGTAGTGCAAGAACCTGTAAATCTAGTGGGTTATGATTTGCAACCAGGCACAGTTTTATTAGGTTCAATTTATTTAACTCATCAGCGTGAAGACTTATATCCTGAACCGAAAAGGTTTAAACCAGAAAGATTTTTAGAACGGCAGTTTTCACCTTATGAATTTCTGCCTTTTGGCGGTGGCGCACGTCGCTGCATCGGTTTTGCCTTTGCTCAATTTGAAATGAAAATGGTGTTAGCAAAAGTGCTTTCAAGTTTAGATTTGGCATTAGCTGACGATCGGGAAGTTACACCTGTACGTCGAGGTTTGGTGACAGCACCTAATCGGAGTATTCAATTGTTAGTTAAAGGTGAACGAAAAGTGAAATCTCGGAACTTAGAGACTGTTAGTAGTTAAGGGTTATGTAGCAGAGTTGGCGAAGATAGATCTTCGTAAATTTCAACTCTGTTGCATAATTGCGATCGCTACTTCCGAAAAAATCCTAATTTAGACAATTTAGATAGTAATTCAATCTAAAATTGAAAATCTCAAATGCAGAGTTTCCTATGACCCATTTTGGTATTATCTGTCCTGGCTCCACTGGCCCCCTGAACACCATGCTTCCCTTGGGCCAAGAACTTCAAAGGCGTGGTCATCGCATCACCCTATTCGCAATTACAGATGTGCAACCGAAGGTACTGGCAGCTGGATTGGAATTCAGCCCAATTGGTGAGAAAGAATTTCCAGCAGGATCAACAGCACAATACTTTACCCAATTGGGACAACTAAAAGGGCTGGCTGCATTGAGATATACCATTCATTTGCTCAAACAGACTGCTGCGGTTACGCTTCGGGATGCTCCATCGTTACTTAAAGCAGCAGGTGTAGAAGCTTTGCTAGTCAACCAAGGTTCCGTAGAAGGAGGAACAGTTGCAGACTTTCTGAACATTCCTTTCGTAACTGTGTGTAGTGCTGTAGTACTTAATCGAGAACTTGGTGTTCCTCCTTTTAACACCGACTGGGAATACAGCCCAGCTTGGTGGGCGCGTTTCCGAAATCAAATGGGTTATCTGTTACTTAGTCGTGTGGCACAGCCAATTCGAGATGTAATAGCTGACTATCGCCGGGAGTGGCACTTACCTCTATACGCTCAACCTAATGATGTTTACTCTCAACTAGCTCAAATCAGTCAAGCACCTGCTGAGTTTGAATTTCCCAGACAGGAATTACCTCCTTGGTTTCATTTCACTGGCCCTTACCATTCTTCAGCCAGTCGGCAACCTGTTCCTTTCCCCTATGAAAAACTGACCGGGAAACCATTAATTTATGCTTCGATGGGAACGCTGCAAAATCGTCTGATTAGGGTTTTTCAAGATATTGCTTTTGCTTGTGAAGGATTAGACGCTCAGTTGGTAATTTCTCTGGGGGGTTCAGCCGATCCAGAATCCTTACCGGAATTGCCAGGAAATCCCCTGGTTGTGAAATATGCCCCTCAATTGGAAATCCTCAAACAAGCAAAGTTTATGATTACTCATGCGGGAATGAATACAACTATGGAATGCTTAATGAATGGTGTTCCAATGGTAGCAATTCCAGTTACTAACGATCAGCCAGGAGTAGCAGCGAGAATTGCTTGGACAGGTGCAGGAGAGATGGTAAAGTTGAAAAATTTAAGTGTTCCCAAATTGCGAAATGCGATTGAAAAAGTGTTGACTGAAGATTCTTATAAAAAGAATGCTCTCAGGTTACAATCAGCAATTAGACAATCTGGGGGAGTGAGTCGTGCTGCTGATATTATTGAGCAGGTTGTTACTACAGGAAAACCTGTATTAGCTAAAACATTGTGAACTGAAATTGTTCACTCTAAAGAGCGATAGGTGCTACGCACACGCTACTCGATCGCAAATCTCCCTTGCTTACTTTAGCTTCGAGACATACTAGAAAAAACTCGAAAAATACATTTTATGACACTACCTCCAAGTCCAAAAAGTCCCGGAATTATCCAATTATTGCAATGGATAACTAACCCATTAGGATTAATGGATGATTGTGCTCGGCGTTATGGCGATACGTTCACATTGCGGGTGGGTACAAATTGTGCGCCGATCGTATTTTTAACCAACCCGCAAGCAATTAAAGAAGTTTTCACCGCTGATTATAGACAGTTTGCTAGTAGCAAAGCTAATGAATTAGCTAAACCTTTGGTGGGACAGAATTCTTTATTTTTAATGGATGGCGATCGCCACAAACGAGAACGTCAGCTATTAATGCCACCTTTTCATGGGGAAAAAATTCGCAGCTACGGCGAATTAATTAAAGATATTACCTTAGCAGTCACTAAAGATTGGCAAAGCGGACAAACTTTCATTGTTCGGGATGTCATGCAAGAAATTACTTTGGGGGTGATTTTAAGAGCAGTTTTTGGTTTAAACGAAGGAGAACGGAATCAAAAATTACGGCATCTTTTATGTGAAATGCTTGATAATATTAGTTCTCCCCTGAATTCTGCTTTGCTATTCTTTCCCCAATTACAAAAAGATTTAGGTTCCTGGAGTCCTTGGAGTAAATTCCTCCGTCGTCAGTCAGAAATTACCGAACTTTTAATGGCAGAAATTCAAGAACGACGGGAAAATTTCGATCCCTCACGAAGCGATATTCTTTCGCTGCTAATGTCAGCTAAAGATGAAGCCGGAAATCCGATGAGTGATGCCGAATTACATGATGAATTACTAACTCTTTTAGTAGCAGGACATGAGACTACAGCAACTTCTTTAGCTTGGGCATTATACTCAATTCATCATGTTCCGGGAGTGCTAGATAAATTATTGCATGAAATTGATAATTTAGGGGAAAATCCCGACCCAAATATAATTGCTAAACTCCCTTATTTAACAGCCGTTTGTAATGAAACTCTGCGAATTTATCCGATTCTTTTTATTACCTTTGGTAGAGTTGCTTGTTCTCCGGTAAAAATTATGGATCGGGAATTTGAAGTAGGGACATCGATCGCACCTTGCATTTACCTAACTCATCGTCGGGAAGACTTATACCCAGAACCAGAAAAATTTAAACCCGATCGCTTTTTAGAAAGACAATTTTCCCCTTATGAATTTTTACCCTTTGGCGGTGGTACTCGTCGCTGTATTGGTATTGCTTTAGCACCTTATGAAATGAAAATTGTTCTCGCAATAATTTTAGCAAATTGGCAACTATCTCTGGCAGATAAAACTCCCGTTCGACCGATTCGCCGCGGATTCACATTAGGGCCGAAAGGTGGAGTGAAAATGCTCATCAAAAATCAGCGATACCGATCCGTTACAGAGAAAATTGCGAATTAGATTAATTGTAGAGACGTTGCATACAACGTCTCTACAATTAACAAATTTATGGCACAAAAGTTAGAAAATTTATTCAGACTAAATATAGATTAATTCTCCTAGCTACAGCCCTAAAGTAAGCAAGTATAGGCTAAATAGGGGAATTAACAAATGTCACAAGAAGATCAACCCAACTTAGAAGAAAAAGTAATCTCAGCAGCAGTAGAAATGGGGCTATCTAGTAAGCTAGATTCCGCAGAAAACCTTGATGTAGATGTGCAAACCAATTTGGTTGATATAGTCCAAGGACAAGCAAATTCTGTTTCAGTTTCCGGTCAAGGTTTGGTAATGCAAAAGGATATCCGTTTGCAAGAAATGGAAATCCACACAAATCGGATTACTATTAATCCTTTAAGTGTACTTTTTGGCGAAGTTGAACTTTCCCAACCAACGGACGCGGCGGCTCGAATTGTTATTTCAGAAGTAGATATTAATCGGGCATTAAATTCCGATTATGTCCGCAGACAGATGCAAAATTTACAGTTAGATGTAGATGGGGAAATTGTCACTTTAGAATTGCAGAAAATGCGGATTGAGCTACCGGATTCTAAGACAATTATTTTCAATGGTAGTACCATATTGCACGAACGAGAAAGTACTCGATCGCTAGATTTTCAAGCCGTAATTCACCCAGGTACTATTTTTGAACCTTTGTTAATCGAATCTTTTCGCTGCACTCCCCCTCCCGGTATTTCTTTACAATTCGCTGTTGCTTTAATGCAGAAGTTTAAAGAATTGGTATTCTCACCATATTTTGCCGTGGATGGAACAGCTGTGCGGGTGCAAAAGATGGAGTTGCAAAAAGGTAGATTAACCATTTATACCACAGCGAAAATCACAGAGATTCCCTCTTAAGACATAAATAAACTTGCTGATTTTTACTCCTGAATAAATACAGATCAAACTCTGTCGAGATGTAGATACAATTCTGGATGAAAACAACCTAAATTGTATGTTAGTAATCTCACATTTGAAGATTCAAGATGTCAGCAGATCAACCAGGGTTAGGGGAACAAGCACTTAGTAAAGCCGCCGAAGTGGGATTATCTACTCAGTTGGATGAAGTGGAGGAACTGAATGTAGATGTTCGCACTAATCCAATTCAGGTAGTTCAGGGAGAATTAGATTCTGTCTCCATTGAAGGCAAAGGTTTGGTAATGAAAGAAGAGTTGCGAACCGAGAAATTGCAAATGGAAGTGGGTAGTATTGCAATTAATCCTCTGAGTGCAGCTTTTGGCAAAATTGAACTTTCTCATCCTACGGAAGCAGCAACGAGAGTTGTGCTAACTGAAGAAGATATTAACCGCGCTTTTAATTCTGATTTTCTTCAGGAAAAGTTGCAAAATATCAAGGTAGATTTCCAGGGTAAACCCGCAACTGTAGATACCAAAAAAGTAGAATTTCGCCTTCCTGGTAATGACAAATTTAGTCTCTCGGCAACTTTTCATTTACGAGAAACAGGAGAAACAAAGCAAACTGCTTTTACTGCTGTTCCCCAAATAGCATCGGGAGGAAATCGCATTTCTCTAGAACAGGTGGAATATAACGAAGGTGAAGAAATTTCGCCAGAACTAACGCAAGCTTTGTTAGGCAAGACTAGCGAATTGTTGGATTTGAGTAACTTTGAACTCAAAGGAATGTCATTGCGCTTGAAAAAGTTAAATGTGCAACCGGAAAAACTGATTTTAAAAGCTGAGGCTTATGTAAAAGATTTTCCTTCTTCTTAAAGTAATACTACCAAGTCAAAAGTGATTTCTTGCTTTTGACTTTCTAATTTCTAAAAAATCATTTATTAAATTCCCTATCGTAAACAACTAACTACTATGAGACAACAAACAAGAGATGTAGAACAAAAAGCCAGACAACTTGCTGCCGATCCTTGGGTAGAAAGATTAGCCAGACTTGGCTTAGTTTCTAAAGGAATAGTTTATTCAATAGTCGGGATTTTAGCGGCACAAGCGGCTTTTGGTACAGGTGGCAGAACTACTGACACCGCAGGCGCTTTGCAAACAATTGTCACTCAACCTTTTGGCAAGTTTTTATTAGTTTTGGTGGCAGTTGGTTTGTTGGGTTATATGCTTTGGCGATTTATCCAAGCATTTTTAGACCCGGAAAATAAAGGTATTTTTGGACGCTTAGGCAGTTTTATTGCTGGTGTAATTTATGCAGGTTTGGCTTTAACTGCTGTAAGATTAATTATGGGTTCTGGAGGTGGAAATAGCAATTCTACGGAAGATTGGACGGCGCGTTTAATGTCACAACCTTTTGGTCAATGGTTAGTAGGAATTGTGGGAGCATTAATAATTGGTTTCGGATTTTATGAGTTTTATAAAGCTTTCACTGCTAAGTTCCGCGAACATTTAAAGTGGCTACAAATGGATCAAAAAGAGAGAGCTTTTGCTACTAATGCTGGTAGATTTGGTTATTTTGCTAGGGGTGTGGTTTTTGTGGTGATTGGCTTTTTTCTAATTCAAGCGGCGCGTTTTTCTAATCCTAATCAAGCTAGAGGTTTTGGTGAGGCATTAGCGACGTTAGCAGGACAACCTTATGGGCCTTGGGTTTTGGGAATTGTGGCGATCGGTCTTTTAGCTTATGGTATTTATACAATGGTGGAAGCTAGATATCGCCGGATTGTCACTACATGATTTGTTATAAACTAAAAAAAGTGTGAACAATCGGACAAAAAAGAGGGAAAATAGAAACTTAAATGTTTTCCTCTTTTCTGTCTCTTTTCGTTTCAATTGATGCGATCGCCATAGCAAAAATTTCTGTAATTCGACAGATTTTTTACATTTATTTATTTTTTAGAATCGAGGAAATATGCTACCGCCCGGAGTTGGATAAATGGAAACTTATGATGTGGTAATTATCGGTGCAGGTCACAATGGATTGGTTTGTGCTGCCTATCTCTTAAAAGCAGGATACAGCGTTTTATTGTTAGAAAAGCGATCGGTCCCTGGAGGTGCAGCAACTACAGAAGAAATCATCCCAGATAAAGCACCTGGTTTTCAATTTAACCTCTGTGCCATTGACCATGAATTTATACACTTGGGGCCAGTAGTTGAAGAATTAGAACTGGAAAAATACGGCTTAGAATATCTCTTTTGCGACCCAGTTGTATTTTGTCCCCATCCTGATGGAAAATACTTTTTAGCGCACCGTTCTGTAGAAAAAACTTGTGCAGAAATTGCCCAATTCAATGCAAGAGATGCTCAAAAATATGCCGAATTTACTAACTTTTGGCAACGGGCAATTGGGGCAATGATTCCCATGTTTAACGCCCCACCAAAATCAATAGTTGATATTGCTGGTAACTACGATTTAAAAAAGATTAAAGATTTAATTTCGGTCATTGGTTCTACTAACAAAACCCTTGACTTTTTGCGTACTATGCTTACCAGTGCTGAGGATATTCTTAACGAATGGTTTGATGAGGAATTTATTAAAGCACCTTTAGCTAGATTAGCCTCAGAATTAGGTGCACCTCCTTCCCAAAAAAATCTCGGAATCGGAGCAATTATGATGGCAATGCGTCATAATCCAGGTATGGCTAGACCTAAAGGGGGTACTGGTGCTTTAGTGAAAGCTTTAGTAAATTTAGTTAATAGTTTGGGTGGCAAAATTCTCACCGATCAAAAAGTAGAAAGAATCTTGGTTGATAATGGTCAAGCTGTTGGAGTGCGGGTAGCTGGTGGCACAGAATATCGCGCCAAGCGAGGGGTAATTTCTAACATTGACGCAAGGCGAGTTTTCTTACAATTAATGGATGAAAGTGATGTAGATGCTGCCGATCCAGAATTGCGAGAACGCTTAGAACGTCGCATCATCAATAACAATGAAACTATCCTGAAAATTGATTTGGCAATGGATGAACCTTTGCGGTTTGTGCATCACAATCACAGAGATGAATATTTAATTGGTTCAGTGTTAATTGCCGATACCGTCAGACAGGTAGAAATTGCCCATAGTGACCCTTCAGTTGGTAAAATTCCGTTAGAAAATCCTTCGATGTATGTGGTACAACCAACTATGTTAGATCCTTCGATGGCACCGGAGGGAAAACACACTGTTTGGATTGAGTATTTTGCGCCTTATAATATTTTTGGCGCTCAAGGAACGGGTTTAAATGGTACTGGTTGGACGGATGAATTGAAGAATAAAGTTGCCGATCGCGTCATCGATAAACTAGCAGAATATGCCCCAAATGTAAAAACTGCAACTTTTGCCCGTCGCGTGGAAAGTCCCGCAGAATTAGGCGAACGTTTGGGAGCATATAAAGGTAATTATTACCACATTGATATGACTTTGGATCAAATGGTGTTTCTCCGTCCTTTACCAGAATTAGCTAACTACAAAACACCAATTGAAGGACTATTTCTAAGTGGTGCGGGGACTCATCCCGGAGGTTCAATTTCGGGAATGCCAGGAAGAAATTGCGCTCGTGTTTTCCTGCATTCTCAACAACCCTTTGCCCAAACTTTAACTGATGCGGCAAATTCATTAAGATCGACAGCAAAATCGATTTTTAAGACATCATAATTATCTAGGAGTTCCGAATAAATCTAAATTTGGAACTCCTCACAATTTCCTAATTGCAGTTAAGCAAGAGCATTTTGACATGGGAGAAAAAATCTTAATTATTGGAGGAAGCGGCAGAATTGGTAGCAGTGTGGCAGCAGATCTAGTTAACCACACAGAGGCGGACATTACTATTACTGGCAGAGAAACAGAAATAGGAATTAAGGTAGCAGAAAGCTTAGGTGAAAGAGTCAATTTTTTAGCTTTAGATTTGGCAGATACAGAGAAACTAAAAGAGGCAATTACTGCCAGTAGAATTGTCATTCATTGTGCTGGACCTTTTCATTACCGCGATGCTAATGTTTTAAAAACTTGTATTCAGGAAGGTGCTGATTATTTGGATGTTAGCGATCATCGATCGTTCACCAGTAAGGCATTAGAATATAAATCTGCGGCAGAAACAGCGGGAATTACTGCAATTGTAAATACGGGAATTTTTCCCGGTATTTCTAACAGTATGGTGCGCCAAGGTGTCGAACAATTAGACAAAGCAGAAAAGATTCATTTAAGTTATGTAGTTTCGGGATCTGGTGGCGCAGGAATTACGGTAATGCGAACCACTTTTTTAGGTTTGCAACGTCCGTTTGTGGCGTGGATTGATGGCAAATGGCAAGAGTTGAAACCTTATAGCGATCGCGAAACTGTAGAATTCCCTGCACCCTACGGAAACACAGGCGTTTACTGGTACGATATGCCAGAAACCTTTACTCTTCCTGATACTTTCCCCGTCCAAACTGTAATTACAAAATTCGGTTCTGTACCCGACTTTTACAATTATCTTACTTGGTGGGTGGCGAAAACTTGGCCTAATAGTTGGATTCAAAATCGCAATGTAATTGAATTTTTGGCTAATGTTAGTTTTAAAATGACTAATGTTAGCGATCGCTTTAGCGGAATAGGTGTAGCCATTCGTTCCGAAGTCACCGGGCAAAAAGATGGAAAAAACACTAAATATTGTTCTACTTTAGTCCATCAAAATACCGCAATAGCCGCAGGTTATGGCACGGGTAGTATAGCCGAATTAATCTTAGATGGCAAACTGAAAAAACCCGGAGTTTGGGCTGTAGAACAAGCACTTCCGACCGATTTGTTTGAGCAAACAATGACAAGTCGAGGCATAAAAATTCAGGAAGAGTGGTTATATTAGATTAGGTTGATAAATGGTCAAAAAGCTTTGCTAAGTGTGTATGACGACAACTTAGCAACATCCTTTTAGAATCCCCTGTGTTTCTAACCAGGGGAGATGTCAAACATCTGTTTCTCCAGGATGTCGAAAATCTTCCCCAACAATAAACCTCGTTGTACTATCAGCAGGATATGTCTTAACGTAAATAAGACAACCATCTTTTGAAGCTGGGCTATAAGGGCAATTTGGTGCATACCGTAGCCAACTATAAGTTGGGTAATCTCCTAACTCATCACTCCAAGTTCCTTGGATAACAAAGATTTCTTTAACCTCAGTCTCAACGACATTAGATAACTTAGTACCAGGCTGCCACCGTTCAATCCAGACCTTTTCTGGGTATCCCACTTGCTCGTAGAGGGGTTGAACCTCAATTTCTGCCACAGTTCCAGTTTGCCAAGGCAACTCGAAAATATTCGTTCTTACTTGCTGACGAGTCTTGCCACCGTGTTGACGTAATTTAACAAAAGTTAGGCATCCTTCATCACTAAAGGGGCGGTGGATAAAGCCTTCAGGATTCAGCATATAAGTTCCTGGTGGATGCACACCTGTTTCGTCTTGAAAGTTTCCTTCAAGTACCAAAATTTCCTCTCCACCAGGATGACCATGCAACCCGAAAAACCCACCAGGCTCGAATCGAGTCAGCATTGTTACTGGATGTTCTTGAACTTCTTGATCAGATTCAAAACAACCAAACAAAATCCCATGAAAGTCTGTTTGATGCCAAATTAAGGAGGTTGGTAGTGCAGATGTGTGGATGCGTAAGTCTGCGCGAATTTTCTGGGGTTGCCACAGAACAGAAGAAGATCCCATGTTTAAAATTGAATTAATATTGGCGATAAAGGTTGTTATTTTTGCCAATTTTATCACGAAGAGGCTATTAGCTGAAATTGCAAATAAAGATAAATAATGACCAATTAAACAAGCTATTTTTAGCAAAAACTTGTAAATTAGTCAATAACCTTAATTTGGTAGAAAATTTCCCTTCTTAAACCATACCGCAGTATAGTCAATTCGATGAAGGTTAAATTGTTCCCCTCTCAAACGTTCAAAATCATGTAAAGCTTTCTTGCAACCGTCCCAATAACCGTAGTCATCCACCTGAATCAGACCATTAGGAACAACGCTGTCATAAAGTGTATTAAAGATGTCCATTGTTGATTCATACCAGTCTCCATCAGCGTGTAGTAAGGCAATATTACCGATCTCTGATTTATATTGAGGCAATGTTTCAGCAAACAAACCTTTAACAGGTACAACAATATCTTCGACGTTTAACAATTTGCAAATCGACTTTATATTTTCTGCGATTGGAGCTTTTAAAGCGCCAACTCCAAATCCTGTGAGATTTGCAGGTATTCCATTGTATATATCAACTTCACTTGGATCTGGCATTCCTGCAAAAGTATCACAGGCATAAAGTAAGCGTGGGCGAAGGCTGTAGCGCTTTATTACGAATGCTAAAAGTGCTGCTGCTCCCCCTTTATAACTTCCACATTCAACAAAGTTTCCGGGAATATCTTCTATACAAACTTTCTTCGCTAGAGAGTAGAGTGAAAATAAACGTGCTTCACCTAATAAGGTATAGGGTCGGATAGCCGTAACAATTTCCAGGAATTCTTTGACTAAATCAGCTGATAAATTACTTACTGAGTAGTTTGGCAAATGCTCTGGTAAATTCCAATTCACTTTGGGGTCGGGCTGATGTTGAACTGGCTCAATATTCCCCCGCCAAGCAACTCCCATGATTTGCATAGTTTGATAGATCATTGTATTCCAACCCTTTTGTTTTAAGTAATCTAAACCTTGGGCAACATCAGGAGAATTTAAATCATGAAATAAAATTAAAGCATCTGTCTGTGCCAATTGTTCGCAGATTATCGCATCATTGAGTGGACTTGGAGCATCATGAGAGCCATCAATGAAAAAGAACGACCACTTGCGTTGTAATTGTTGTGCTAATTCCTCTACTTTTTGTGGGCTATAACCGATGACTAGATTAACTAAGTCCATCACACCTGCACATTGCAGAGAATTAGTTACACTTTCATAGATATCTTCTTTGGCTAATAGAGGGTCAATTACATCTAATTCCACTCCTGCTAAAGCTATATGACAGGCAGACCAACCATACCAACAGCCAATTTCTAAAGCTCTTTTACCTCTAAATTTTAGGGCAGTATTATAAACAATATTGGCTTCATCTCGACTGAGAAATCCCACATAATTGTTTCTTTGATCCACATACCAATTGTGAGGAATTTCCCGTCTTAGATAAGGCCAATCGGAAGCACTGGTATCTTCCACAATCATATTAGGGAAACATTTGTCTGGCTTGATAATTTCCAAACCAGGGGAAACATAATCTCTATCTGTTAACAATTCTCTGTCAATAACTTCTACTGTTTCTTTGTTCATCTTTTCTTTCTTATAGGGACAACACTACTCCAACGGGTCATGTAAAGGCGGCTCTAAAATTTAGCTTCTAGGTCAACCTTTAAAATTAACTAAGGCCACTCATTCACGGTTGTAAAGAGAGATGACTAATGACTAATTAAATAAGCTATTTTTAGCAAAAGCTTGTAAATTCGTCAATAATCTGAACATAGTTTTTAATTAGGTGACGAAAATCAAAATTTTGTTTGGCATATTCTACAATTTCATGGCGATAAAATTGATTCTTTTCAATTAACTCCCCAATTGTATCGCCAACAATTTGTTGATTTTCTTCCGTAGCATTACTTAAAATATCATCTGGCAAAACTCGAATAAATTCTTTGTCATGTAAGTTAGCACTAGCTGATTCAGAAACAACAACGCATAAACCTGCTGCCATCGCTTCCAGTACTACGAGTGGTGCAACTTCTCCATCACTAATTAACACCAAACAGCTATAATTTGTGAGATTGGCATAAACTTGTGGTAAACTCCAAAGTCCTAAATGTTTTGTCGTCTTTCCTTCTCTAAAATCAGGATCGTCTAAAGGCCCAATCAAATCTAACTCTATCTTTCCATCGATCGTTTCTGCCAGTAATCTCTGTTGTTTTCTTGGTTGAATCCAACCTAAACAAACGGCTTTATTATTCCCTTTTTCTTTAAAATTGAATTTTTCAGTATCAATTCCGTTAGGTTGAACTTTGATATATCCAGAATATCCTTTGTTTCTAAAAAACTCTTCTGTTAGACGAGAAGGAGTAATTATCCCAGGCACGCTGATGAAAGAGGCAAAAGCTTGTTTAAATTCTTCCTCCCATCTATCTTCTTTCAATAAGTAACCATAATGGCAGGTTAAACAATATTTTCTTTGAAGTTTTTGATTAAACCTGTCTACAAAATTAATAGCGTGTGAATGGACGAAATCATAATTTCCCTCATTCAAGTATTTGATAGTTATATCAGGGTATTTTTCATTAAAAAAATCAACGGTATGTCCCAGATTTTCTAAAAATGTTTTCGATTCATTCATCAAAGTATATATAGAGTTTGATAATGGTGGTTCCGGCGCATAACCCCAACCAACGATCGCAATTTTCATGAGCGAGCTCTTTTAGTGAACAATTAAATTGAAAGAATATTCTCTTCTGATTTTTGAGCCAAGCCAAAAATGGTCGAGAGGGCAACCCGATTTATCTGCGGCATAAATCTAAAATTCATCCCCGAATATTTTATCACAAAGCAAGGTATTATTCCAAATTTGTAAAAAGAAGGGGAAGAGGTTGAGAATATTCTTTCACCTTTCCTATGATTTAGTTGGTATCCCAAATTACTTCTAGTCGCTCTTGGGCTTTTTGTAAAGCTTTTTTGGGAGACTCACCTAACAATGCTGCTTCAATAGCTCGACCAAGACTGTCTGAGAGACGGCTATATCCAGCAATAATTGGCCGATTTCCCGCCCATTTCATTTGTTCTAAAAAGACTTTTAACACAGGTTTTTGGGCGAGAAATTTCTGATAAGCTTCACTTTGGGCAGATTTGATATTAACTGGCAAAAAACCAGTTCCGATACTAAATTCAGTTTGAAATTGCTCGCTTAAAACATACTCTAAAAATTTCAGCGCTGCTTGCTCTCTTTCGGGCGTTGTTTTCATGACAAATACGTTTCCGGTGCTTCCGACTGTGGCTCTTTTTTTATCAACAGGTATGGTAAATACATCATAATCAACTTTACTTTTCATGATATAAGTCCAAGGCCCTGTCAACTGCATTGCCACACGCCCATTAATAAAATTGTCTTCCTCATAACCGCGATCTGGAAGAGAAAGTAAAGCCGAGCCATCTTTGATAAAATCTTGCCAAAATTCTAAGGCAGCGATCGCTCCTGTATTAGTCAAATCAGGACGATTATTTTCTACTAGTTCTCCTCCGGCGCTCAGCAAAAAAGGAAACCAAGTAAAAACTGTCCATTCTCCCTTACCCAATGGTAATAACATTCCATACTGTTCTGGGCGATGGTCACCATTGCGATCGATAGTTAGTTTTTTGGCAACTTGTCGCAACTCTTTCCAAGTTTTAGGAACCTCAGTAATACCCGCTGCGGCAAATAGTTTTGGTCGGTAAAAAATGGCAATGTTACCACTATAATATGGTACCGACCAAAGATGTCCATCCAGCCACAATTCTTTAATTGTACTTGGAATAATTTCTGACTTTATTGGTAACTTATCTAGCCAATCTTCTAGCGATATAATTGCTCCCAAGTCTACAAACCGACCTGTAATTTGTGGATCGGATACGAGAAGATCTGGCGGAGCATTACCGACGACTGCTGTTAAAACTTTTGGTAATTGCAGTTCGGTTCCACCAACAAATAGAGATTCAACTTTAATATCAGGATGTGTTTGATTAAATTTATCTACCAATTTTTCAAACACATCTCGATTAGCCGGAGGATTAATACCTTGCCATAGTGTCAAATGAACTATATTACTCTCTTTATTGACAGAATTTTGACAACTGGATAAAAATACTAGACACAAGCTGAGGAAAATTCCTAAAACAAAAATTTTCTTTTTGACCGCTACTGCTTGGATAACAAAGGTTATGTAATTAAGGAAAAACTTTTTTAAGATCATAAATATTATTTATTGTTAACCCAATTAACCATCAAGTTTTTTGATTCTCTATAAGTAAATTTTATTATAAAATTCTGGCTAATGATGTATACTTAACAAAAGTTAAATCAAACAATCATATAAGTAAATTTAAGAAGACTGGTGGAAATAAAATTATGCAAATATTAACAAATAAATTATTGTTTATTTCCACTCCTGTTGGTGCGTTAGGTACAGGTCTTGGAGGTGGTGTTGAATTGACACTATTCAACATTACCAAAGAGATGACGCGACGAGGATACGAGGTGGAAATTATCGCACCTTTGGGATCTGTTATGCAGCCATTTATGGTGAAAGAAATTCCTGGGGAATTACAGATACCTGGACAAACACAAACCCGTACTAGCCCAATTACGATACCAAAAAATTCTGTTTTGGCAAATATGTGGGAATATGCACGACAAGTGCAAGCTGATTATGATTTAATAGTGAATTTTGCTTATGATTGGCTTCCTTTGTATTTGACACCATTTTTTCAGATTCCGATCGCTCATCTGATCAGTATGGGTTCTTTGACAGATGCAATGGATTGGATTATTGAACAGGTAGCAACTAAATTTCCAGGTACTATTGGCTTTCATACTCAAACACAAGCAGCGACTTTTGGGTTGAAAGAGGAATATACTTGTTTGCTAAATGGTATGGATTTATCTATTTATCAGTTTTGTAATCAACCAAGTCAAACTTTGGCTTGGGTAGGTAGAATAGCACCGGAAAAAGGACTAGAAGATGCTGTAGCGGCAGCAAAAATCACAGGCATTCCTCTGAAAATTTTTGGGATGAAACAGGATGAAAGTTACTGGCAGAAGATTTTGCAATACTACCCAGATATGTCGATCGAATACATGGGTTTTTTACCTACGATCGAGTTACAACAAGAATTAGGTAAATGTCTAGCTTTGTTAGTAACTCCCCGTTGGGTAGAAGCTTTTGGAAATGTTGCCATTGAAGCTTTAGCCTGCGGAGTGCCTTTAATTGCTTATCGGCGGGGTGGTTTGACAGAAATTGTCCGGGAGGGCAAAACTGGCTTTTTGGTAGAACCGGATAGTGTACAAGGTTTGGTAGATGCTATTGGTCGGTTAAATGAAATCGATCGCTATGCTTGTAGGAAACAAGCAGAAACGGAATATTCTTTAGAGGCGATGGGCGATCGCGTGGAACAATGGTTGAAAGGTATTCTCAATAAATGATGCTCTGGTTTTAATGTTGGGATTACTGGATTAAAAATGGAAATAATTCTTTCTAGAAACAGGCTACGCGATCGCCCTTACCCAAAGAAAACCCCAGAGGTATTCCCTTGTAACTTAACCAAGGAGTATTGCCCTTGTCTCCTATTCATTGCCAAATCCTTGGGTAAAAATGCCTTCTTTTTCTGATTGGAAAATGTACTCATAGTCAAATACTAAAGACTGAGGATGGCGAATGATGGAAAATCCTAATTCGCTAACTGTATCTATGGAAAAAGTAAACATAACTAAATCGATTAGTCGTTTCTCTGGAATGCTAGGTACTTGCACAAAGTAATCATGCTTTTCAAAGAAAACTTTCTCGTGCTTGGGTACAATTATCCCATTCAACCGATGTGATTTTTGAATTGGTTTAATCAAGTTTTTTACAAAACTTGTGGGAGACTTTTGTAAAGCTGTCAATCGTTCATGTTGCGACCAACTCATTTGGAAAATCATTTTTAACAATTCAAATCCCAAAATGTAGTTGAAAACACTATTGCTTTCTTTCGTACTTAGGACTAAACGTAAAGCTGATTCTAAATATAAATCGGGCTGGCGGCGTAAATCTTGAGAGGAATGAATAAAAGATTGCCGAACATAAGTTTTTAAAACTGGTTGATTAATTTCGGTACTAATGTAAAATCTCCGCAAATATTTTTCTAATTGTTGTTGCGCGTCTCGATCTTCTAACATTCGCGAAACTAAGCCATCGGCTGTGTAACTATCTAAAAAATCCGCCTGTACTTCTGGCGAAGCAGCACATAATAAATGACACAAAGATAAGACATAGCGACGCTGTTCCCAAGGTAGACTTTCAGCCCATTCTCTGGCTGGTGGTGGTAATTTTTCCAGCATACTTTTGGCGGTATTGGATTGAGTAATATTAATTGTTAGAGAGTTGAGTTCAGTCATAGCCCGCAACTAGGGATAGATTAAGAAGAATTTAAATAAGAATATTACTAAGGCGAAAAATGTTTACTGCTTGCAGCCAAAAAACTTGCAAAAGTAATACCACAGCAAGTTTCACCTTAGTCCTACTCCATCTACCACTAGTATTCCCAGATTTTGGCAAATAAACCCACTTTTAGATTTAACTATTTTTAACAATTAAGTTGCTTGCGAATGCCAAAAGTCGGTAACATCGTATCCGAGTTCATCTAACATCTGACGCAGTAGAGGTAAGCTGAGCCCGATCACGTTGCTGTGACAACCAGAGATTTTTTCGACGAAAAGACCTCCTTTACCTTCTAATGCAAAGCATCCTGCACATTTAAGGGGTTCACCTGTGGCGACATAAGCGGCTATTTGCCGATCGCTAACCTCTGCAAAATAAACCTCACTCACCTGACAACGGACTAAGGTTTTACTCTGTTGTAAGTCAATTAAAGCATGACCTGTTAATAATTCGCCAACTTTTCCCCGCATTTGTTGCCAACGGGCGATCGCTTCACTAGCATCAGCTGGTTTTCCGTAAATTTCTCCCTCAATCGCCAAAACTGAATCACAACCTAATACTAACCCCTCCGTTTGTTGCGCCGCTACAGTTTCCCCTTTTCGCAACGCCAAAATTTTCACTAATTCTTTAGGATCGCTAACATTCACCAACGACTCATCAAAATCACTCGGTAAAACAATCGGATCGATTCCCACATTTTGTAACAGACGAAGACGCGCCGGAGAAGCTGAAGCTAAAATAAATTTTGGCATTTTGTTACTAGTCGTTTGTCATTTGTCATTAGTCATTGGTCATTAGTTATTGGTGATAACAAATGACCAATGACTAATTTAATAAACTTGGAATGAATCAACAACTTGTTGGAACTGATCTTTTACTTTTTGCCAACGCTTTTCGGTAGTTGAAGCATTAAAGGTGTAAAGTTTACCGTGACTCATCACTACACTAGCGAGATTATGCCTTTCTTGGTTTGGCAATTGGACAGCATATTCCAAAAGGTAATAAGTTTTTCCCGCACCTTCTTTTGCTTCTGCGTTAACTAATTCTGCTTCTCTTCCCGATCCCGGAGGTGCGATCGCACTTTTTGATAATTTGTATCCTACCTCACCAGGACTTCCCAATTCTTGAAGCGTTTTCCCAGATATTACCGGACTAATTACCACACTCACATTTTCTGTTTCTTCAATTAAATCACGAAATACCACATCAGGGCCATTTGCTACTTGCACTGGAATCCAACCATTAGGATATAAGAACTGGTACCCATCGCTGGTATCAATATAGCTTTTCAACCCGCCTGTTGCTGAAACACAACCACTTAAGGTGACAGTCAGAAAAACTAATAGTAATGCGATAACTCGTTTGATCATTTTTTAGATTTCCTTTATGAATGATGTAATTTTCTAAGCGGTTATATTTTCCCATTTATGGGACACTTTTTTAGAATTAACAATTTTCGGAGAGTAGATAATGCTGATTACTAGCGAAATTAGATGGTTTTATCAAGGTACAGTACCCCCAGCTATTGAAAGTTGGTTTGCTGCAAATGTGCTTAAGGAAAATTATCAAACTTATGAAGATCGAGAAGATTGGTACTTACTAATACCTGGATGTGAATTTTTGGGGGTAAAACTACGCCAACAGCAGTTAGAAACTAAGTTGCGCGTCTCAGATTTAGGAGTTTTGCAGTTAAGAAATAATATCATAGGTGCAGCTGAAAAATGGATAAAATCTACTTGTGAAGATGCGAAATTAGAGAGTTTAATTACTCCAGATGTAATTGTTAAAGGTCAGTGGGTGAAAGTGGAGAAAGTGCGATCGCAAATTCGCTACTTAGTTGATGACGATCGTAGCTTAACTCCCGCTTCCACCGAACAAAATTCTCAAGCAGGTTGTAATGTAGAACTTACCCAACTAATTGTTAATCATAACCCTTGGTGGACTTTAGGTTTTGAAGCTTCAGGAACAGACGACAAACTAACATCCTGTGTGGAAACTGTAGCCAAAAAAGTATTACAAACCTTCCCCGAACAAAGATTAAACTTGGTAGATTCCTATGCTTATCCCAAATGGTTATCTGTTTTTGTTTAATTGATTGGATGAATTTTAAATTTGTTTTTTTTACCACAGATATCCACAGATAAACACAGATGAACACAGATGTTTTTTATTTAACGCTTTGCCAAAACCAATTTTCTCTAAGTCTTCTCCTCCCCAGTAAAGTTATTTCTGACCCATCTGAACGGTAAACAAAACCTTTAATCCCTTGAGAAAAACGCGATCGATCTTGACAAAAAAAGATTTCCGTCGCGTTTTTCTGCTGTTTAACAACTATTTTTCGATTCGGACAACCAACCAAATAACGATATTTACAAGGCAGTTTAATTTCCGATACTTGATTATTACTTGTGTCTGCTGACAATTCTCCCGTTTCTACCATAATAGCTACTTCTTTAAATGAGGCAAAGTAGCGATCGAAAGTTGCCAAAGTCGGATTTGGTACATTCAATAACTGAATTGCTATCAGAGTAAATAGGCTAATTACAAAAGGTAATATAACTTTTTTTAAATCCTGCCTTAACTCTAAAAAAGCATAAATAGGCCAGATAACTATTAACGGCAAAAATAACAAATTATCGCTAATTCCTTGCTGTAAATAACTTAAAATAAAAGCCATTAAAATAGCTATAAATAACATATAAAAAGCTACTTTTAACAAAATATTAAAAAACAAACTAAACCGAATTGCTAATGAGTTAGGTAAATCACCTTTAAACTTCTTCGCCAAGTAAGGAGGCCAATAAAATAAGACCAATAAAAACAAGAAATTAACCCAAAATAAACCGAAAAATTCCCCCAGATCGCATTTAAATCTGCGGAAAATCAACTCCAAAAAACTAACAATCAATACAATTAACGCCACCCGCAAAACCAGAAAATTATTAGCGGAAGTTCGCATATATTTAGAAAATTGAAATTATTTTGAACCGCTCTAGACACAGAGGACACAGAGATCAGAAATGAAACTTTTCCCAGTCCCCAGTCCCCAGTCCCCAGTCCCCAGTCCCCACTCACTCAGCCATTAAACTAATCTTACGCGCCGTTCTCAAAATTTGTCCTGCCAAAATTGCTGCGCCAAAACCATTATCAATGTTCACCACACCTATTCCCGCAGCACAAGAATTCAACATTGTCAATAGTGGGGCAAGACCGCCAAAACTTGCGCCGTAACCAACGCTAGTCGGAACTGCAATCACCGGACAATCTGCCAAACCTGCCACCACGCTTGGCAAAGCGCCTTCCATTCCCGCCACCACAATTAGAACATTAGATTGGGCGATAACGTGACGGTTACTCAGCAAACGGTGAATTCCGGCGACTCCCACATCCCAGAGACGCTGTACCTGAAAACCGCAAAGTTCGGCGGTTACTGCGGCTTCTTCTGCTACTGGTAAGTCAGCTGTTCCCGCGGAAAGAATGCCAATTGTCCCGGAATATTGCGGTTCTAAAGCAGTGAGAACGGTGGCACAAATTCGGGCATTTGGGTAGTAGTAAAGATGAGGAATCTTTTCTTGAATTTCGGCGTAAACTTCGGGAGTAATTCTAGTTGCCATTACTACCGGATTTTGTTGTCGCATTACCCGGA
Organism: Floridaenema fluviatile BLCC-F154; assembly: GCF_041929135.1. NCBI lineage: Bacteria > Bacillati > Cyanobacteriota > Cyanophyceae > Aerosakkonematales > Aerosakkonemataceae > Floridanema > Floridanema fluviatile. Next base: position 10,033 of record NZ_JBHFNS010000014.1, on the reverse strand, counting down.
AAATTTGGGCAATTTGATCGGGTGTTTTACCGGGTCCCCAAATTACTTCGGGAAACCCGGTTCGCAGTTGTCGATGATGATCGATTTTGGCAAAATCACCCACTGATTCAAAGGCAAAATGCTTGAGTTTTTCCATTGCCATATCTGGGCTAACTCTACCACTTGCAACTGCTTCTAGTAGAGATTGTAATGTTTCGGGTTGAGACATTCGATTTCCGATTTGCGATTTTATCGATTACTAATTTTCGCTTAATGTGAGTTCGTGAATATTCCAGAATGCGCCGCCTAATGCTGAGTATTTTACTCCTTCAATTCGATCGCGCACAGCTGCCAAGGATAAAGGATTCACCAAGTAAATAACTGGCACTTGTTCCTGCACAATATTCTGAAATTCCGCATAAATTTCCTTACGCTTCGTTTCGTCTAATTCTTGTGCTCCGGCAATCATTAAGCGATCGATCTCTTTCTCCCAATCAGAAACTACCCAACCCTTAATCGGCGGTTCACCTGGCGCTGGCCCTTGGTTAAAACTATGTAACCCACCTTTGCTATTCCAAACATTAGCACCATCATTTGGTTCCACTCCTCCAGTTAATCCGAGTAAATAACTTTCCCAATCTCTAGTATTAGAAAGTTTATCTACCAAAGTGCCAAAGTTAATCGGTGTAAAGTCAACTTGAATGCCTATTTTACTCAAATCTTGCTTGATTTGGGCTCCCATTGCTTCCCGAATTTTATTACCGCTATTCGTCATCAATGTGAAGCGGACACGATTACCATCCCAATCTAATAATTGACCTTCAGCGTTATATTTAAATCCCGCTTTTAAGAGTAATTGTTTGGCTTTTTCGATATTGTAATCATAAACCTTTAGCCCTTTTTCAGGAGGTAGGTAATAAGGACTTTGCACCGAAATTGGAGAATTTTGGGGTTCACCTAATCCGCGGAAAGTATTGTTGATCATGGTTTGGCGATCGATCGCATAAGCCACCGCTTGGCGAAACTCCTTAGTATTAAACCACCGCGACTTCACTGGATTTACTATTGGGTTTCCCTTAGCATCTTTCGCTTTATTCAAATTAAATGAGATAAAAGTTGTCCCGGAAGCAGGGCCACCATTATAGATCGAGAAATTCCCTCGTTTTTCTTCTCGTTTGACTAAAGAAAAAATGTCCGGTGATACAGATATTGAATCCAAACCTCCCGAACGGAACTGCATTAAAGAAACATCAGTGGATTCAACAATTTGCCAAACCCATCTTTCAATATATGGTTGTTGCTGACCTTGGCTACCTTTCCGCCAATAATAAGGATTACGACGAAAGATTATCCGCTGACTTGTATCATATCTTTCTAAGGTGTATGGCCCATTAACTACTATTTCATTAGGTGGTGTATTCACTCCCCAAGTGGTTAGAAATGTAGGTTTACCATCTTGGTTTTTCCTATTAACATATTTTCTTAAAATATGTGCAGGTAATATCGGCACTCCAGTTACTCTTAAAAATGGGGCGAAAGGTTCAGGAACCGTAAATTCTATTCTCCGATCGTCTAATTTTTTTACTGTTGGTAAAGCGCGACTTTCACCAATTCTTAATACATCTCTGGTATCAGTAGGAATTGCTTCATTCAAGTAGACTTCATTATAAGTAAAAATTACATCATCTACCGTTAATGGTTTCCCATCTGACCATTTTAAATTCGGTTTGAGAGTAAAAACTATCTTTTTCTTATCTTCCGAAATTCTCCAAGATTCTGCTAAAGCAGGTTCAATTTTCCCAGTTAAACTATTCTCTGTCACTAACCCTTCAAACATCACGCTAGTAGGACTAGGCGCTTCTTGAACAAATGGTGGATTAAAAGTTTTTGGATCGCTAAGTACGCTAGTTACAATTTGCGGAACTTCAGCACTTGCACTTTTTATTCTTAAGGCGTTACAACTGGTAAGTGCGATCGACCCAATGAATAACAAAACTAAGAGAAATCCTGAAAATCTAGTTCGTTTAATAGCCGAGTATTTCATCATTTATCTTCTCTAAAAATTAGCTAGTAAAATCTAATTCGATTCTAACCAACCCAGAAAATTTTGGGTTCGGCTAAAATAACTTATACCTGCATCACGCAGAACTTGTTGAACTGCTGGCGTACCAAAATCTCTAGTGTTTCCACTCAGAAATACCTTGATTTCATCTGGATGTAAAGCTGCATGATTTAATATGGATTTGATAATCAAATTATCTACAATATCATCTTTAATCATCAAACTCTCCGGTTGTGAAAGACTTATTTCTGATATCTCCTGAAGTGTATCTTCATTTAAGGTTATCATTTCCGCTTTCCAGCACTACCTCAGATTTTGTTGTTCCATCTGCTAACAGTTGTAATAAACCAATTTCTTCTACTCGATCTGATGCAGGTGGCTTTTCTGATTTCCAGTGATAAGCTAAATCTCGTAACCATGCTTCCAGCAATGTTTCAAAATATGGATCGAAAATTTGTTTAGTAGCAAATTCGGGGTCATAGTAGCTAAGTATGTCCGCAGTTTTGAGAGTCAGCAAAGGTTCCGAAATATTAACACTTTCTCCTGAAAAAATCTCAATTTCTGACAAATCAGCTAACATTACAAAAGAGATAGATCGATTCCCAGATTGCCAGTAAGACTTTAGTTGAGAGAAAGCTTGCTGTTTTGCTTGATGATTTTTAAATCCTAAAGCTTTTACCTCAGCAATTAAAATTGCTTGTTCTTCACTATTGTAGGCGATAACATCTATCTGTCTTTGGGGGATAAAATTTGCCGTTTCCATTACTTTCATCCTTTTAGCAAATCTCAGTTTTTAAAGCGACTTAATCAGCGGTTACAAGTAAAGCTACAGAATAAGCAGAAATTCCTTCTTCTCTTCCCTCTGGGCCTAATTTTTCGTTAGTGGTGGCTTTAATGCCAATTTGGTCAGGTTTTAATTCTAAAACAGCTGCTAAGCGATCGCGCATTGCCAAAATATGCGGCTTCAATTTCGGACGTTCTGCCACAATTACCGAATCAATATTACTAACTCGCCAACCTTTTTCTCGAATCAGTCGATCGACCTGACTTAACAACATTAAACTATCCGCCCCCGCCCATTTTGAATCGCTGGGCGGGAAATAATGACCGATATCCCCCAAACTTAACGCCCCCAGCATTGCATCCATAATCGCGTGAGTCAGAACATCAGCATCACTATGCCCTAATAATCCCATTTCGTGAGAAATCTGGACACCTCCCAAAATTAAAGGTCGTCCAGATACCAATCGATGAATATCGTAACCGTTACCTATGCGAATGTTCATGCCAGTTGCATCATATTTGCGTACTCACTTAACATTTCATCATAAGTTAGGCTTTCTGTGTCAGATTGGGGAGTCCAAAGTAACTCAAATACCGAAAGATATTCTGGTGGAGTAGCCGCAATTTTTTCTAATGCTTGCTGCAAATCTTGGGTTGAGTAGACATCGCCAAACAAAGGGCGATCGTTTTCCGTACCAATTAATAAAGTAACAACAATGTAAGTTCCCGGTTCTCGATCTGGTTTCACATCTTGTTGCAATCGGCGAACTTTTCCCTTAACATTAGTCAGAGTTTCCGCACTAAATTTGCTGCGTTCTTCGATCGAAATTTGATTGAAAACTTTTTCCGCTTCTTCCCGATTCTTCACAGTTTTGGAACTAGCAGAAACGTGCGTCCAATTTTCGGGAGTTCGCAACAATGCTAAGACAGTTTCCTGCATTAATTCGGTTAATCCTTCAGGAGTACTAGTATCAATTTGCAAGCTTAAATCTGTTAGCTGTTTCTGCACTACATGAGCTTGAGATAATAACCCAATTTGCACTTTACTGACAGTAACAATATTATTATCTAACTCTTTGTTACCCGTTGAATAAGTTACTATTTCATCCCCAGAAATGTTACTGCTTCTAAAGGAGTTTTTCAGTGCAGAGACGATCGCCCACCCCACAATTGCCAGAATCAAAATTAACACAATTAGCGGCAAAGGTGAATAGGAATAACCGTAACTACCACCATAATAACCACCAGGCGCAACATATACATTCGGTCTTGAATAAGTAGGGCTACTGCGATAACCTCCTGAATCATTATCAGAATATCCTCTACTACGACTCGGCGCACTGCGGGAAGGCGAAGACCTCCGAAAAGAACCCCCTCCACTGCGCCCCCCAGCACGTCTAGCTAATGCTTCTTGACCAACATTTAAATTTACTTGTTTCTGGGTTGGCGTAAACTCAATGTTGACTGCGTTAACTAGCAAAACCGAAAGGGCAGCTGTACACCAAAATTGCAACTTAGATTTACTCTTCATATTTCAAATTCAGAAGTTTTACTTCAATCTTAACTTCTTCATTTAAGTTGCCCTTACTTTCGTAGATCGGTGGTTTTCTTAACACTTTTTTATATAAATTACTTCCGGCGACAGATGTCACTTCAAACTTAACCAGGATTGATTAATTTATTTGGTAAGGAGAATTAATTCCGAGATCTGGTAAATCAGCAAATACTAGTCAAAGCTTGCCTGCTTAATCAGCAGCTTCCCCGCTGGATTGTTGTAACCAAATCTCATACAAATCAGGACGACGTTGGCGAGTTCTCTCAATTTGTTGTTGCCGTCGCCACCGGGCAATTTCCCCGTGATTTCCTGATAATAATATATCCGGGACTCGCCAACCGCGAAATTCTGGCGGGCGGGTGTACTGAGGATAATCTAACAAAATAGCTTCAAAACTCTCGGCTTTCAAAGATTCTTCTTTACCCACCGTTCCTGGTAGCAATCGCACTACGCCATTAATTAAAGTTAATGCGGGAATTTCTCCACAAGTTAAGACAAAATCTCCCAAAGATACCTCACGAGTTACCAAATTTAACACTCGTTCATCCACGCCTTCGTAATGACCACAAATTATCACCAGTTGGTCAAAATTTGTCGCCAATTCTTTCAATAATGGTTGATTGAGAGTTTCCCCTTGGGGGGTCATTAAAATGACATCCCGTTTTGGTAAAATTGGTAAAGATTCCACAGCAGCAAAGATCGGTTCTGGCTTCATTAACATTCCCACGCCACCACCGTAAGGTTCATCATCTACTCGTCGATGCTTATCTGTGGCATAATCTCTGGGATTGACCAGATTTACAGCAGCAATCTGTTTCGCTAAGGCTTTTCCCAACAACCCGGAACTCAGCGGGGAAGTGAAAAAATCAGGAAACAGGGTAACAACATCTATTCGCACAATTTTACAATTTGAAAGGAACAATTGTCTAGTTTAGCTACAAAAGTTACCGAAGTATCACAATAATAGTGTTAAGGATTGAGACTCATTACCAATTCGTTTAATTAGCAGTGTGACATGACCTGGGAGTGTGAAATCATCATAAAATCTGAATATTTTATCGTCTCGATCATCTGCGATCGTAAGATATGAATAATTTTGTAAATATTGACTAATTTCTGACAATGACGGACAAAAAAATTCATAAATGTTTAATAATAGGTTTAATAAACGACCATTATGTGTTAAAGATTACGATCTAGAGCGATAACCATACCAGTACTGAGTTCTGAGTAGGGAGTTACTTACTTTACGATCGTTTGCTTTCTCGTCTAATCACAGGAGATGAGATGGCTTCTGAAAAGGACTCAGGACTAAAAAAGAGGAGAACAATTTTGTCAAGTATGGCTTAAAACTCAAGTTAACCGGAGAAGAGGAAACATAAAATGCTGCAATTAGAAGTTCAAGCACAAGAACAAAGAAAACCCCAACCGATGAAAACAGCTGTAATGGTAATTGGTGGTGCCGAAGATAAGGTACATGGCAGAGAGATTTTACACGCTTTCTTTAATCGTTCTGGGGGAACTGATGCTCAAATAGCTATCATACCATCAGCTTCCCGCGAACCTGCAATTATTGGCGAAAGATACCGTACTATATTTCAGAATATGGGGGCGAAGCGAATTGAGTTGTTGGATATTCGCGATCGCGTCCAGTGCGAAGACTCCGCTTACCATGAATACTTGGAAGTTTGTACGGGCGTATTTATGACAGGTGGAGATCAGCTGAGATTATGCGGATTGCTGGCTGATACGCCTTTTATGGAAAAATTACGTTTGGGAGTTTGGCAAGGTAGACTAACTTTAGCCGGAACGAGTGCCGGGGCAGCGGTGATGGGACACCACATGATCGCAGGTGGTGGAAGCGGCGAATGTCCTAACCGTTCTTTGGTAGATATGGCAACAGGTTTAGGTTTTTTACCAGAAGTGATTGTCGATCAACATTTCCATAATCGAAATCGCATGGCAAGATTAATGAGTGCTGTGTCTGCTCATCCCGATCGCTTGGGCATCGGCATTGATGAAGATACCTGTGCTTTATTTGAAGGCGATGGGATTATTCAAGTTTTAGGAAAAGGTACAGTCACCATTGTCGATCCCTCCGAAATGTCTTACACTAATCAACCCTACATTGGTGCTACCGATCCAATCAGTATCTATAATTTGAGGGTTCACATTCTTAGCTATGGCGATCGCTATGATATGCGAGAACGGAAAATAATTCCTTCTCTAGGTGAAGGATGCGTAACCGATCAAACACGAACATAAAATTACTACTTTTGTTCGTTTCTCCTCTGACTGAAAATGCTGAATATGGGTGCTAGCTATTACTCTGAACTAGTAGTATTTTTGACATTGCAGGTTAAATTACTTCTTTAACATAGGAAGGAAAAACAGAAATGTCAGCAAGAAAATGTTACTAGCGAACAGTTTAGTGAAGCCGCTGAATTGGAAACTAGATAATTGTGTTTATTGCTGTCCTGCTGCTCAATGACTCTCGGATACTGCCATGAAAATTCTTAAAATCCAGACGTTACGCGGTCCTAACTATTGGAGCATTCGACGACACAAACTTATCGTGATGCGTCTCGATTTGGAAGAACTTGCCGATCGCCCGTCAAACGAAATTCCCGGTTTTTATGAGGGATTGGTCGAAGTTTTACCTAGCTTAATAGAGCATTTTTGTTCCCCAGGGTGTCGCGGTGGTTTCCTAAGTAGAGTCAAAGAAGGCACGCTGATGGGGCATATTGTCGAACATATCGCCCTAGAACTACAAATGTTGGCAGGCATAGAAGTGGGATTTGGTCGGACTCGCGAAACGCCTACATCTGGGATATATCACGTTGTAGTTGAATACAAGGACGAACAAGCTGGTCGCTATGCAGTGCGGGCAGCGGTAAGGTTGTGCCAAAGCTTGATCGACACAGGTAGTTATCCTGCTTCCGAATTAGAGCAAGACCTGCAAGATTTGAAAGAAATGGCGGCGGATGCTGCTTTAGGGCCTTCTACAGAAACAATTGTTAAAGAAGCAGAAATTCGGGGAATTCCTTGGACAGCTTTGAGTGCCCGTGCTTTGGTGCAATTTGGTCAGGGGGTATATCAAAAGCGGATTCAGGCTACTCTGTCGTCGCAAACGGGAATTTTAGGTGTAGAACTAGCTTCGGATAAGGAAAGCACCAAACAAGTTTTGCGGGAAGCGGGAGTACCTGTTCCCAGAGGAACGGTGATTAATTTCTTGGATGAGTTGGAAGATGCGATCGCAGATGTGGGCAGCTATCCAATTGTGATCAAGCCGTTGGATGGAAATCACGGTCGCGGCATTACAATTAACATTGGTTCTTGGGAAGAAGCCGAAGAAGCTTACGACGCAGCGAAGGAAGTTTCTAAAGCGGTGATTGTGGAACGCTATTATCAAGGACGGGATCACCGGATTTTAGTTGTCAATGGTAAAGTTGTCGCCGTTGCGGAAAGAATCCCCGCCCATGTTGTCGGAGATGGGAAATCAACGATTCAAGAATTGATTGATGAAACTAATCGCGATCCGAATCGGGGTGTGGGACATGATAATGTGCTGACGCGGATTGAACTCGATCGCACTTCCTGGCAATTGTTAGAAAAGCAAGGTTATACCCTGGAAACAGTTTTAGCAAAAGAGGAAATTTGTTATCTGCGGGCAACGGCTAATTTGAGTACTGGGGGGATTGCGGTCGATCGGACCGATGACATTCACCCGGAAAATATTTGGATTGCCCAAAGAGTCGCCAAAATTATCGGCTTGGATATTGCCGGAATTGATGTGGTGACAGATGATATCACCCGTCCGTTAAAGGAAATGGATGGGGTAATTGTGGAAGTGAACGCTGCGCCCGGATTTAGAATGCACGTCGCGCCGAGTCGGGGAATCGCCCGCAACGTTGGGGCAGCGGTAATTGATATGCTATACCCCCCTGGCGCACCTTCCCGCATCCCGATTTTGGCAGTTACAGGTACGAACGGGAAAACTACAACTACTCGCTTGTTGGCGCATATTTGCCGCCAAACAGGTGTGGTGGTGGGATACACGACGACTGATGGCACTTACATCGGGGATTTCTTGGTGGAAAAAGGTGATAACACTGGGCCCCAAAGTGCTCAATTGATTTTACAAGACCCAACGGTAGAAATGGCGGTGTTGGAAGCTGCTAGGGGTGGGATTTTGCGATCGGGATTAGGATTTGATGCCTCAGATGTGGGTATTGTCCTGAATGTCGCCGCGGATCACTTGGGAATTGCTGATATTGACACGGTAGAAAAGTTAGCTCACGTTAAAAGTGTGGTAGCAGAAGCGATTCACCCCAATGGCTATGCTGTACTCAATGCTGACGATCCCTTAGTTTCGGCAATGGCGCAGCGGACAAAGGCACAGGTAGCTTATTTTTCGATGAATCCTGAGTCGGAGTTAATTAAAGAACATACTCGTTCTGGGGGAATTGCCGCAGTTTATGAAAATGGCTATATCTCAATTTTGAAGGGCGATTGGACGATTCGGATCGAACAAGCAATTAATGTTCCCTTGACAATGGGCGGGAGAGCACCTTTTATGATTGCTAATGCGTTAGCGGCTTGTTTAGCGGCATTTGTCCAGGGAATCAATATTGATGTGATTCGATCGGCAATTAAGACTTTCCGCGCTTCCAGCAATCAAACGCCAGGGAGAATGAACTTGTTTAACTTGGGTAAATATCATGCTTTAATTGATTATGCCCACAATCCCCACAGTTACGAGGCTTTAAGCAGTTTTGTTCGCAGTTGGCCCGGTGAAAGAATTGGGGTAGTGGGGGGCCCTGGCGATCGCAGAGATGAAGATTTTGTTCAGTTAGGGAAGTTGGCGGCGCAGATGTTCGATCGAATCATCGTCAAAGAAGATGATGATAACAGAGGCAGAGAAAGAGGCGACGGCGCAAGATTAATTATTGAAGGAATCAAGCAAGCTAAATCAGATTTTAATTACGAAACAATTCTCGATGAAACAAAAGCGATTAATACCGCTTTAGATAGTGCGACTGTCAACAGTTTGGTCGTAATTTTACCCGAAAGTGTCAGTCGTGCTGTTAGCTTAATTGAAGCCCGCAATCCCATCCCTGATGCAGTAGAACAATCGGCAAAGGTAGAATCTAACAATGCCGTTACTTCGTCAGTAGGGAATTAGAAAAGGCAGAAGGGAAGAAAGGAAAAAGTAAAAAATTATTCTCCTTTGTTTCCCTTCTCCTCTGCTTCCTTGCTCACCTGTTCTTCTGTTCCCTGCTGAGTTTTGTTCATTTCATCTTTGAAACCGCGTAAAGTTTTACCTAAAGCACTGCCCATTTCCGGGATCTTTTTTGGGCCGAAAATTAGTAGGGCAACTACAGCAATAATGCCAATTTCTGGTAATCCTAATCCAAACATTTGTGCCTCCTAAAAAGTAGCTTTACTAATAGTTTATCCTGATTAGGAGCGTTAAGAATTTTTTAAACCGCAATAGTTAACTTTGATTACAGTTTATCTCAATGTCGCAAGAAGACTCCCGTTACACCCGACAGGGTTAGCGGGAGATGAATTGCGACCAAGGACTCAGACTGAGCGTAGCGAATCAATATAATTTGACGCTGACATTTTCCCAAGCTATACTATTACTAATT